>PLMV01000083.1 GCA_003141615.1 Syntrophaceae bacterium
TTCCCGGTTTTTGTGACGGTTTACATCCCCTTTTTCGCCGCCGCCTGTTACGTGCATGACTGGCAACCTCGGGCACAAAAGCTTTTCATCGGTTCTCTCTTCGCCATTAACGCCATTGCTCTAATTGTGTTTGCGGGAATCCTCAAGTGGATCTGAGTGACGCTCCCTCCGGCAAAAGCCGGGGGCTACACTCATACCAAAAGAATAGAAAATGCGGCAAGAAGAAGCATTCCCCATGTGGTGACATCCATGCCCACTAGGGGAATTAAGATCAGACTGCCGAGCAGAGAGCCAAGACATCCACCGATGAGGTCTGCGGAGTACAGCGGTGAAATTACGTTTTTTTGGTCTTCAATTTCATGAAGGCTGGCGTAGGCAAAAATACCGGCGACTAAAAAACCCGCTATCGCCAGGAGACATGAAATCTCGACCAAACCGGCGGAGATGCTCATCGTTACTCTCATTCCCGTAAACGCGCACAAAAAACAAAATCCGCTGAGCAGTCTGATACCATACCATCGTGAGAGCATTCGATTGGCGATAGGTCGGGCCATCTCTCTGTTGATAATCATTGCACCCAGAGCAAGACCCGCCATGAAACTCATCAGCAGCAGTCCTATATCCTGATAGAGCACCCCGTGTTTTACCTGATAATAAAGGATGAGGATTGTTTCCAAAACCATTCCCATAAATCCTGCTGCGGCGACCAGCATTGCGCGGCGCAGTGCTGGCAATAAGCGGCTTAAAAGAAAGATAATGGGTAGACTGATCCACAACAACAATGATAAAGGCGGTTTTAAAAAATCATTATCCATGATTGAAGATGGATCAACAAGGGCAATGCGCGGAAAAAACTTCGACAACCAGATTATGAAGGCGTACTGATAACAAACCGGTCTGATGTCGGTATTAGGCAGCGCCTTTTCTTTCTTGAGCAAATCTCTGATTTGAAAAAATCTGTCGTTTGTAAAAAGGTACTTGATGTAATTCTGTGAAATTAATCTTGTCACTATTTTCATGTCCTGTAACCGGCGGGACATGATTTCCGGCGTGCGCGGCAGAGGTGCGCGAGAGGCGGTCACAACGTTCGTTGTACCCGGAAGAAATAGCGCCTCAGGAAAAACAGATTGCAGAGCGCTATAGATGCTTGTGTTGCGGCGGGTCAGAGGCATTGTCCATAGATTTTCAGCCGTGCGGAGCCTGAACCCCAAAATTCCTCCGGGATTGAGTTTTGCTGAACATTGTTTGAAAAACTCCTGCGTGTAGAAGCGGTTTGCCTGTCCCGAGGCCGGTTCCGGCATGCCGACCAAAATGAGATCGTACGTGCCGCTCTTTTTAAGATATTGCCGGGGGTCGGCAAAAATAATATGGACGTTCGGTTCTCTAAGCGACTTCCGGATGTCATCAGGAAGATATCGCGTCACCAGGTTCAGCATGACGGGGTTGAGTTCGACATAATCAATCCGCTTTGGTTTGTACTTCGCTATTTCTCTGACGATCCCTTCAATTCCACCCCCCAGAATCAGCACTTCCTGTGGATTCGGGTGCTGGAGTGCCACCAAGTGGCAGAAGTATTCGGCTTCGATTCCCTCAGTTTCAAATGCCAGGGCGTCATTTTCAAAAACGGATATCTGATTGTACAGCCTTGTTGCGGTAATTCTGCCATATGGAGAATCACTGCTTTCCAAAAGATTCGGGTGATTCCATATGGACATCTGGCGATCCAGGTAAGATGTCTTCCACAGGAGCGCCAGAAAGATACAAGCTAAGACAGTTGCTGTCCAGCGGAGAAGTGATGTCCTTAATCCCCTTAAAATGATTATGGGTGTTATAACTGAAGCAAGAGCACAAACAAAAGCTATAGAGCAATTCTGTAATCCCCACATGATAAAAAGGGTGGAAAACAATCCGCCAATTAATCCGCCCGCGCTTTCAATAGCATAGGCTGAGGCCAGCGTCCTGCCTGTTGTCACGTATGCCTTTGCAGTCCACTGGAATAAGAGGCCGGACAACAACCCCGCGGGAAGGATGGAAATGACTACAACAATCAATTGCTGAAAAAAGGTAAGATATGCGCCGGGTATGCCGCCAAAGATCAGACGGCTGGAACGGATGAACACAATATCCAGAAGAATGGCGATCCCGAAGATGATAAAAAGTACCACAATGTATTTAATCGACGGGAAACGATTCCGGCGTCCGACAACTGCGCCCACAGCAGTCCAGAATAACCATATTCCCAGGGCCAGGAGGTAAATCAATTCGATCCCGTAGAAGGAGACATTCAATTCCCGAAGCAGGACAACCTGTCCCAGAATTGAAATCAATCCAACGGCGAGAAGAGAAATGGCCATGACTTTATCTGAATTGCGATTCGCTAAATACTACAGCCTGAAAGGTTGAAAATTGTGTTTTTTCTTTCCAGCATCCCGCCGTCAATCCGGCTTTCAGGCAAAGATTATCCAGCATTTCTTCACGATTCCATTTTTGTTCTGTTGCCACTTGAGGAAGAAAAACGGCGTGATGATCCTCTTTGCTGAGTAAGACGCCATCCCTGCCGACAACGATATCTCCGGCTCCGGATACTTTTTTCATCGGTGTCAGCGCGGATATTTCTATTTCTATATCGTTTAGTTCATCGGCGGTTAACTGGTTAAACCGTCTGTCATTAAAGGCCGCCTGAATCGCCATAACGCCGACGATCTTTACCAGCGGCTCATCTCCGATCATCCGGCCGACACAGCCGCGAAGCTCGCCCTTTTTCTTGAGTGTCACAAAAGCACCCCGCTGCTGTTGAAGAGTCGAGTTGAAACCCCTTGCCAACGGAACTGTATCAGTCAAAAAAATCCGGGACAACGTTTCTCTGGCAAAAGCAAGCAATGCCTTTTTATCGGATGACGTCAGCGCAGCAGAGGAAACGGCAGCTGGTATCGGTTGAGCGGATACGCCGCTGTTTTTCTCCCCTTCATCCGCGGTTAATACAACCGCGCCATATCCCACGACACGCGAGCGCTCACCGACAGATGTATCTCCTGAATTGGCATAGCTGACAACCACTCCGCTGGCAGCGCCCAAAGATTTGGCTGCTGCCATTGCCGCCATAATCGGCGCCTCGCCGCAAGCGCTCGTATAAAGGTTGGGAATGCGTCTATCCATATGCGCCTGCACAGTTGCGCGAAAAGCTGCGGGGTCTAACTTAGCAATGGCCGCGAGGGTCTCTTTGTCTACGATGTTCGCGTCTTGGGCAGACGGGTAGTGAGAGAGATCGGAACTCGCGACAATCAATGCGTTCTTGTTTTTCAAAACCTTCGCCAGAGCCTGACCGAAGCGAATGCATACCTGCATATCCGGTGAACCGACAATAACCGGGACAATCTTTGCTTTAGGAAAGACGACTTGGATAAAGGGCACCATTACTTCGACGGAATGCTCACGTTCATGAAGTGATTTATCCAAAGTGCAATCGGCTGGATCTTCTTTTACAAGCGAGGAAATAATATTTTTTTCCACCGGCGCCGTACCGAGGGAAGTGCGAAAACCGTCGCCCGGATATAGCGAAATTTTCTGAAAATCAGAGTTTGTATGGTTTGTCCCCAGGATAACAATCACATCGTATTTCTGATTACTGACCTGCTTGAACCCATCGGCGCAAATCTGACCGGAGAATATGTATCCGGCATGGGGGACAATGATGGCAACTGGTTTTTGAACTTTGACAGGAACCGCATCCTGAAGGAATTTTTCAATGGCGAGTCTCAGCTTGGCCGCGGATTCAGGATAGAACTTTCCCGCGACAGCAGGTTCACGAACATCAGTGTCCGACCCTTTATTCGCCTGGCAAGCCGTGGCAAAACAAAAAACGATGACAAGCAATGCAAGGTTCAATCCTAATATTTTCATTTTCTTATAACCTCCTTTTATGTCCATACACCGGCAATCTTCCGCCTACAGAATTTACAATAACCATCCTTTATGTTCATCGCTGTTATAAAAAATCCCTGCCGCTCTATCACAATCTTTTTACAGTTTGGACAGTAGGTGTGATTTCCCGGATGGCCCGGTACATTTCCCACATATGGATAATGCATTCCTTTGCTTATGGCCATGTTATAGGCGCGTTCCAGGGTGGCAACCGGTGTGGGAGGGAGATTCAGCAGTTGGTAATCGGGATGAAAGCGGGTGAAGTGAACAGGAACATCGGGACCAACTTCTCCCAATATCCAGTTTATCAGCTCCTGTAACATCTTGTCTGAATCATTTAATGTGGGTACAACCAGATTCACAATTTCAAGATGGACACGGCTCTTCGCTATCTGTTTGATGCTTCTGAGAACGGGACGCAGTTCTGCCCCGCACGCAGTGCGATAAAAATCCTCGCTGTATCCCTTCAGGTCGATCTTTATGGCATCAAGCACCCTGCACATTTCGGCAAGAGGCGCCTCGTTCATGAATCCGCAGCTTATCAATACTGAACGAATGCCTTGCTTTTTCGCGTCCCGGGAAATGTCGGTCAGATATTCCGTGAAAACCGTTGGTTCATTATAAGTAAAGGCGATAACAGGCGCCTTGTTGGCGTGTGCACCATCAACAATTTTGGCAGGCGGCGTAAATGAAACCTGATGATCTTCCGGTGATGCCTGAGAGATTTCCCAGTTTTGACAGAACTTGCACCTGAGCGGACATCCGGCGGTGGCAAGAGAGTATGCCGCAGCTCCCGGCAGATAATGGTAAAGAGGTTTTTTTTCGATCGGATCAATATGGATGGATATGGGGCGGCCATAGACAAGACTGCGCAACTCTCCGTTGACATTCATGCGCGTCCGGCATCTTCCACGTTGACCGTTAACAATGGCGCAGCCATTGGCGCAAAGAAGACATCTGACAATGGTTTCCTCAGGGGAATAGCCATCGCCTTTTATCGTGAGCGGAGTCCAGTAGCGGGCCTTTGGAGCTGAACTAACAAGTTCATCTAAATAAGTACCTCCGAAAGCGAGACCAGAATCGCCGCCTAACAAAAATCTCTGCCAGTCAGGATCGACCAGAATCATGCCGGCGCCGCCAACTGTTGCGGCTAGCCTTGCAAGTGTTATTAAAAAATCACGTCTTGAAATCATGATATCTTTAGATTTCTCCTCGTAGATCAAGTATTACACCGTTTTTGTATTGTTGTATTATAGGAGAAATGAGAGCGGTAAGTCAATGGGAAAGAGTAAATATCATTCCTCTTGAATATTTTATTGTTGTAGTGTATTGTAGTGGCGGAGGTGTAATATGAGAAGTGTTTTGTCTGTAAGTTTACCTAAGAAATTGGCCGCCGAATTGAACGTCCTTTCCAAAGAAACAGGGAGAAACAAAAGCGATATCGTAAAAGAATCTCTTGCGGAGTTTTTGTGGGAAAACAGATTTCGCCGTATGAAGAAACGTCTGAACAGCAAGGCCAGAGCCGCCGGTTTTGTAACGGATGAAGATGTTTTTAAGGCAATATCGTGAAAGCGGTATTTGATACAAATATTCTGATCGCCGCATTTTTGACGGAAGGGCTTTGTTCCGGCCTGCTCATCCGCGCCCGCAAGCGCGATTTTGATTTAGTTCTATCTGATGATATTATCCGCGAATTTAAGAATACCCTTACAAAAAAATTTAAAATATCATCTGCTGATGTATCCGAAATAACGTCCATTGTAACTGAAGCCGCGTCCGAAATTAGTGGAGCCCCCTCCGGCAGGAGCCGGAGGCTCCCTGTAATAACGCGACCTCCCGCGAGTTACGGCGCATTCCTCCCCCGGCTGGAGCCGGGGGATTCCAAGTCTCGCGGGATTGACGAAACTACCTCAATCGCTCGCACTTGCCGGGATCAAGATGATGATATGATTATTGCCTGCGCTGTCTCTGCAACCGCGGATTATATCGTTACCGGTGATGAAGACTTGTTAGTGCTGAAGCGCTACAAGAATATTGTAATCATCAATCCCCGAAATTTTGAAGCCTTGTTTGTATAATAATATGGAGACATCTTATTTTTAGGATAATTTAGAGTTGTTGAATATTTTGAGGGCCATGTGAGCTACGCCAAAACGCAGCTCACCGGTAAGGAAATTTTAGTTTTTATTGTACCCCTTTTGAGGATGCACGTCCGGTCATGAAACTGCTTATCCGTGGTGGAAGTATTGCTGCTGGTCATGGTGTGATCAAAAGTTATGCAGATATTCTAAAAGAATCCCTTCTCAAGAAAGGGATCGAGGTGATTAACCGATCAAGGTACAGAGAGACCACTTTTGATGGTATCGGCACATTCAACGAGGACATTGCTAACTTTGGGCCTGATATCCTTCTTGTCCAATTCGGTGTTGATGATGCTTTTCAGTATGTCTACCGCTCTGAATTTCAGGAAAATCTCGTGCAGATGATCAGGCTGGCGCGCCTTCGCTTCAATCCAGTTATCTTCCTGGCTACTTCCCACACCTTCGATAATCCTCATGATATGGATGCTGTTTATATCTTTTACAGGTCTTTAAGGATTGTGGCTTCAGACCTGGGCTGTGAATTGATTCCAGTACACACCTACTGGGCTGGTTATCTTGAAGAACATAATCTGTGCAGTAAGGATTTTGTCCTGTCAGATTCCCGGTATCCCAATGATAGAGGACATCAGATAATAGCAGAGGCAATACTAACTTGGCTTAGCAAAATCTTTGACCATCGCCAAAATAATTAGGGGCAGTTGTGCCTCGTTTCTCAAAAAAGGAGTTACGCATGAAAGATTACGGTATCAGTCTCCAACGGCAAGGACACATAGCAGTCATTACCCTCGACCGGCCGGCAAAACAAAATGCCTTCGACCAGCACATGTGGGACTGTCTGGATAAGGTGGTTACCGAGCTAAAGTGCAGCCTTCCGCGGGTTATCGTCCTCGCCGGCGCCGGCGACAAGGCTTTCTGTGCAGGATTCGACGTGAACCCGGAGAATCCTTTACTTAAGCCATTATTAGCCGCAATGGAGGGACACGACAAAGGCCCGGCGTATGACCTCATCCACCGCGTAAGGACAAGCACCGACAGTCTTGTCTCACTGCCGGTCCCGATCATTGCCGCCATTAACGGACTGGCTTACGGCGGTGGAGCCGAAATCGCCTCCCGCTGTGACCTGCGGGTCATGGATCCCAAAGCCGTGATTTGTTTCTCCGAGGTGCGGCTCGGCCTCATGCCGGACCACGGCGGAGTCGTGGGGCTCACCCACCTCGTGGGTGCTTCCCGGGCTGCCGACCTCATCCTCACTGCCCGGACGGTGGATGCAGAAGAGGCCTTCCAACTCGGTTTGACCAACCGTATCAGTGCACCGGGCAAGGCTCTTGAGGAAGCATTGTCCCTCGCTCTTTCCATCGCGCAAAACGGCCCGCGTGCCGTCCGCCATGCCCTATCCGTGATCAGAAAAACCGGCGATCTGACAACCCAAGAGGCCTTGGAGCTGGAGACGGAAGAAGCAGTCACTCTCATTGCGAGTGGTGAAAGCATCCATGGAGTTTCCGCCTTTCTCACACGGCAGAAACCCAATTTCCCGGAACCCGGGGAATCCTAGTGAGTCCCAAGTTTCAGAAGCGTAGCGCACTGAAATTTGNNAAATTTGTTGGACGAACTATCCTAGGAGCGAAGCGACGTAGGATAATGAGCATCCCTTGATATACCAGGCGCGTAGCGCCGTGGTAAAACGAGCTATGCGACGTTCGAAGCGCAAATGGAATTGTCCCTTGTGCAAAGCACAGAGGGATATCCTAGGAGCGAAGCGATTGTGACTCCCGTTGAGAGCGAATGAAATGAAGCTCGAAACGCAGGAGGAACTAATGAGACCCAAGTTTCAGAAATAGAATGCACTGAAACTTGCAGGTCGAATTATCCCGCCTCTGGCGGAGGATATCGAAGATATCTGTGGCATCCCGCCAACGTAGTTGGCAGGGACGCAGGATTAGTGACAGCGCCCTTTATTGTTGAAACTCCAATTACGAAAGTGAAGCGCATAACCTGAAGGTCACACGTCGGAATTGGTAAGGCGCACACTCGCGTCAACTTTGATTTTCTTCCTGTTTTATTTTTATATCTGCCAATGCTCTTTTAGCGGCATGTTTGACTTCTTCAGGATATGACCGGATGCCTAAAAAAGATTTTGATTCGGCAATTTCTGAAAGAGTTTTTATCGCCTCAGACGAGCCAATAGTTCCAAGAGCGTTGCAAATTTTTTCCTGCAAGGATATCTGCTCATCCTTAGCTATCAAGGACTTGTTCTTGAGCATATCCAGTAAATTAGGCACCGCTTCGGTGCATCTGATTTTACCGAGCATTTCAATTACATTAACTCTCAATTCATCTTCTGCCTGCGGCAGAAAAGACAGGAGTAATGGTCCTCTCTTATTCCCTCCGGTCTGGCCAATGCTTTTTAATGCCTCTTTGCGGACCCGTTTGTCTTTATGCAGCAAAAGAGCTCGAAGTATATCAGCGCTAGTTTCATTGCCAATGCGGCCAAGTATGTAGGCCATATTACGCAAGTAATACCATGGAGCATTGATAGCAATACTTGCTTTGATGCCCGGTATTGCCGCGTGCCCCATATCTTCAATAATATGGATAATGCGTATACGTTCTTTGCTATCGCTGGAATCCCGGACAATATTGAGTAATTTGTTTATTACAATGTCGCCAAATCCGGCAAGTATCTGACAGGCTTCAGTTGTTTTATTATTCTCGTTGATGTTCATTTCTCTAAACAGGATGTAAATGTTATTTTCTGATGCCAGATTTCGGAGAACTTCCAAAGAGACCTCTCGCACTTTATCATCTTTTTTCAGTGCGCCGGTATTAATATTACTAAAAACTTCTATAATCGGAATTGCTTCGGCAAAGTATCCATAGGTGATGAAGTCTTGAAGAAGTGTTTGCAAACGGTGGCATATTTTTTTATAGGCAAGCGTGACGGTTGTTTCCATTTCTATCCACTTTGCCGTTCGTACTGATAATCTTTTGATCATATCCCTTTGCTCTGCGGAAGGAAGAGATTCAATGGCGCCGTCCATCGCGTTCAGACGGGTGAATACTTTCTCCATCTCGGCAATACTTTCAGAAATTTGACCTTCCGCAATATCAAGGTCGGAGACGATTTCCTGATCCTTCTCCATGGGTACATATACTTTATTATCCGGATGAATATGCGCTGTTTCATTTTCCAACATGAGCTTGGGCAAGCCATCTTCATCGTGTATAGCTTTCGGGTTTTTCGCGAGAAGGTTTATGAAAATATGCAGTTCTTCCTTTTCCAAATCTTTATCAAAAGATATGTTCTTGACGCCTAAGCCGAGAAGGATATCCAGCAGGGCTGAAATACGAATCGTTTCGTCTTCTTGCTGATTTGAAAATTTTTCGCGAATCAGGGCTTTTTTTTCTAATTCCGCAAAGACCAGAGGAGCCTCCTGTCGTAATATGTCCACAAGGTGAAGATAAAGCATTTCAATGGAATTCGTGATCGTGGGATCGGCATGTGGATATAGTTGCACATTCTTAATAGCCGCGTGTATATGAACAAGCGCGTCAATCGCTTTTAGTTGTAAATCTGTGCTTGCCATTATTTCCTCCCGATTACTTCTATCTGGGCAATACTTTAACTAAAATTATAACATTTTGGGATATTGAAAGCAATCGGCCAAATTGTCCCTATGAAGAACATAATCTGTGCAGTAATGATTTGGTCCTGTCAGATTCCAGGTATTCAAATGAGAGCGGTCATCAGTTTATTGCAGAGGCAGTGATGAAGTGGTTGGGCAAAATCTTGCCCTTTGACCGTTGCCCCTTGCCCCTTCCCTTTCACCCTTCACATTTCACGTGGTCCCTTGCCCCTGACGCATTTAATACTTGCATTGTTTTCAATAATTTGTATTATCGTGAGACTCAAATTGCAAAAGCGAAGCGTATTGGAATTTGAAAGTCGAACTATCCCCGAAGCGCAGCGTAGTGGGATGAGTGACACATTTCAAAAATAAAGTACATTGTAGTTAGCGGAACAATCCTGCTTTAAGCGGAGGGTAATGAGACCCAACTTCAGAAACAGGGTGCTGTCCCTAGTATTCCAACAGGCCGACAAGACCTGAACCCATGCTTTTTATGTGGGAGGTAAAACATGCCAGAAGAAAAAAAGAAACGATTAGAAAATATTGTTGATGAAGTAAATGAACTGCATCCACTACTGCAAAGTCTTTTTTATAAAATGCCCAATATTCAAGGCGTCGAATACACCCACGGAACTGGTGAAATGGGCACAGATTTTGTGCTCTCATCTATCAATAATACATTTGGTACAATTGACTATATTGGTGTAATTGCAAAATTGGGTGGGATTGCACAAAATTTTACAGCTTTAGAAAGGCAGATTGATGAATGTTCATTACCGCGGACCTTTGCGGGCGGCAAAGATAAAATTTATATTACTGAAATATGGATTGTTTTAACTGGAACAATAACCAAGAATGCCCAAGAAAAAATTCACGAAAAATACAAACTTAGAAAATTTGAATTTATATCTGGATTATCTCTTGTAAAATTGATCGATCAGTATGCTTCTCATTATTGGAGTGCCATTCCTTTAAAAATCGGCGATTATCTTTCTCAATTAAACATAAGATATAAAGAAATTGATTCGAGATTAAGTCTTCTTAATCTCGAAGATAGAAGTATTTATGTTGAACAAGATGTTTATTACAATCCTCATGAAATTGAGTATAAAAAACACAAACAGCATCATTCTCTATATCATAAAGTAGACATTCGGGAAGAAATAGACAAAGAAAGATTCCTTCTTGTAGAAGGAGGAATGGGTGCGGGTAAATCTAAACTTACAAGGCAACTTATAGATGAATATACTAATCCGGTAATTTTCTTGAAAAAGAAAGTATTGCCGGTCCCCATAAGCTATAAAGATTTAGTCAATAATTACAAGAGTGATCCTATCTTATTAATTGACGAATTAAACACTAAATGGGCCTTTGATGATAATGATTTTGGATATTTACTATTAATAGATGCGGTTGATGAAAAAAATCAGCCTATTGAAGATCGTGTAAGTGATTTAAAAAAAATAATCCATGAAGTTGAAACTAATTCAAACATAAAGGTTGTCATCACTTGCAGATACCTGAAAGGTTATAATGACATTGACTATTTTGAAGGAAAGGTTAGAAGATATGAACTATGTTATTTATCAGTGAATAAAATGATTGAATTTCTTAGAAAGCTGTGCGGCAAATTGAGCATAGCTAATAAAATAGTGGAAGACCTTAAAAAATCACAATTGATAAAAGAATTGCCTAAAACACCAATTGCTGCAATCATTTTAGCTAGATTGATTAATGAAAATCCCGCAGATTTACCTTCAAATCTTACAGAATTATATATGAAGTACATTGAGCTCATGCTGGGTAGATGGGATATGGAAAAAGGATTGCAATCTCAAAAAGAATATGAAGCCTTAGATCATGTACTAATGGATTTTTCAAAATATATTATTGAAAATGAAACCAATCATATTTCAAAAGATGAAATGATCAAAATATTTAAAAGATATTTAGATCCACGTCATCTAGAAATTATATCAGATGAACTATATAAAAAAATGATAGATCGATGTGAAATCGTTGCTGAAGATATAGAAGCGAATTCTTTATTCTTTAAACACAGAACTTTTGCAGAATTTTTCTATGCAAAATATTTAGATAAGAACAAGAGCTTCGAAGTCGATGAAAAGGGGTTTGATATGTATTGGTCAAATATTTACTTCTTTTACCTTGGAATTCAGAAGGATCATCCTGACTTATTAAGCAAGCTTATTAATTTACATCCTGAAAAAGAAGTCAGACGTTGGTTAAAAATTATTAATATGTCTAATTTTTACTTGGCAGCTTACGCTACGCAATATGAGATTATAGTTGATGGATTATCGAAAATATTTTTGGAAGCGGCCTGTCTTTTTAAAGATATTATATCTAATAAAGTCAAAGCACCTTTTAAAAACATATCGCATATGGGTATGTTATATTTTATTCAACTCCTAGTGCGAGAAACATATGCATATGAATTTTTCAAAGATGCAATAGTAGACGCTGCTCTCATAATTAATGAATCAAAAGAGTATGATTCCGAAACGAAAGCTTATGCCATATTTTTCTTGAATGTAACATATATTGATTTGAAGGGAACAGATTCGTTTGACTTTCTATTGAAAGATCACTCAAAAAGCTTACCGATAGATTTATCATTAGCAATAGGACACGAATCTAAGGACTTGAAGGCATATTCGAAGTTAATGAAAAAGCAGGACAGGCATATAAAATCTATCATGCATGAAAAGGATCAGAATCGTCCTATAAGATCACAAATTGAAGAACTATATAAACGTCCAATCGGCCTGAAACAAATAAGTGATTGATTGACATTTACAAAATCATACAAAAATAAAATGAGCTCATCTTTACTCTTGACAATTGCCGCTATGCGGCCCTATTCTCGGCTTGTAATTGAAGCTCTCCGAGGCAAGCCACGGAGAATCTTCGATTCTTAAGAAACAATATATCATTCAGTATTCGCTCGCTTAATCTGTTTGTTTCCTGGATACCGGCCTACGCCGGTATGACAAAGGTGGTGGGAATGACAAGCGGTATGGTTTTAGAATGGATAGCAAACCCGAAACATTAACATTGCCTCACGTTTTGTGGCCAAGATTTAATTGACATACAAGACCGCGTTTCTTATACTTACCCTCACAAAAAAAGTTCTTATCAATTAATTCAATAATTGAATCAGTGAATGCTCTCACACCTGGAAGGAAACATTGCACCTGGAGTCTTTATGTCTGAACACATTCATGTCGCCTACGGTACGGAAATTATTTTAATGTCTGTAATACGCAAAGTGACTGCCGAAGGATGCCTGGCTTACGGCAATCGGAATCTGCTTTATATTGAGGGTCTCACCACCGTCGGAAGCGCCTGCTGCGGCATGATAGAATGCCGTGTTATCCATGTCCCCGGTTTTGTCGTTTCCTGGCATTACAAAATAGACAATGCTTCGGGCAATCCCTTAAGCAAAGTGGAGCCGATCTCTGATCCTTCCACTCTCGAAGATGTTAAAAAGTTATTGTTCAAAACATTTCCTTCATCACTGTTTCTTTTTTCGTAGTATCCTTTTTGCTTTTCGGTATTTTATCCAACTACTAGTTAAAAGAATAGTAATAATTTAGCTTACAGGCCATGATACTTCACCCAGGGCCATACGGCACAGATCGGTAATAAATATTTTGGGTAAACCGGCCTTTGAGGTCTGATCGCGCATCACTGCATCGCACATGGGACAGATCGTGATCATGGCCTCGGCATGATTTTCTATCGCGTCATTAATATTATCGTTTTGGATATTCAACGCCAGCTCTTTGTTTACGGCTAGCGCAGGCCCTCCGCAGCACAAGGCGTTCAGGCCCTCATATTTTCTTGAAACGCGTTCTACCCCAATAAGCTCGAAAATTTCATTGAGCCAGACATCCTGCTCCGGTATCCACCTGACGGCGCAGTTCGGCTGGTAGGCAACTTTCTTGTTCAGTTTGGTAATATCGTTTTGGTTGTTCTTAAGATAGTCACGCATGTATTCAAACAGGTGCATGTATTTATAGGGCACATGAATACCGAGCTCCTTGGCTTTGACGTGCGCCAGAACATATCCTTCATTGTGAAGATAAACGATATCTTTGCCCAGCTCAGCCAGTCCTTCGATCACCTTTTGACCATATCTTTCGGCGAGGCTCTCTCCGCCCATGTGGCCCATGCCGACCAGGGAAGCGTACTTTTTTCCTCGAACCACGGTCATGCCCTTGAACATCCTGCTTTCGAGCGTACCTTCCGGAAACTGGGTGAACAGGAAGGAATCAAAGGAGAGGACAGGCTTGTCAGGATCCCCTTCTATTACCTGACTGCCACCGCTACTGCCTTCAAATGCCCTGGTCACTATATCAATATAAGGTTTAAAGCTTGCAACTATAGTACCAGTCCCGATCTTCTCCAGCATTTTGTAGATAAGATTAGCCGGATCAGCCCCGGTCGGGCAGTTTTGAAAACATGCATTACAGGTAATGCACCTGTCCAGGATATCAGCAGCTTTGCCCTCCATGAGAAGTCTTATTTCGCTTACGGCCTTGTCCTTGTCGTAATCGACATAACGGCACTTTACCAGACAATCGCCACAAAAATCACACTTTGAAGCATCCCACATCTTTTCACCTCCATGAAAGTTGGTTGGGCAAAACCCTTTAAAGAAAAAGCGCCTTTTTTATCCCTTTCAGATCTTTATCAATTTACACAACGGTGTGTACATGAGTATGGTGAATATGTCTACAAGCTTATATCTGACCTGCCTTTTTTTATTTACATAATTAACAATTACGATTTAAAAGGAAGTATGTTTGCCAAAATCACCAAATGCTTTGTTACAGGAAGTAAGAAACAAAAATCCGATTTATGAACCGTCCAAATTATTTCTTTCACCTACAAAGTTTCAGTAGTGGGCATTCTTCATAATTGAGGATTACTGATGGAAAGATAGTAACGCAAAAATTGTAGACTATTGACGCATTAATCAGGCATTGTCGGCAAAACGACAAATTCTAATTAACACTCTTATTAAAAAGAGGCGGGGGAAAAGCCCCGCCCCTTTACTCCACTCAGATGATATTGCTTAAATCATTCTCAGAAAAAACCTTACCAGATCGCAATTTCAAAGCGTCTGTCGTAAATGTCTACCGTTTTAAGCCAGAGATTCCGCCCTGCCACCGTGAATGCGGGGGTGGTAATCGTCAGTGTTTTGGAAGTATCTGCGGCGTTGAGACTCGATTCCACTGTTGTCGAATTGGTCCCGCCTGCATCGGCTAATGTCAAATCAATCTGTTCAGATAAAAGCCCGGTGGGTAGTGTCCATGTAACGGTTAAGTTGCCGCCGCTATAGGCCTGCAGGGCTGTCAGCGTCGGCGCAATGATTACCGGGAATAAGGCGACGGAAAGCTCGCTATTCTTCAACGGTCTCTTGAGAATGGTGTCTGTATAAGTCGCCAGGACAGAACCGCCACCATCTGCTGCACTCTTGAGAACGATGGTGTATTCAGCATTTTCGGGAATAGCGCCGATCGTGGTGTCATTCGTGAGGTAATAGACATCGCTGTTTGGCATTGGGAGTTGCTCGTCTTTTCCCATAAAATCAGGAGAACCTATTATCTTGTTGAGAATGAAGCCCCCTCCTGGAAGACCGGGGCCGGTAACAACGGCTGATTGAACAGCGGCGCCGGCTGGATAGCTGGCATCGATGTTAAATTTCAAGCCAGTCCAAAGATGGGTGCCTACAATTCCATCATTCGGAAGATATTGCGCCACAGCTCTTACATTTGCATAGGCAATACGGCGATTTCCTGCCATGCGCCACGTACCGCTTGTATTAATCATATTGAAAGTTTCGGTTCCCGGGATGCCATTTTGATTTACAACACAGGAAACCACAGCAGTACCAGCAACCTCATCTATAGAGAGCAAAACAACATTGGTAAAGCTTATGCCAATCATGGAACTATTCGATGTCACTTGGCTAAGGAAAGAATCCCGATTCTGACCATCGTGTAGGAATGTGGCGTCAAGCAAATTCAACAATGTTGTATTTGACGGACTGGGCAGACTTGTGGCAAAAAGTGATGTAAAGGTATCAAACAAGCCGGCTATTGCCTGAAGATCGGTTACAACTGCAGTGGTCACTCCGGTAGCAGAAAGGGAGGTGTCCGTGGATGTTCCGCCCGCCACAATATTCATAGTAATACTTGCATTATTCACAACATTGGTCAGTGTTGCTTTAACTGTGTCAGGATCAACCGTGACTTTAACCACGTCAATGACGGCATCCAGACCAGTGTGATCGGCGTTGAAAGATGTGCGTAAAAGATCAATAGAAGTGCTAAGCCCCATAGCCGTGAGAATAGGTAGCAATTTAGTCTTTAAGGCCTCTTCCGCCGCTGCCAACTCGTCGGCTGTCATAGTAGAAAAAGCACCGCTAGTATAATATTCTTCCGCTATCTGCTGGGCCATGTTGGCAATGATTAGATCGGTAAAAGGTGTGATATTAATCGTACCGTTGATATCTGCGGCAACCGCAGCGGAGTATAAATGATAATCTCTGCCGCCAACATAACCGTCCGCGCGAAGCGCGAAAGGCGCCTTCATGCCGGACACGTCAACGGAATAAGATCCGTTCGCGGCAATTGTAGTGACTCTCTCTATGGGAGTGGAACTGCTGTCTTTAATTGTAACCGTCCCGATGATCGGCGTTCCCGCCGCCGCGGTACCGGAAATCGTCTTTGCCGTGGGTGCCGGAGCAGCAGCATCCCCACCGCCGCTGCTGCAACCAATGACCATCAGAAACATCAACACAAGAAAATACAACAAAACCTGAGTGGATATTTTTCTTTGGTTCATACTTAATCTCCCTTTTAAAATGAATTTAAAATAATTGTAAGGCTTTTAATGTACGTTAAAGAAACTGATAAAGATGGAAACATTGGAAATGTTTACACCAATACTTGTCAATAGCAAGAATTATTTCAACATGAAATATTGGCCACAAAATATGAAGGGAATTGTGTTTATTACGGATTGAAATCAAGTATACTTGACAAGGATAACGATTTATTTCTTACAGGAAGTAAGAAACAAAAAATTTCAATTACCGATTTTTCAAAATTTATGAATAGGCGGAATTGTTGACTTCACCTACAAGTCCACAACATTAGGCAGTCATATGTATTGAGGATTACCATTTGAAATGTGGTATCCGACATAGCATATTGTGATAAAATTTCCTTGACATACAAGACGCCTTTTTGTATCTTTAATACAGACAAAAGCGAGTTATTATCAATTTCTTATCAATCACGTAGGGCTGCTCAATTACGCGGGACCTAAGCTGAAATATCCACCGCGTGGCGTACAGCAAACCATTTCAACCAGCCGGGGCGGGAAACCCCGATCGACGGAGGGTAGAGGAATGGATCAATACACTGAGTACACGATCAAGCATGGTATCTCACGTCGGAAATTCCTATCACGAACAGCAATTGCGGCAGCAGGTGTCGGCGTGCTTGGCCTTGCCGGTTGTGCACCCAAGAGTGCTACTGAAGAGACCGCAGGCGAGGGTATAACCTTCGGCAAGAGCTCTGACGGAGCTGCGACGCTCTCTTTCCTGCCGAAGCCAGAGCCGATCGCAGAAAAAGACATCAAGGACACGAAAATATTCGACGTGGTCATAGTCGGTGCTGGTGCGGCGGGAGTCCCTGCAGCCCTCTCCGCAGCCGAGAACGGTGCCAAGGTTGCGGTGCTCCAGAAAGAGAACATTGTCGTTTCGCAAGGCAATTCCGGTACAGGTGTCGATCTGGCGAAGAGCGATCCTGCTGGCATCGAGGCACTGGTCGCAAAACTCATGAAAGACAGCGCCCACCGTTGCAACCCAAAACTCATCAGACAGTGGGCGTACAACTCCGGCAAGGCCGTCACGTGGGTCATCGACCGCGCTTTGCAATCCGGCGCACAGGTCATCGATCAGGGGAACCTCCAGCAGGTCGCTATTGTCAAAGTCAACGGCTACAATATGAGCTACAACACGTCGTTCTTCGGACCGAAACC
>PLMV01000020.1 GCA_003141615.1 Syntrophaceae bacterium
TCTTTTCGCCATAAGTTGAAGATGAGAACCGGCGCTTGCAAAAATCAAGATACTCATTTGAAGCTGTCAGCAAGTCTATGTCTGTTTCTATCTTCTCCAGTTTCGGGCTTTCCAGCTCTTTCCATTTTTCCACTTCCCAGTTCTTCGCTTCCGTTTTTGTCTGAAACAGATGCGTGAACCTCTCGGTGTTTCTTTTTACCACCCCCCTCCATCTCTTTTTCTTTTTGACGAAATAGGGCATCGATATCCTCCTTTCTGAACCGCAGGGTTCTGCCAATTTTTAAACCCCCCAGTTTCTCCCAGCGAGAGTAAACTGTGCGCGGTGAAATCTGAAGATATCCAGCCACCTGTTTAGGAGTCATTATGGCGTTATTTAACCCTGTGTCAATAGTAAAGTTCTGCATAAAAATTGACCTGTAAATTCTATTCCTTACTCTTAGGATATTTAGAATCTAATTTATATTTGTGGGGCAGGATGTTCTTTTTCGCCCATATTTCCTCTGTCAATTTCTTAATTTCATCACTTGAGAAAGTAATCCCCAATTCAATCGATTTCTTTTTAACCTTTTCAATAAAAGTATCAAAATCGAGTTTCACCAAGATTTTACTATTTACTTTCTGAATAATACTTTCAAAATTATAATCTTTAAGAATGGCTGAACAGGACACAAAATGATTAGCAATTCTTGATATGTGCCAATCAATCTTCATTGCCTTTATCTTTTCATATTGTCTTTTTGCACCAGTCGAGGAACCAAATAATTTTGAGCAATCTTGCACCAATTTCCAAAATTCATGAACCGTACGCCTTGATTGATTTTTATTGTCCGGGTAACGAAGGGTAATCCAATCGTCTGTAATATCTTTCCATAGGTCAGCTTTTTTCTTATGCAGGTCTTCTATTGTGTTAATGTTATATTCTTTAAGTATCTTTCTTCTTATTTGTGCTTCAATCCGCCATACATCTTGAGGATCATCAATGAACCAGATAAGAAGCCAACGTGCTTCTGTCCCGTCTTTTTTAATTTTTACCCCTTTGTCATATATCCTCATCATAAGCGGAGCGCCTTTATCTCCGATATAGAATGTCTCCAGTTTTTCACCATTCATAAAATGAGATGTTTTCCTTGCCTTTCCCACTTTATGACTTCTCAAAAAATCAAGATTCAATCCTCCGGGAATTTTAAAATCAGCATATAAATCACAACGGCTTATCTTGTGAAACAAGACCACCCCTCCAAAAGATTCAATGTCCTTCTCCAGTAGTTGTATAAGTTCACGCTCTGACAATTCCCAGTGAAGAGCTTCTGAAGTAAATGAAACATAAACATTAGGGCTATTAAACGCTTTTTGAGTAATGGCAATATAGCAGTCACATTCGGGGAATTTAAGATGATAGCGATAATTAGGAGCTTTACCGCCAGCATAGAAGATATGAGGTCTTATTCCTGATTCTTCAACCAAGATGCCTTCTGTTCCTTGTGCATTTGCTTTTCTTTTATCAAATTGATCTCTTTGTGTTGCCCAATTACTATTCCACTCTACATAAAAGCCAACATCCAAAGAATCTATCCCGCAGGTTAAATAATCAATCAGGTTAACTGGTGAAATTAGCGTATGGCATGTTATAAACTCCGCCATACTTTTACCACTATCATGAGTATGGCAACCGTTTTCATAAACATCATTAACCCCCTGTCCGTCCGCCGGCTCTCTGGCGGCGGCAGACGGACAGGCAGATGTCTGTTGCGCTGAAAAATAATTTCCAGCACACTCGCTTTCATCATGCTTTTCTAGATTTTTATGTTTTGTTTTCTTCTTCATACGAAGCTAATCTAGCAACGTATGAAAAGAAACTACCGGACAAAAATTGAATTATTTTTTGTCCACTTTAAGAATAAAAGTCATTAGCTTATCCGTGAATAAACTTGATTTAAAAATTCAAAGCTCCTTTCTGCTAGCACTTGCCTGCTGGCGCATGCGGGCGCGCTACGGGCGCCCCTGCGCGCAGGCTTTTTGTATATCCTCTGTATTTGTTGTTAATCTATCTTCCATAGGAAGAAGAATTATCATATGAGAAAAAGAAGAACCTGACAAAAACTTGATTAGTTTTTGCCTGGTAAAATGATGTACCAGAAGTTTCTTGATCTTTGAATTTCTTTTTCAAATGTCTCAGGAGTCATCTTATAAATATCCGGATCAACTGCATCTATACTCATATCATGAGCAATTGCGTCAAATAGATTCCTTATATCCGCTGCTGTGATTTTTTGTTTCATTGCCATGGATAAGTATGAGATAAGTCCAGCAAGATGACATTTTATCTTTTTCATGTTCATTGTCACTTTTGGCGAGCTTCTGTATGCCATTTTTATTTTGGACATCCTTTCCTGCTTTTTTAGTGCCTGTGCTTGATGTATTATTTCACTTATTTTTGGTTCAAAAATGATAGATTTATCCAGTCTGATAAGTTTTACTAACGCATCATCATCGCCGTTTTGTGCTTGCCTAAGAAGCTCATGTGGATACGTGCCGTAAAGACTGAAACAGGGAGCCATCACGCGAATAAAAAAAATTAATTCCGGCTTTGTCATGTTTTTTAAAAATTCTGTTCTTTCAGCTTCATTTGGTTCACTCATAAAATCATTGATCGCAAGTTCCTTATATTCTTCCATCATTTTCATGCTATTTTCTTTAATTATTTTCCACTCATCTTGTGTCAGTTTTTTTAATTCATTCTGAACTTTATTAGCATTGTTCTGAAGTTGACTTGCACCTTTGTTTAATATTTTAAGAATATTTACTTCTTTGGCTGTATCATCATTAATGTTACCTAAAGCATTGAGCAATTCTTTGCCGATTCTTTTTGGATTACGATACAGCTTGAGCCATGTCTTTAGCGAAGGTAAAGGGATATCACCTTCTATTCTTTTTCCTTTTCTTATTGATTCAAATAAAACAAAACATTCTTTAGAAAAGCCGGCGATGTTCAGAGCCGATACTGCTAGAAATGGATTTTTGCCTTCAGTCCATTTTCTAAAATGATTCATTTTGACTTGATCACTTTCCATATCTTAAGTCCACACTGTTAAATTACTAAAACTATTTAGCACGAGCGTCATTTCTGTCAAGGTTTCCTTTCGACATCGCTAATGAGCCAAGCAAAGATTTGACGCCTCATACTAGGGAATTTAGCGAAAACAACGACATGAAAAATATTTTCAACAGGCAAACTTTCAATTTTTTGGTTTTATGTTTGTCTGAACAATTAATCATCATCAAATTTTAAAATAATTTTATGATTAAGGAATTAAAATTAGATCATGATTAATAGCTTTCTAAAAGGTCTTGATAAATTCCAAATTGCGTCTCACTTCGCAACGCCTATTTTTATTTTATGGAAGTTCTGCGCAGCGATACTCCATTTGGAAAATATCAATTTATTTTTTTAAGGGTGACTAGCTTTCTTTCACCTACAAACAAATAGATTTATGAAGCCGGGAAAATGAAGATTACCAATTGAAAGAGAGAAATGTTTAGCTTCAGCGGCGGTGGCCGTTTATTCCTCACCGGAAAAGTTAAATGAAGCCAATAAACGGCTGGAAAAAAAACTTAGTCTGGAGTATCTTTTTGAATTCTGATACCAATTTACTTTCATTGGAATAAAGCCCTGCCCCCATTGCGGGGGCAGGGTCTATCTGGTTTTTCTATATTAACCGCCGCAAGCCGCGGCTGCAATATTAGCTACCGTCTGTGCAGCCGCAGTGCAATCTAATTGCGACACGCAGCAATAATTAGTTGACCCGTTTACCACATACCAAGCAGCACCCGAGTTGGCACAAACGCTCACTGTGACACCGCAACCAACGGTACAAACACCATCACTGGTGGGATATGGTGCAAGTATCGGATATAGGTATACTGTTGCAGGTGCCCGAAAAGCTAAAACCGGCAGAGGTGCTTGACGACCATGAGATGTTGCACGACGGACTTGAACAACCGGCTTGAGTTAATGAGGAAGTCACATTGCTACAAAAATCCGTATTTGCTGTCGTATATGAATCTCCTGAATTTACCGTATAACTGCTTGAATATGGTTGTTGTTGAACATCAGCAACGGTCATCGTGCACGACATCGTATAGTTTCCGGCAGTTGGCCCGCCACTGCTGCTGCTGCTACTACTGCTGCTGCTGCCGCACGAGATTATATGTGCGGAGACAGACAAGTTGCCATTGGCATCGATTTCAAGCTTATATGTATTCCCATCTGAGTCGGTTGACGTCCACGTTCCGGTGGGATCGTTTTTTGTTCCGCTTGAACGATTCCATGTCATGTTATTATTTGTATTTACCCATGTCATCTTGGTGGTTCCTATGGTTACACCTGTTTGCGTGTCAATGCCTGAACTCGGCCCGCTACAAAGAATGCTTACATTTGTCCAATCAAAGGTCAGAGTGCTCGTCGTTGAATTCCATGACCATGTCCCGCTTGCGGTCCCGTCAGATGACACTGTCTGCGTAAGGTTGGCAGTCACATCTTCGTTGCTGATGGTTACTGTCTTACTATTATAACCCTCCGCTGACACGGTATAAGTTCCGTTCTTCAGGTTATCAAATTCGTATTTTCCGTTATTGTCTGTTGAGGTCGACGAGCTTGATTCGCCGGTCAGGTTAACCGTCACGCTCGTCGTCACCACATTTTTACTTGAGTCATATACAGTGCCGGAAATCTTATGGATAGGTAAGGCATCCTTTATGGCATCCTCAGCGCTGCTGCAACCAATGACCATCAGAAGCATCATTATAAAAAAAGACAATAAAACTTGAGTGGAAACTTTTCTTCTGTTCATTCTTATTACCCCCCCTTTTAAAATGAATTTAAAATAATTGCGCCACATCCAGCACCAGGCATACCCGTCGTTGTGCCTTAGTTACTATTCTGACCGGCGTATTATTCACGGATTGTTTACCGGCTTTTCAGCTACCGGTTTTTCTGCGGTTATTCCATTCGCCTCTGTTTTTTCGGCCGCAGCCTTTGTCTCCGCCTCTGGCTTTACCTCCACTGCTTTCTCGGCGGTAACGCTTTCAGGTTCTGCCTTTCCCGAAGCCTTTGCAGCAGCAGCCTTGACGGCCATATCATGCTTTGTCACCGCGACTTTTAGAGAATTAAAGAAATCAGTATAAAAACCAGGATCAGTAACATTTCCTTCCTTGACAACTACGGTTTGATATTCGATTCCGGTAGGAATAATCGGTATTATCCAAAGAAGGTGCCACCAAGTATAAGTAGAACGATGGAGAATTGTCTGTTGGCTTGCAGCCAAAGAGACTATTGATTGGTCACCTGCTTCCTCTGAAATATCTACTGATGCATGAATATTGTAAGAAAATTCGTCGCTTTTCTGATCCTGCATATTTCGTACAGCCTTTATTATGCCGGACTTTAAGTCTGCGTTTTCAATAGTGAAGCCTTGCTGAATAAATACTTGTTTTGCAATTATAAAAATACTATCAGTTGACTGCTTGAAGGTGCACTGATTTTGGGTAAGTGAATGCTGACTATCAAATGCCTTTTGATACTCCTGTTGAGTAGCGCATCCGATTAGTGTAATAATTGCCAAAAATAAAATCATTTGTAGAAGTCTGCTGCCGGATTTTCTCATAATTAACTCCTTTCTTCACTATTTTTTCTTTTGCTTTTTCCTTGAACTGGAAATTTACCTTTACCACATTTTCTATGTCCAAATATTTGATAAATGTTTACAACCTGCGGTCTCCACCGCAGGTACACATCTTGGAAATTGTTAGAAACCTTAGGTTTCCAAGTAAATAAATACTTATTTCGCCCTGGGGTTTTGCCCCAAAGGAATAAATATTTGATAAAATATTATTTTTACGTGTGAGAATAAAGGTTTCGGTCTTATATGTCAAGAAAATATATTAACTCTCTCGATAAAAAAAGGCAGTTAAAGAAAAATCTTTAACCGCCGCAGGCATTAAATTCTTCCAGACAAATTTATTATCAATTATTGATTGCTACTTTCATAAGTCAATTATCATCAGGTTTAAATTGAGCGGTAATTGTTTCATGACCAACGCTCCGCTTCAGCTGCGGACTCTCATGCCTAATCAGGGATGAGCCGTCAGCTACAAGCTTTAGTTAGCGAGCGAACCATATTAAGCACGAAACTATATGAATTCCGCTAATAACACATATTCCATGTTGGGTTATCTTTATGGATCACCCCCAATACAGAATCCTTTGCCGATACGGTGAAATAGGTTTCCGGGCAGATAGCTATCGAATTCTGGAGCAACCCGAAGTGGACATGCGCACTGGAATTCGCTGTGAATAAATTGCCGATTACGTCGCCCTGTGCAACAATCTGACCCACGGAAACTAAAATGTTCGCAAGTTGGGTGTTACCATCTGCTTGGTTTGCAGAGAATGATTCAAAAGCATATGCAACACTACTATATGTTGAATTCACCTTGATCGTAACATTGACCTGCCAATTGGAAGATTTATCGTTTTGCCATAGACTTACTGTATCCACAGTGCCGGATGCGACAGCTTGGAAAGGCTTGTAATTTCCCGTTGGGGCAAAGTCGATCCCATTATGCTGGAATCCCCAAGGACAACTGGATGTGGAACTAAATGCTTCATGAATAGTGGCTATATCGGAGCTGTTTACATACGGGGTCAACATAGAAATATCATCAACTCCACCGCTTCCGCTTGGTATTGCATTCACTTGTGTCGATGCCGTTGATTCACCCGTGCCATTTACAGTGGTAACCACATAGTAGTAGGTTGTTCCATTGGTCAGCCCTGTCTGAGTGTAAGGATTAGTCGTACCGGTTATTTTGGTACCGTTAGCCAGAGTCACCACTGTAGTAGTGGAAAAGTAAATGTTATAAGAAGTTGCGCCTGAAAACGCTGTCCAAGTAATGGTCACTTGGCCATCCCCTGTGACCTTATTGTCTTATCCTATAATTAATGATACTATGTATTTATTATTTTGGGGTAAGTTTAATCTGGTTAGTGATTGTGTTAAGCGATACCAGTATAAAAAATAACAATTAAACCAAAATCATAAGAGGCAAGAAACATGAAAAAGATACTTATCGCCATTGTGGGAGTTATGTTTATTAGTGGTTGTTCTCTTTATGCACCAATTTTTCATCAGACAAATGTACCAACACAAGCTCAGCTGGACCAAATTGCAAAAGCCGATACCTTTACAGGTCAGATTTCTAGGGAAAGCTTTGTTAAAAGTTGGGATTTTTTTCACTTAAACTTGAAGATTTGGGTTGTATCAGATAATGGAGGCGAAGATATATTTTTTATAAGGGATAACTCCATTATTGTTGATGCTAGCGGAAAATATATAAATATGGAAGAAGTGAAGGATTTGTTAGTTAAAAAAGTAGAGATAAAATATTTTATTATAACAGATGCTACAGGTGGTTCATCTTCTGGTAGTAGCGGATTTTCTGAGGAGATCGGTAAAAACGGAGTACTTTTGATGCACTTTCTCTATTAATATCATTTCCTAGTTTTCATGCAGCAATTAATTGCAGCTATCTTCATTTCAGCAACTTGTTTATCTCATCATCTGAATTACATTACAACTAGAATTTATTATAATATTGCAGTTGCATAATTTTTCTTGAAAAAAGAGATATAAATCCACGCAAACGGTCTCCTGTGACCTGCCCCAACATACTTGTATCACATCTAAAGTTAGAGTTCAGCAGTTTTGATTATTTCTGATTGAAAGAAAGTATATCCGTGAAAATTACCGAATGCTTTGTTACAGGAAGAAGTGCTTGCTGACTTCACCTTGCAAGTTAACAGTTATCAATTTTGAATTGAAGTAATGATAACCATTTGAACTAATGCACTCTAGAACGTGCATTATAAACAAAATTCTGCTGTCTTCCCCCTACGGCTGATAGCGCCAGAGATCGTTCATATAGCCTGCCCCCCCGAAGAGCCATAGATTGCCACTACTATCAATCCAAGAAACTGACCCAGAGCGTGCTCCTGGGATATTGCTCGCAGCAGCAACACCTTTTGTACCATAGATGCCAACTTGATCAATCGTATTGGATCCGCTCATCCACGTCCAGTTGGTTCCATCGAATTTCCAGAGATCGTTCATGGTGACATATGTTCCTGCTGAATCATAGCCATACCCCCCGAAAAGCCATAGATTGTTACTACTATCAATCCAAGAGACTGAGTTTGAGCGTGCTCCTGGGATATTGCTCGCAGCAGCAACACCTTTTGTACCATAGATGCCGACTTGATCACTCGTATTGGATCCGTTTACCCATGTCCAATTTGTACCATCGAATTTCCAGAGATCGTTCAAATTGCCATTATATCCCGTTGAATCATAGCCATTCCCCCCGAAGAGCCATAAATTGCCACCACTATCAATCCAAGAGACTGACCCAGAGCGTGCTCCTGGGATATTGCTTGAATAAGCAGTTCCTTGTGTGGCATAGATGCCGACTTGATTAATCGTATTGGATCCGCTTACCCATGTCCAATTTGTACCATCGAATTTCCANNACCACTATCAATCCAAGAGACTGACCCAGAGCGTGCTCCTGGGATATTGCTCGCAGCAGCAACACCTTTTTTACCATAGATGCCGACTTGATTAATCGTATTGGATCCGCTTACCCATGTCCAATTTGTACCATCGAATTTCCACAGATCGTTCAAATTGCCATTATATCCCGTTGAATCATAGCCATTCCCCCCGAAGAGCCATAGATTGCCACCACTATCAATCCAAGAGACTGATCCAGAGCGTGCTCCCGGGATATTGCTTGCAGCAGCAACATTTTTTTTACCATGGATGCCGACTTGATCAATCGTATTGGATCCGCTTATCCATGTCCATGGAGTTTCTTCAGATGAAGATGACGATGAAGGTAAATTCCACACTCCTTCTGGGGAGCAGGAAGATAAAATTAATGCGAGTAGTAAAAACAAAACTGCAATCAATCTAATACTTTTCATCATAGTTAATCTTTCCTTATATAGATCTCCGATTGGGTTCATTATAATGGATCCTCTTGTTCCTGCCTAACAATAAATATATGCACTTCACTTTGTCCGAATGGATTGAATATCATAATAGCACTATTTATTTTTTTTAAAATAGCTAAAACACAGCCTCATTGATAACAGATTGAAATGTTGCATGCTCGACAAATATAATGATTTGTTTTTTACAGGAAGAAAGAAACGGCATGTTCAAAGGTGTGTCCCTAGGGGTGTCCTTTTTATTGAAATCGGGTGTAAATAGTTGCACAAGATTACACAGAGGGACACACAGACTTTAATAAAATAAAATAATTGTAATAAAACAGGTGACTTAGGTATCTTTCGGATTCTCCTCTCACGCCGGAAACCGGGGTTCAACTCCCCGTGGGACTACCAAAATGAAATCAAATACTTTACAAGTATTTTCAATATTCTAATCATTCAGAAAACAACTTTCCCCTACACTATCCCCTACAAGTTAAGGGGTTTTAGCCTTTTTTTGTTGCGTTTAGACTTTCTGTAATTCAGGAAGAAGTGATTGTTTGTTACCTACAAACAAATGACTTTGAAAAGTCTTAACTTTGTGGATTACGTTTTGAAATAAAGCAAGGTTCTGTATTATCAAAAATATAAAATATCTCTTCTAAAAAACATTTGCTTTCATCGGCCAGCCAGCATATATTACATTAATAATTCAGACATTGTGTAGCTACCGATTCAAAAAGACACAGAGGTTCATAATAAATATTTTCAATTGTTATATAACAATTTGGGAGGTGTAAATGTCTGATCAAAAAGTTAAAGGTACTATGATGGTCGATCATGTTCGTATGATCAGGGGAAATAAAGATAAGGATTGGAATAAATATCTCAAGCCTGAAGACTGGAATATAATCAAAGGAAAGGTTCTTCCCTCTGCATGGTATCCTCTCGATACATACAAACGATGCGGAAATGCCACTTTTCAGCTGCTTGCGGGAGGGAACTCGGAACTTACGCGTTTAAGGGGAAGAATCAGGGGCAAAGAGTTATTTGAAACAACTTACAAACACATCATATCCGAACACAACCCGATGGAAGCACTTGGTTCTTTTGTGAACTTATATGGACAGCTTTTTAATTTCAGCTTTCTCGAATTCAAGGAAATCGGTGCTAAACACGCGTGCGTATCACACCATTATGACCCATCTGATCCGGACAATTTACCCTATTGCTATCAATTGATGGGACATCTGGATACGCTGGTTGAAATGGCAGGGGGGGAAAACAATGAACCTCCCCGCCGCAAGC
>PLMV01000078.1 GCA_003141615.1 Syntrophaceae bacterium
GCTGAAAATGAGTGAAACGAAATTTGAAGCGCAAATGGAATTATCCCGTGTGCAAAGCACATAGGGATATCCCGCGTGCGAAGCAAAGTGGGATTATGAAGATGATTGATAACATTTCCGCAGCTTGCTTTGGGATTCATATCCGTGATTTTTGCCTTGATTATCGATGAAGGATTGTTTAGTTAGTTTAATAGCACATAGTTTTGCCGGACAGATATTTATGAGGAGTTTTTTATGACTCATTCCCAATTAATTGAAACCATGAAAATGGTTAATTTTTATCCCCACAATCCGGCAGAGGTTGAACTCATCGAGACACATATTTCCTATGTCTTCATTGCCGGAGATATTGTTTATAAAGTTAAGAAACCTGTTAAATTTGATTTTCTCGATTTTACCAGTCTGGAAAAAAGAAAATTCTATTGCGAAGAAGAGTTGAAATTAAACAGACGTCTTGCCCCTGATACATATCTGGATGTCGTGGCCATATCGCGGGATGCTCAAGGAAATATTACTCTCGGCAATGGAGTTGAAGTTATTGATTATGCCGTCCGGATGAAGAAGCTCCCCTTGGATAGAATGCTCAAGACACTGCTTTTCAAAGGGCTGATCGACAAAGAAATAATGGATAATGTAGCCGAAAAAATTGCGGCTTTTCATCAGCAGGCACAAACCGGCGGCCACATCGACGCAATGGGCGGCATTAAAAACATTCGCCGAAACCAAGAGGAAAACTTCACCGAAACGATAAATTATATAAATATTACCATCCCCGAATATCAATATAAATTCATCAAGGATTATGTGGAAATATTTTTAGTCGAAAAGAAAGCTCTTTTCAAAAAAAGAGTGACCGATCATAAGATCAGGGATGGCCACGGCGATTTGCACCTGGAACATATTTGCATTGCCGATGAAATAATAATCTTTGACTGCATTGAATTTAATGAGCGTTTCCGTTACGGCGACGTCGCGGAAGACGTGGCTTTTTTAACGATGGAACTTGATTTCAACGGCTATCCGCAGCACACAGATACTTTTGTACAATCCTACATTAAGCATTCCGGCGATGCCGACCTGCTCACCTTGCTTAATTTTTACCGGTGCTACTATGCTTACGTGCGCGGAAAAGTAACCAGTTTTCGTCTGGATCAAAAGGAAATTACAGGAAATGAACGCCGACAAATTACAAAAAACGCCGCACAATATTTTGATCTTGCTTACACTTATGCCGCTCGTTTAGATAAACCCGCCTTAATTTTAACCGCGGGACTGATGGGTTCAGGAAAGAGTTATCAAGCGCGTGCCCTTGCCGCCCGTTTTGGCGCGGAGATTATTCGCACCGATTTATTGCGCAAAGAGTTATTCAATATTAAATACCTCGACCGGCGTTATGAAGATTTCGGCCAGGGTATTTATTCCGACGATAATTCCCGTCTCGTCTACGACAAAGTTTATGATCTGGCCGCGCAAAAAATCAAACAGGGCAAAGCCGTAATTATTGACGCCTCTTTCAAGAAGCGAGTTGAGCGCCAAAAGGCTTTGCAACTGGCGCAAAAGTTTGGTGTCCATTTTTATATTTTGGAGTGCACCTGTTCCGATGAAATTGTCAAGAATCGGCTCGAAAAAAGAATACAGGAAAATGACAACGCTTCGGACGGCCGCTGGGAGTTATTTCAAGAGCAAAAAAACGATTTCGACGCAATTAACGAAGTGGCGGCGAGTTGTTACTTTAAAATTGACACTTCCGCCAATCCCGAAATTACCCGACAGGAAATTATCAGAAAAATTAAACTGGAAAACTCACGGGTATGAATCCCAAAGCAAGCTTTGGGAAATTATCAATCCGCTTCATAGTCCAACTTAGCATCGAACCTGAGATAGCCCCGCGTCGCTTCGCTCCTGGGATAATTCGACTAACGCTTCAAACTTCACTTCGTTCGTTTTACCACGGCGCTACGCGCCTGGTATAATTCGTCCAGCAAGCTTCAATGCACTTTGTTTATAAAGCTTGGGTCTCATTATCAGCGAGTCTCATTAAATTGGAGTTTCACAATAAATTAGTTTTTTACAGATATACGTAATGCCGCTATCACTAGAAAGCTAGAATAACGGGGAATGTTGAAATCGATTAATCCGTGTCTGAATCTTCACTCCAATAAAAGGAACTACGAAAAGATTTGTTTGTCATTACTATTTTTTTAGTTTTCTCCTTTTCCGCTTCCTTTTTTAATTTTAATTTTTCTTCTTCAGCGATTTTTATTTTGGTTTCATTAATGTAATATTCTATTTTATAATCAAGACCAACATTGGCGTAATCTCGCGCCACCTTTTCAAAACGCGAAAGGGCTGCTTGATACTTTTTCTGTCTTAAATAATACCGCCCCACATAAAATTCCTGTTCCGCCAGTTTTTGCTTGCATTCTCGAATCAGTTTTTCGGCCATAGAGGAAAATTTACTTTTCGGATAACGCGCAACAAGTTTTTCCCATTCCTTTTTAGCTTTAATTGTTTCCGTCTGATCGCGATCGATAGCTCCTATCTCGTTGTAATGGCACATTCCCAACTGGTAGAGGGCATAAGGAACATTTTCGTTAGTAGGATGGAGAGAGACAAAATCACTGTAAGCGTTTTCTGCTTCTGCGTATTCCTTATCGCTATACAAGGAATCAGCTATCCCCACTTCCGCTAAAATGGCCAATTCGTGCAATGGATATTCTTCTTTGAGCTTGAGGAAAGATTCTTGTGCTTTTTTATAATAGCCATCTTTATACTCAGCGGAAGCTCGTGAATAAAGTCCTTCGGGAGACGTCTTCGCCATTTCTCTTTTACTAAAAATATTAAAATACGAACAGCCGCTGAAAACCAAGGGCAGCAATAAAGCTAATAAAACTATTTTTAATCTAATTATTTTTCTGAATATTTTAAAATCCATTTATCATAACCTTCTCGCGGCAAATTCGCGATCTATAAACTTTTTTTAACAAATTCTTCCAGCCTTGTTTTAGGGACAAGGCCGATGAGCGTATCTAAAACTTTGCCGTCTTTAAAAAGAATAAGAGTGGGTATACTGCGCACACCGTAATCAAGGGCTGTTTTCTGATTTTCATCAACATTTAATTTCATGACTTTAACACTGTCTTTTAATTGTCCGGCAAGTTCTTCAACAACAGGACCGATAGCTTTACAGGGCCCGCACCAGGGCGCCCAAAAATCAATGAGTACAGGTTTGTCGCTTTTCAGAACCTCACCTTCAAAATTATCGTCGGTGGCAACACCTAAGAATTGGCTGGTCATTAATCGCGCCCTCCTTAACTTTTTTATCGCAGGCTTTTATGTCATAATAGAACCCAGAAAGTCAAATGCTATCTAGCGGCATAAAAGGGAGAGCATTTCTTTGACTGCTTTACATTAATTTGCTATAAAACCGTATCAAGGGAGATTTTTATGGGTCTTTTGGGTGTTATTTCCAACAAATTAGTCATGGAAAGAAGCGATTTATTAAGAAATAGCGCAGTTAGATCGATGAAAAATAAATTTGGCCAAGCTTCAGTACTGATCGCAGATAGAATCGTCTGGATTCTCCGGCATGGCAATGATACCAACAATTATATTTTACCGCACTTGATCAATCATCGTGCTAATTTACAAGCCTTGAAAGACCTGGACGCAACCGAAATAGTGGGCATTAACTCCACCGGCTCATTAAAAAAAGATTTATGCCAGGGAATGATCGTCATTCCTGATGATTTTATTACGTTGACGGCTACCCCCACCATTCATCAAAACAGAGCCGTCCATATTACCCCGTCACTAAACGAAAAGGTGCGGCAAAAGCTCATCAAGGCCGCGCTGGGCAGTAAAATTAAAGTTGTAAAGAAGGGAACTTACTGGCAAACACAGGGTCCCCGGCTGGAAACAAAAGCGGAAATTAAAATGATGGCCAATTTTGCCGATATTGTCGGCATGACTATGGCTAATGAAGCGGTGATTGCGCTGGAATTGGATTTGCCTTACGCTTCTGTCTGCTCCATAGATAATTTCGGTAATGGATTGCTGAAAAAACCTTTAACCATGAAAGAAATTATCGCCGGAACTCGTAAAAATGCCGATTTAATGATTCGATTACTGCAAAACTATCTGAAAATTAATTCTTAGAAAATTTATAAGAGATGATACCATGTTGCATGGAAGCTGCCGCCCTAATGGCGTCACTTCCCGGCAATGTAGGTTTTATTTTTATTGCGCTCCTTTCAGTTGCGCATCCGGTCAAAGGATAACGCGGCGGCAGTGAAACTCGAATTACAGGAACGAATGGTACTGGAATTCGCTAGTTGAACTGTCCCATGTCAGTGGGGCAAGGAGGAGGCTCCGCAGGCGTATTATTAATACGTTGAGGAAGCCGACGACGCAGCCAACAAAGTTAGCCGAAGAATGCGACTTGGTATCAGAATGCTCCCAACTGACACGGCTTAATCTTTATCTGCATTGCTTCGCCAGCGGCACAAACCTTCATGCGGGGAATATTTAATTTTTTGGCAATTTCCCAAGCGGCGGCGCAGGAAAGCTTTCCATCTTTCAGAGCTGATGTAATATTTTCTTTCAACTCCGGCGTTACCTCTTTAGCGGGCTGCACAATTTTTTTAGTCTCACCATAGCCGAAAAGCCCCAATTGGCATTTAATAATTTTAATATTCAAAATATCAATGGCCTTGCCGGTTTCTTCAAGCGTAAATCCCATTCCCCCGGCAATTTCCTCCGCCTTCTTGCAGGAGATATTATTATTCTTTACCTGCTCGATAATTTCTTTTTTCAGATCTTCGTCTATTTTAGAATTCTTCGGATGTTTCGTAAAATATTTTCCTTTATCCGCATGCGTCATATTATTGTTCCTCCAGTTAAAGCTTCTTTTATATATTATCTTTCCTACATGGAAGAAAGCGATTGAGTATCCAGAGTCTTAAAACCCTTCTCTTCTAAAAGTTTTTCCGTTTTGTCCATTTGGTCGACATCAACCACAAATACCGCCTTTTTCGAACTCTCCAGAATAAAACCATAGGCGTTGTTGATGTTGATGCCTCCCTGATAAAGCAACTGCATCAAATTATCCAGCCCGCCGGGGATATCAGGAATAAGAACAGCCAGCACCTCGCGCAAATGCACCGTCATTCCCGCCTGGGAAAGAACCGCTTCAGCGCGCTTCGGATCATCAACAATCAGATTTATAATGCCGAATGTATCCGCCGTCGCTATCGTCGTCGCGCGAATATTTATTTTTTCTTTAGCCAAAACGCCGGTTATCTGAGCAAGTTTACCGGACTTATTTTCCGCGAAAATGGAAAGCTGATAAGCAATCATACTTTTCTCCTTAGTTTATTCTCAAGTTACACAAATTAATTTCTATATTCTACAATAATTCACAACTTTGCTATCCAAAGTAGAACGCGGCGGCAAGAAGACAACTTTGTCAGTTATTGATGACGACTAAAAAGCACCTGAGACAAGGCGCGCGAGTATCGCGGAGTGAGGCCTACTTTTAGTGTAGGTCGCAGCGACGCGAGACGAAGCGCAACGCAGCATATGGACTCGTGTGCCCTTCAGGGTATTTTAGCGCGTCATCACACTAGTCTTTGCGGTTGTCTATCACCCGCACCGCCTTTCCCTCTCCTTTCGGAATACTATCCGGCTCTACCAGATCAATTTTTGGCGTAATTAAAATCTCACTTTTTAGTTCCTCAACGATTTTCTTTCTCAAAGTCTCCATCTGTTTCATTTCACCGGAAAAATATTTTTTATCCATCTCGACTTTAACCGTCATCAAATCATTGAAGCCCTCGCGATCCAGAACAATCAGGAAGTTTGTGCCCACACCCGAAATCTCCATCAGTTTCTTTTCAATCTGCATGGGGTAAATATTGACGCCTTTGAGAATAAGCATGTCATCAGTTCTGCCCTTGATGCGCTCGATGCGGCGGTGGGTGCGGCCGCAGGAACACGGCTCAGGAATAATTCTCGTTAAATCCTTAGTGCGGTAACGCAGCAGCGGCATACCTTCTCTTTGCAACGTAGTCATTACCAGTTCACCCTCTTCGCCGTCAGGAACCGGCTGCAGCGTTTTCGGGTCAATGATTTCCACCAGAAAACTATCTTCCCAGATATGCATGCCGTTTTGTTCGGGGCATTCAAAAGCCACGCCCGGTCCGTTCATTTCAGAAAGCCCGTAAGAGTTGAAAGCTTTATAACCGTAAATCTCCTCTATTTTTTTACGCATCTTTTCAGTATGCGGTTCAGCGCCCAGAAAAGCTATTTTTACTTTTGTATCCTTGCGCGGATCAAGCTTCAATTCTTCAAAGACAGTGGAAAGATGAAGAGCGTAACTGGGAATTACGTGAACAACCGTCGTTTCAAAATCACGCATCAACTGAATCTGGCGTTTGGAATTCCCCGCGCCCGCGGGAATAATCAGCGCGCCGATTTTTTCCGCGCCGTAATGAAAACCAAGGCCGCCAGTAAAAAGGCCGTAGGTCATCATATTCTGGAAAACATCGCTTTTGCGCATACCGGCCATATACATACAGCGCGCCAGAAGATTGGACCAGACAGCGATATCATTTATGGTATGAAAAACCACCGTGGCTCTTCCGGTTGTTCCCGAAGACGAATGCATCCGCACCAGTTCCTCTTTCGGCACGGCGATAAAACCATAAGGCCAGTGTTCGCGCAAATCATCTTTGTTGGTAAAAGGAAATTTTTGAATATCTTTAAGTTTTCTTAACGAGCTGATGCCTAACTTCTTTTCCTTAAAAACTTTACCGTAATAATAAGACTTTTTCGTTCTGCCGATAGTCTCTTTAAGCCTTCCGAGCTGTAAGTCCTCCAACTTTGCCCGCTTTATCGTTTCAACATTTTTTTCCCAGTACATCTAATTCCTCCAACTATTATTAATGGCTATTTTTTACAACTCCGCCGTCATTTTATCAAGTCAAATGATTACTATAATGATTGTCGTGTTTGATCGTAATGTAATTGATTGCAAATTACTCGCCCTGCCTTATCAAAAATTATCCCTTCCCTTTCCAGCAAAGCTCGCTTCATTCCAGCTCCACTCTGAAAACCGCCGAGGTGAAGATCTGAACGGATTGCCCGGTGACAAGGAACGATCAGGGGAAAAGGATTGCCGGCTAGCGCGTTGCCCACCGCTCGCGCTCCACCGGGCACATCCACATGCGCCGCGATGAGTCCATAAGTGCTGACAGAACCGCGCGGAATAGCATGCTCGGCGCGCAAGACCGACTGCTGAAATTTTGAACACTGAGATAGATTAACGACATTCAGAGAAAACTTAATGTCCTCTCCTTCGAGATAAGCTTTGATGGAAACCGCTATCGCGTCAATCTCCGCGCAGGAGGATGTTTTGGCATTCGGGTAAAGCTCAGACGCCTGATCTTCAGCCGAATGCCCCAGCTTGGAAAGCAAAACATGGACAATCCGCGGCAAATTATTTGATACATGCCAGACGACACAAACACTACCGAACGGCGTCGGTTTGATAATTTTTTTATTCATACGTTAAACTACTATTATTTGTCTGAACTGCTTTATACCATTCTAAATCAAAGATGATATCGAGGCGGCTAGGCGGAGGCGACGAGGCGTATTATACATACGTTGAGGAAGCCGACAACGACGCCAACAAAGATAACACTTTGAGTTAGAATGAGTATTAAATGATATTTTCAAGTATCTCCACCACGCTCTTAACACACGATTTGCATACTTTATTAAAGAGGTCGTTCTCCTTGTAAAACTTTTGCCCTTCTTCTGTTGTTAACTCACAATCATTCAACAATTTGCGGCAAATATAAGTACCATGTTTCTGGGAAAACTGCTCCATAAGTTCTCTGATCTTTACGTAAGTGGTCCCTGTGGCTTTCCGTTCGTCATTTTCTCCTCTGCCGTATTTAGCGCCGATTACCATTATCCCGCCGGTTACAGCCCCGCAGACTTCCTCTTTCCTCCCCATGCCGGCGCCGAATCCGCAAGCCAACTTCAAGGCTTTATCCTTATCCAAATTGAGATCGTCACAAAAAGAGAAAAGAACTGACTGCGCGCAATTATAACCTTCCGCAAATTTGGAAACCGCTCTTTTACTTCTGTTCATTATTCCTCCTTATTTATCCCGACAGCAAATCACCCGCATTGATTAAAAACATTTTTACGTTTTTCAATACCCCCTATCTTTCTCTTTTGCATTTCCCATATCATGCCTGACTTATAGTTTTATCCTACGATTATGTCACAGTGTCGTGTCACAGTATGTCACAGTAGCATGTCACAGTAAAACGTAGTGCTTTGTCGGATCAGTGGCGCTCTTGGCCATCGCTTTGATAACATTCTTTTTGACCAAATCCTCCAGGTCACGTTGGGCTGTGCGCCGGATGCAAGAGGCAACGGATTGATAATCATTAACGGAAAGCGCGCCCTTTATTATAAGGTGCTTGACCGCCTTTTCCTGACGCTCATTCAGCCCGATCTTTTTAATCTTTTGAAGTCGGCTATCCTGTTTGATCAACTGCTTGCCCTTAGTCTGAATTTCAGCCATCTGTGATCGCAGGCCGTCAACGAAATATTCAAGCCATGTTGTCATGTCCATCTTACTCTTACGGACATTTTGGATAGACTGATAATAGTTCGGACGATCTTTGTCGTAATACTCTGAAATGGTAAAGAGCCTTTTGAAGTCATAGCCGGTCTTGTAGAGTATGAGCGTTGAAAGAAGCCGGGCAGTCCGGCCATTGCCGTCAATAAACGGATGAATATGCACAAACTGAAATTGAGCAATACCGGCAACGAGAATAGGCGAGACATCCTCGGTTTTATTCATCCATTCCGTAAACTCCCGCATTAGATATGGAACGTCCAAAGCCTTGGGTGGAGTATAAATAACTTCACGAGTTCGGGAATTGACGACATAGTTTTGTATTTTGCGGTAATTGCCCGGGTCCGCGTTCTCGCCGCGGACACCTTTGACAAGAATTTTGTGAACCTCACGGATAATGCCTTCCGATACCGGATCATCCTTACCAAGATATTTTGAAATAAAATCCATCGCCTTCTTGTAATTCAAAAGCTCCTTTTCATCGTCGCGGCTGACACCCTTAATTTTTTTACCTTCCAAGATGTTCCTGGCCTGCTCAAGGCTTAAGGCAGTGCCTTCGATGTGCGTGGAATGGTGAGACTCAAGAATAAGCGCCTTTTTCTGCATATCGGCAATCCAGTCGTCCTTTAGCTTAACCGCATCAAGAAATCCCCGCACTCTTTCTATCTCAACGAGCGCCTTATTGATTTTTGGGGTAATTATAAATTTTGGATTAAATGCCATCGGTAACCTCTCTAATAAAAGCGGATGCTTAATTTCTTTAATTCTAATTCGATCCAATTTAGGGCATCTTTTTCGTCTTTCGCAATCGCCATTTACACGCCATAGTTCAGGAACTAATATGCGATACATTTCCGGCAATCGTTTCTACGATTAAGAAAAACTTTACGTTTTTCAACAAAAAATTTCAACCCTTCTTTTCAACTTCGTCATTCCGGCGAAGGCCGGCGAAGTGCCCTTCAGGGTAAATCCAGAATCATAATTGTCATTGCACGGAGCCAATCGCGCCGAGCCTGCCCCGGACTTCGATTCGGAGTGGCAATTTTTAATACTTTTTTCATAAAAATAATTTGCAGTAAACGCGAATCGCGAGTATATTCAATCAAGTTCTTTGTAGATCATGTACTTGACGTGAAAGTATTTACAAAAACATAGATGCTCTTACATAAAATTGTGTAAGAATGTGGTTAAATCTTTTACAATAAAGGAATAAGATAATGATCAATTTTAAAATATTTTCCGACTATATCTGACCCTTCTGTTATATCGGCAAGGGCATTGTCGACCAGTTGAAGAAAGAATACGCTATTGAAGATACCTGGATGAGTTTCGAGCTTCATCCGGAGACGCCGCCCGCAGGAATGTTGCTTTTCGAGAGATTCAGGGGTTATGATCTCTCTTCATTTTATGACCAACTGCGCGCACGAGGTAAAGAAGTTGGCGTTGTCTTCGGTGATCTAACTATCCTTTCCAATTCCAGATTAGCGCTAATGGCCTCTGAATATGCCCGTGATCTGGGCCGATATGATTCGTTTCATCAGAACATCTTTCATGCGTATTTTACGGAAGGCCTGGATATTGGCAAGGCGGATGTTATTGCCGACGTTGCGGGGAAAAGCGGTCTTGATGAAAAGGAGACACTCAGTGCCGTTCGCGATGGCCGTTATGCATCACGCTTGAACGAAACCAGAAAAGAAGCGTCATTGATTGGTTTGACAGGTGTGCCCCTGTTCGTCATAGAGAACAAATATAAAATCGTCGGAGCTCAACCGATAGAAACATTCCGTGAGCTTATCGATAAAATTAAATAAAAAACTTCTATCCTCCTTTTCCATTAGGATGGTTTGTCAAGATTAAAGATTTGGCCGCCTATCTACCCTACAAACTTATCTTGACAACTGGTGTAATGATGGACTTTAATTATACTCCTTAAAAGCGTTATTAAAAAATTTTACACAACTTTAATTTAAAATATGTTAAACACATTTTCAGCAGTTCAAGCTTGATATTCTTTTCTTTATTACAACTATTTAAAAGGGGCTACCAATGAAATATAAGATTTTGGACTACATGAAAATACCTTTTGAATTTAAAGATGCCGCAATAAATCGTTCATGTTTTATTGTATATTCTTCAAAAGAACCATATATCGAAGTTGTAATTGATGCTATTGAAAGCATCATTAAAGAAAAGGAAAATTTTAATGTAAAAAGATTAGGTATACATGTAAAGTCAGAAGACAGTCATTATAATGAATTATTAGATTTATTAAACACATGCACTTTTGCAGTAGTTATATTAGATGGCTTAAGACCAAATGTTGTATTTGAATATGGAATATTAAAAGGATTAGGCAAGCCCTGTATTGTCTTATTGGAAAATAAGGCAACTGTTGATATAAAAAATTATTATTCTGGTATCTCAAAAAAACCTAAAATTAAAAATCCCCATATTGATATGGATAAGAATTTTTCAGATGTAAAAGATAGATTCTATGTAAGATACAATAAAAATAATCCAAAAGAAATAAGAGGATTGATTCAGAAGGAATACAAAAAACTCAAGGGATCAATAGAAAAATCTTTTATAAAAACTATTTTCCCGAATGTTGAACTAGTTCAAAAAGAGCTACGAGATTGTTTTACAACATTGTCAGGATTTGCATCTAAACGAATAGAAAAGTTTATTTCACAGGATAAAACAAAAGTAAAACTAACCATTAGAAGAATTGAAAACACTTTAAATGAACATAACATCTCACTTCGCGAAGAGCATATTAAAACAATTGTTCATTTATTAAATGATTTCAAGCTATATAAAGATTCTATTAATTTAATTGATATATTATTAGCAAAAGATAGTAATAATCCTTTTCTTTATTTTGCAAAAGCTAATACGTTAATGGATTGGAATAAATCTAATGAAGCTCTTATATCAATCAATAGTGCTTTAAAAATTGCTCCCGAAACAGAGTATATTTGGCATACTAAAGGGATATTGTTAGAGCAAAAAGGAATGCATGATGAGGCAATACTATGTTATAAAAAAGGTGTTAAATATAATAAAAATGATAATAAGCCCTGCTCATCAATACATTATCATTATGCAGCACTATTGTTAGAAAAAGCACAAAAAGAAGAAGCGCTAATTCAAATTAAAAAAGCTCTAATAATTGAACCTCATAATGATGACTACCTAGTGCTAAATTCTTCAATACTAAGAAAATTTGGCAGAATAGAAGATGCAAAAAAAAATATAGAAGAAGCACTCTCCTACAACGAGAACAATGCCAATGCTTGGTTTCGCTTAGGCACGATTACAAGTAATTCGAAAAAAGCAATAGAATACTATGATAAAACAATTTCTTTAGATGCTAATCATCCTGGAGCACATTGCGAAAAAGCAATAAAGCTTACACATATAGGAGAGGCAGATGAAGCATTAAAATTATATTTTGAAATGAATAAATATTGTAAAGAATATAATACTTGTGACACTTTATCAAATAACTTTATATACACTATTTATCAACTCTACAAAAAATCAAATAAAAATATACATAATAATCTAGCCTTTAAAAAACTAAATAAATTATTATTAAGTTATAGAGATATCAAGTCCATGAACGGTCCTTCAACATTAAATAATTACGGTTATGTATTAATGGCATTCGGCAATTTTCATTCTTCGTTAATTTATCTGAACAAGGCAATAAAGAATTGTTCAAAACCTAGTGAATATGCATTAGCTTATTACAACACAGGAATACTTGAATCCCGGTTAAGCAAATACCCTATTTCAATTAATCATTTAAATGCTTGTATTTCTTATTGTAAGAAAAATAATGAACCACCTACCGCAGATTGCCTTTTTATTCCTAAATTAGCCCAAAATAAATTAACTTTTATTGAAATTACAAGATCAAAGATTGACTTACTAAAAACAGCAATACAATCAAAAAAAACTATTAATTCATTTATCAAATCTACTAATAAATAATTGGAAGAATGGAAGAAAAAGGGAGGGCAAGCGTTATGGCCAGAGTCGAACTAAATGTTCAGGCGCCTGATTTTACATTGAACGATTTTAACGGCAAGAGCGTATCTCTTTCCGACTATAAAAATAAAAAAAATGTCATGGTGGTTTTCAACCGTGGATTCTTTTGACCCTTCTGCCGCGCGCACATGGCGCAGTTGCGCCAGGATTATGAAAAATTTGTAAAGCTGGATACGGAAATCATCGTTGCCGGGCCGGAGAAGGCCGAAGCTTTTAAGGATTACTGGGCAAAAGAAAAGTTGCCGTTTATCGGTTTGCCCGATCCCGAACATAAGGTTTTGAAATTGTACGGCCAGGAGGTCAAGATATTCAAATTGGGAAGAATGCCCGCGCAGATGCTGATTGATAAATCCGGCAAGGTTCGGTTTGTCCATTACGGTCATTCGATGTCTGATATTCCACCGAATGAAGAAATTATCGGCTTGCTCGAAACGCAGATATCTTAATTGACAAGACGTTGCGGAAATAAATAATTGACTTATAAACGGCTTTATCCCTATACTCCCTTCACAGAAGGGAAAGTTTTTATCAATCCGGAATCAGAATAGTAGAATACTCAATATTATTAAATTGGCCTTTATAAGGCTAAAATAAAAAGAGAGGTGCTCATAATGTTTAAAAAATTATTACTGTTGTGTTCAACCATCCTTATCATCACGTCCGTGGGCTACGCGAAAGAAATCGGCGGAATTAACATGCCGGACAGCCTTGCGGCGGGCAACGAAACCCTGATATTAAACGGGGCCGGCATAAGGACGAAATTTTTCATCAAGGCTTACGTTGGCGGGCTCTACCTCAAGCAAAAAAGCGGCGATGCCGGAGCGATAATGAACGCCGATGAGCCCATGGCGATCAGGCTCCACATGATATCCAAACTGATAACAAGCGAAAAGATGAAAAACGCCACTATGGAGGGATTTGAAAATTCCACTAACGGCAACATGGCACCGTACAAAGACAAGATAGACACATTCATTTCTGTTTTTAAGGATAATATAAAAATAGGCGATGTATATGATATCATATACATTCCCGCGGAGGGAACAAAGGTATACAAAAACAAAGAGTTGAAAAATACGACAAAAGGCCTGGATTTCAAAAAGGTGCTTTTCGGGATATGGCTCTGCAACAAACCGGCTGATAAGGGTTTAAAAGATTTAATGCTCGGCAAATAAGGGCAAAAGACACTTTTAGAGTTTCAAGTATACCGCCAAGGCGCAAAGACACCAGGCTTATCTGAGTCTTTGCGCCTTGATCATTTAGCGAAAGTAGGGTGAATCTTTACTTTTGACATTTATCACTGAAGAACCCCTAAACCTACACCAACACTTGCTTTCCAACTTTTAAGAAATACTGGATTTACCCCAATAATCTAACACCCAGAGAGCACTCGAGGTTACTCTAGAGCATTTTGCCGAGTTTCGTAATTTAATAGCCTAAATAACCTGAAGGTCACAGGGGGTCACGCGAGGCCATCTACGACGGGTATGACAAGCAGTAAGGTTCTGTGGCGGAATAATGTAAGATCGAGACAATTGTAACGCCTATGCCATCCTGTTTTGGATGGCATAGGCGTTACTTATACGTCCTCTTTTACTACATTTCTCTTTTAATTGCGTAAGCCGTTCGTTTTCCTGTGTATTCTCCCACATTCTTGTCAGTGTTGAGGGGCGAAGACTTTGCTGCAACTTCCGGCGTGATGGTTTTAATCAAGGTTTTATCACTTCTGCGGTACAATTTGATTTCCGATTTTACTACTATGCCGTACCAAGCGCTCTTGTATCCGATTATTTTGCCTTCTAAAATAACAGAATTAGCGGCATCGGCTTCAGCCACTGTAGAGCCCTCGTTAACAACCTGACCTGCAACTCCAGCTTTTACCAGTTCTTCGCTCAGGCCATTATAGAAGTAATTGAGAAAATCCTGAGAAAGCCCCAGGCCGTCCGCCTGCGTGAAATGCTTTAATTCAACGGTTTTAAACTGCGGCGGAGATCCGCCCCCTGCCATAGAATGGCAACCTGTTAAAAGATTCAAGAACAGGAGCAAACTGCCTATTAAAAGCACCAATAAAGCAAAACGTTTCATGATATAACCTCCTTAATGTTTTTGATAAAACTTATTCTGATTTTAAATCAAAGCGCTATTTTTGTTGACAACGAAAATAGCGCACATTAGGTAAACTTTTTAACATTTAAATACAGGTTTACGCTTTTCAATGAAAGCATGCAAGCCTTCCCATCCATCAGGATGGTCTGCACAGTCAGCAAGTCCTTCTCTTTCTAATTCCAAATGCGATTCCAATGCATTGATGAAAGATTCATTAAGCAATCTTTTCGACCAGCCAAAAGAATGAAGTGAACCCTTTGCCAATTCATTCAACATATCAATCGCTCCTTTCAAAGCCGTCCCGTCTTTAACTACCTTGGTTGTCAACCCCCATTCCAATGCCTGTTTCGCCGATATAGGTCTGTCAAACGCGGCAATTTCCAAGGCACGGGCAAATCCAACCATCCTCGGCAACGTAAATGTACCACCTCCATCAATGCTAAGACCATTTGAGGTGTATGCCTGTTTGAGAACTGCCGATTCTTCCATGATACGAAAGTCGCAGGCCAATGCCAGGGCAAAACCCGCTCCGGCTGCCGGACCGTTAATAGCGGCGACAACAGGTTTATTCATTTGCCGGATTTCAAGAACAGCTATATGTAATTGTGAAGCCAACTTGTAGAATGAAGAACCGGGCTTATCAGAAAAATGAACAGCCCATTTAAGATCTCCGCCGGCGCAAAAGGCTTTTCCCCTTCCCGTAAGGGCTATTCCTTTCACACAACTGTCAACAGCCAGCCTGGTTAAAACAGTTGCCAACTCCGAAATCATTTCCAGATTGAACGCGTTAAATATTTTGGGCCGATTCAAAGCAACTTCAACAACTTTCCCGTGTTGTATCACTTGTATTAATTCATTCATGATTTCCTCCGCGTTCGTTATTAAGATACATAACTTGCAGATCAGCAGCGGCTGAAAGCCGTCCGCTGGATTAGCTGGTCAGACTTTTTCAAGAAAGAAAACTAACACTTTTTCGGAAAGTTGTCTGCCTCGATGCTTATGATCAGGGCCATCCGGAATGAAAATGCCGTCGCCTGGTTTATAAATTATTTTTGAATTTTCATATTCAATTTCCATTTGGCCTTCAATTAGATAGCCATAGTGTCCCTTTTCACACCAATGTAGCGGCATCTCTTTTGAGTACTCAACCAGACGAATACGTAAATTATTCTGGTCGATATACTTGTGTCTCACCCCCTTGATCGGTGATTCCCATTCGAGTTTATCGAATTCTACCTTATACTGAACCATCATCTGAACTCCTTTTTTAAGTCTAATGTTGGCTCTGCGCGAATCAGTACATCAGGCACTTCTTTCTTTTATTTATATTAACTATAATATCAGAATTTATCTAATTTGTCAGGCGCAAATAATGAACTCAAAAGTTAAGTGGCGCGCCGCTTTTTGGCACGTCCGTGTTGCGCGAATTGTTAGACCCGATTTGCTGTTTAATGATAGATGATCACTGCGCTTCTTTATTGATGTCCTGCAGCGTTTTATAATTAATGGATTATAGTTGAATTATTGTCCGTTCATCGCGGCGACTTTTGTTCTGGCTTCATCGCTTAAGAAATTCCACAGGCCGATTTGTTTGAGAGTCTCGACTTTCGGGATGCCGGTCATGCTCCAACCGCGCTGTGCATAGTATACACCGATCAATTTTCTCAATTCTTCTTTTCTATGCTTCATCAATATTTCCCGCTTTTCGGCGGTTTTCATTTTTTGAATGTCAATTTGCGGCTTACTCAGAATAATACTCAGTTGTTGATCGTTATAATCTTTTTCTTTCTCATAAAGGGCATCTTCCGTGGGACCAATCGCCCTGTCCGGAATCCAGTCATGTCGGCCTGTTGCCTTTTCATACACCAGAATATTCATCACCCGCTGTAAATTAATATCGCGGTCTGTCTGCTCGAATATCTTCTCCCAGGTCATATTGGTGCCCAGCATGCCGTTATAGAAATCGGCGTAGATTTCCTGAGAGGCGGGATTAATGTAGATATCCGTATTTTTGCGATTGCCGGAATCGGGATTGAACACATCCACCCACGGCAGCTTGCACAAACCCAGATTGTCATTGCCCAAACGCACGCGCGGATAAGTGATTAGCGCTTTTGCCCGATCCTGAAGTGTTGCAAATGCTCCAAGCAAGTCCACCTTAATGAGCCAGGCGGCGGCATGATGCGCGCCGATGTCGCTCGCGGCCGCGTAAGAGGCCTGCATGGATAACGACCGGTGCGTTCGGTAAAGAGAAAACGGCAGCCCCTTAGTGTGCATGGCAAACTGATCTAGTTCCTTTGTGGGGTTGGGCTTGCCGGTTCTTGCGGCATATTTTGCGGCGACCCATTCGATGAGTTCAATCATGCCCAGGCCGGCGACTTTTGCCAACACAGTTTCCTTCCGGGCAATCTGGTGGATAAAAGAAAATGCTGAAGACTCATCACCCCATGCAAGGGCAAAGCCATCTGTATCTTCCTGGACAAGGTATTCCCGCTGATAGCATTCCATCAGAAAGGCCATAATGACGGCTGTGGTGATTGTATCGATGCCGTAATTATCACAATGCCAGTTGGCCTCCATGATAAATTCGGGACTCCACATGCCCAGATTGGAACCAAATCCGGCGGCTGTTTCATACTCGGGACCATCAACCCATACCTTTTGACCTTTGTGTTCACCGGATACCAGTGTTACCCAGCCTCCCTTGGTACATCTCAGATTGCAGCCGGGAAAGCAGCCATCCATACCCCGATGATCAAAAAGATGTTCGGCATAGGTTTTGCCGCAGATTTGTCCTGCCAGCGGGTGTGAACCATACTGGTAATTATTCACAGGCAGAGATTGGTAATCTTCCTTGTTCATAAAAGAGATCAGGCCGGCTGAGCCCTTGCGGTACATCTGGAGTGATTGGGGATCGACCTCTTTGACAATCTTGTGAAGTTTTATTCCTGATTGTTTAACTTTGTCCCAATCCGCCGCGCCATAAGGATTTTCTCCGTGGGGATAACCTGCCAATACAACGATTGCCCGAATATTCTTATGCATCATGACAGTGCCTAAGCCGGTGCGGCCGGCCTGCTTGGTCCTGAATAACCCTTTTGTTCCATCTACAGGTTTTGCGGCATCATAGTAATGGCTGTTGATACAACCATAAGTGGTATTCGCCGCGCCAACACCTGTGGTCAAAAAAACGATATCTTTCTTTTCATGACCGGCATGAAGAAACTGATCGACAATGGCTTTTTCCAGATTGAAGACCTGATCCATCGCCGGAGCTTTGGTTATGGATATTTCATTTTTAAAACCGTCGATCACAATCATAGTATTTTTCTCGCCAATCCCTGTGATCTCCAAGGCGTCAAAACCGGCGTATTTCAGGTAAGCGCCGAAATGGCCGCCAAAATTCGATACACCCGGAATGTGCGTCAGAGGTGACAATGAAATAGCCATGCATTTGCTGGTTCCCGGAAATTGCGGAATTCCACCCAGCGGTCCCGGCGAAAAGATCAGCGGATTTTCCGAATCATAAGCGGTTGTTTTGGCATTAACTTTTTTGTGCAAAAGATAAAGACCCAAACCTCTACCGCCAATGAAAAAATCACGAACTTGCGCATCCAGCGGCTGTGGATTAATTTTGCCGCTTCCTAAATCAATGGTCAGAATTTGGTTGGCATAACCATGACTGAGCGGCGTTTTTGTATACTTCATGTACTAATCCTCGGAATAATAATTGTTGCACGTTAGAGTAATATTTATAAAAAATCAATGATAAAAAGATATTAAGGCTGTTTTTATTTCATGATGATCATTGAAATATTGTTAATAGAATCTTGCCATGTTATAGGTTATGTGCGCCTAAAAATTACAAAGTGAGTTGATTTTGGAAAAATATTCTCTGTTGCAAAACATACTTTTAGGGTTAACTCTCGCGGCACCGATCGGGCCCGTAAATCTGGAAATTATCAAACGCGGCCTTAATTCCGGGTTTAAGCAGGCATTTCTCACGGGTGCAGGCGCTATGTGCGCCGATACCACCTATCTGATTTTAATATTTTTCGGCCTGACTTCTTTTTTGAATTTTGCTTTCATGAAAATCTTCCTGGGCATTGCGGGAAGCTTTATTTTGATTTATTTAGGAGTGATGAGCGCTGGAGATTTCTTTTCCACTACCAACCAACATAAAAAATCAAAGAAGGAACCTACTAACAGGCGATTGTTTCATAGCTCGTTTGTTACCGGTTACGTTCTGGCCATCTCCAGCCCGATGACGATTGTCTGGTGGACGGGAGTTTTTGGCGCGCTGCTGGCAGCGCAAACAATCACACATACAAATATTTCCGCATTTTTCTCCTGTCTTTCCATTTTGCTGGGCTGCTTTTTGTGGGTATTCTTTCTGGCGGCGGCATTGCATTGGGGCAAGAAAATCATCAATGAAAAAATTACTCGCCGCATTTCTTCATTTGCCGGAATATTCCTGATCGGGTTTGGAATTTATTTTTTATATCGGGCAATAGGGTTGATGATGAATTAATTGATATAATACCGTTTCGCTTTCTGTGGCTAACTTTGTTGGCTGCGTCGTCGGCTTCCTCAACGTATAACCTGAAGGTCACGCGTTAGTAATACGCCTGCGGAACCTCCTTCTTGCCGCCTCGTTATCCTTTGAAAGCGAAAGGTATGAAGATTGCCACCCGGCATGCGCCGGGTAGGCTGTTTACTGTCGTGACCACACACGCTTTGCTCGGGGGTTGACTCACCGCAATGACAAATGAGGATTACGATATAGTCTGCAAGCCGGACAATTTCGATTAAATTATTTTTTGGAAAGGTATTCGTGTATCGCGTTGGCCGCCTTGCGGCCCGCGCCCATCGCCAGAATAACCGTTGCCGAACCGGTGACTATATCGCCTCCGGCATAAATACCTTCGCGGGTGGTCAATCCTGATTCATCTTTGGTTACGATGTAACCTTTTTTATTTACTTCCAAACCGGTTGTAGTTGCCGGAACAATAGGGTTCGCCATAGTGCCTACGGCGACAACTACCGTATCTACATCAATCACAAACTCGGAGTCTTTGATGGGCACAGGGCTTCTTCTGCCTGACGCATCGGGTTCGCCCAGTTCCATCTTAATGCACTTCATGCCGGTTACCCAACCGGCTTCATTACCGATATATTCCACAGGATTGTGCAGCATCAGAAATTCCACGCCTTCTTCCTGAGCGTGGTGGACTTCTTCTTTACGAGCGGGCATTTCCACTTCGGTACGGCGGTAAATAATCATCGCTCTTTCAGCGCCGAGCCGCAATGCTGTACGCACGGAATCCATCGCCACATTACCGCCGCCGACAACGGCGACTTTCTTGCCGCGGACAATCGGAGTATCATATTCGGGAAATAAATAAGCCTTCATCAAATTGGAACGCGTCAGATATTCATTAGCCGAATATATGCCGCTTAAGTTTTCACCGGGAATATTCATAAATACAGGAGCGCCCGCGCCTACGCCGATAAAAACGGCATTAAATCCTTCAGTAAAAAGCTCATCAATTGTTTTTGTGCGGCCAATGACAAAATTGGTTTCGATTTTGACTCCCAGCTTTCTCAGATATTCCACTTCCGCTTCGACAATGGCTTTGGGCAAACGAAATTCCGGAATACCATAAACCAACACGCCGCCGGCTTTATGCAGGGCTTCATAGATGGTAACATCGTAACCCAGCTTGACCAGATCGCCGGCAATGGTAAGTCCCGCGGGACCGGCACCGGCAACAGCAATTTTTTTGCCATTGGATTTTACTGCCGGCGGAATTGAAACCTTGCCGGCATTGCGTTCATAATCAGCGGCAAAGCGCTCCAGACGGCCGACAGCGACGGGCTCGCCTTTTTTGCCCAGAACACATTCTTTTTCGCACTGATCTTCTTGCGGGCAGACACGGCCGCAAACAGCGGGCAGACCGTTTGTTTCTTTTAATTTCAATGCCGCTTCGGTAAAACGGCCCTCCGCAATTTCTTTGATAAACTCGGGAATCTTAACATCAACAGGGCATCCGCCGACACAGCCCGGCTTCTTGCACTGGATACAGCGTTTCGCCTCAATTATCGCTGTTTGCTCTGAATAACCTAGGGGGACTTCCTCAAAGTTACGGATCCTTTTTTGCGGTTCTTGCTCCGGCATTTTCTGCCGCGGCACTTTTTCTTTTTTTTCTTTCGTCTCTTTAATTTCCATCACACCCACACTTATGTTTTTCATAAGCCTCTCGCTCCGAATCACAATACATCTTCAAGCGATTGGCCAACAGCTTAAAATCAACGTCATGGCCGTCAAATTCGGGGCCATCCACACAGGCAAACTTTGTTTTTCCCGCAACGGCAACACGGCACGCGCCACACATTCCCGTCGCGTCAACCATAATAGAATTCAAACTGACAATTGTTTTTATTCCATGCGGTTTGGTTACATCGCAAATTACTTTCATCATCGGCACCGGGCCAATTGCAAATACGCGGTCAATCTTTTCACCTTTATCAATCATCTGCTGTAATACAGAGCTGACAAAGCCATGAACGCCATAACTACCGTCGTCAGTAGTGACAATTAAACGATCTGAAATTTCTCCCATTTCTTTTTCCAAAATGAGCAAATCCTTCGTCCGCGATCCAATTATCGAGATTACCTCGTTGCCCGCCTTCTTCAGAGCAGCCGTCAGTGGATAAACAACGCCGACTCCCACACCGCCGCCAACGCAAACCACACGGCCGTAATTTTCAATTTCCGTAGGGTTGCCCAATGGTCCCAGAATATCCTGTAGCGAGTCCCCGGCCTTCAGTCCAGCCAGTTGCGCTGTTGTCTTTCCCACAATCTGAAAAATGATGGTGATGGTCCCTTTTTGCGCATCGGAATCAACGATGGTAAGCGGAATACGTTCGCCCTTTTCATTAATTTTCAAAATAATGAACTGTCCGGCTTTTCTCTTTTTCGCAATGACTGGAGCCTCCAGCACCATTTTGACGACATTCTCGGACAAATTTACTTTTTCAATAATTTTATTCAAACTTCATCTCTCCTCTATTATATAAAACAAATAGATTGTTACATCTTGCTTTGGGCTATTCTTAAGAAATTTCAAAAGGGAGTCGAATGCTTCCGGCTAAGTATATATTTTTTTGTTTGCCAAACGCCAAACGTGCAATTAATACTCTTTAGTAAGGTTGTCCAACTCTGCCAGCGAAAATACCGGACCATCTTTGCAGACGTATTTACTTCCCACATTGCAGCGTCCGCACTTGCCGATACCACACTTCATTCTCATTTCCAGAGAAGTGATAATATTTTCCTTGGAGAAACCCAGATCGAAAAATACCGGCAAGGTAAAGCGGATCATCACGGGAGGTCCGCAGATCACAGCCACAGCGTTTTCCTTGCTGGGAGCAACTTCCTTACATACCGCGGGCACAAAACCTTCCTTGCCCTTCCAGGTAGCGTCACCCTTATCCACTGTGACATTGAGATTTAAATCATCTCTTTTTCCCCATTCGGTTAATTCGTCTTTGTAAAGCAGAAGACCGGGATTTCGCGCGCCGTAAATAATCGTTATCTTGCCAAAGCGTTTGCGGTTGTCGCCATAAATCATGTAATTGATCAGAGACCGCAGTGTAGTGAACGCAAATCCGCCGCCGACAATGACAATGTTCTTTCCTTCCAGAAATTCCAGCGGCCAGGAATTACCCAACGGACCGCGGAGGCCCATCACGGTGCCTTCTTCCATTTCATGAAGCGCTGAGGTCACCACACCGGCCTTTTGAACGGTGAATTCCACATAGCCTTTTTGCGTCGGGGATGAGGCAATGCCGATGGGCGATTCGCCTTTGCCGTAAATGGAAAGTTCGCCGAATTGTCCGGGAATGTAGCTGTATTTTGCTTCGTCTTCCGGGTTTACGAACTTAAAACGAAAAGTCTTGATGTCTTTGGTATCGACCTCAGTAATGATTTTATCCACCACAACNNTGCATTACTAACTCCCTAATTATAATTTTGAAATATCTTCAACAATTTTTCGAATATCAATATTCACGGGACAATACATCACACATCTGCCGCAGCCTACACAGGCAATCGCGTTAAAATTATCCACATAGTATTTAAATTTATGCATGGTGCGTTGACGCCATCTTTCCTTCTGTGAAGGGCGTGGATTGTGACCGGATGTTTCCTTGGTAAACATAGGAAACATGCAGGAATCCCACGACCTGATACGCACACCGTCGGCGCCTTTGACTTCGTCACTGATATCGAAACAATGACAGGTGGGGCATAAATAGGTGCAGGTGCCGCAAGCCAGACATTTGCCGTGAATTGTGTTCCAGAAGGGATTGTCGAAATTCTTATCCAGAATCGGTTTGACTTCATGTGCGGGAATTTTCGACGTAATTGCCGCTTTGGCTTTGGCCGCAATTTCAGATTTCTTTGTATTGGCGGCGGCATCCGCTTTTGTATCGCCAAAATATTTGGTCAGTTTCTCCCCTTGGGGAGTAATAAACTCAACCAGATAGTCGGAACCGATATCCGTCAGGAGAATGTCTGCACCGTCTGAGGAAACAGGCTCTCCGTCAACCGATGTGCAAAAGCAGCTCGCATAAGGAGGCTTAACACAGGCCAGAGAAATAACCGTCGTTTTCTCTCTTTTAGCTATATAGTAACCGTCTTTGTATTTTTCCTGGTCAAAAAGTTTGTCCAGCAGGGCAAAACTATGAGCGTCACAGGGACGCACGCCAAACAATACCGATTCATTCGCTTTGTTTTCGTCTGCTGAAAAAACCATTCCCTTTTCCGTACGGGTATATTTCATCATAGCTTCCGTATGCGGGAAGAAAACATTTTTCGGCGCGTTCTTCGAATTCAAATAAGCAAAGAAAGGCTCGGCGCCTTTTTGCAGAGGCTCAAAAAGAATATTATCTTCTTTTTTTACCGGCGCCCAAACCAGAAAATCATCGGTCATTTTCTTGGCAATGCCCGCTAGTGCATCTTTTTTTATTAAACGTTTTTCCATAATTTTCCCTTACAATTTATCAAATCAGTCCTAACTGTCTCAGCAACGGCTGTGGATCAAACATGTGCGTTTTAAACGTTTCCTTTGATCCAGGCAGATCCAATGCCAGAGCAATCAATTCCGTAAAATAAAAAATCGGCAGTTTTAATCCGCTGCTGGGTCGCATATCCAGGTTAGCCATACACAGAGGACACGCGGTGACCACGCAATTGGCGCCGGCTTCTCTCGCCGCACTCATTAGTTTATCGCACATTTCTACAACAATGCTTGTCTTGCTGATTGACAGCGATCCGCCGCAGCAATCTGTCTTGTATGACCAGTTTTTTACATCAGCGCCGATCGAGCCCAGAATCTTGTCCATCATAAAAGGATTTTCATAATTTTCAAACTCGCATACTTCCGGCGGTCTGAGCAATAAACAGCCGTAATAAGAAACCGACTTCAACCCGGTCAAGGGCTTCGCGACTTTTGCCGCCAGGGTGTCAATACCAATATCATTAAAAATGACATCAATGGGATTGCGGATGGCAATGCCGCCCTGATATTTAGCGCCGACCACGCCTTCAATCTTTGTTTTTAATTCTTTATCGGCCTTTAAATGATGTTCGGCCATTTTGAAACGATTGAAGCAAGCCGCGCAGGGAACCATCACATCCAGAGCGTTTTTTTCCGCGGCAATCAGGTTGCGCGCCGACAGGGCAATGGATAAATCAAAATTCGTGCTGTGCGCGGATGAAGCTCCGCAGCAAGACCAATCATCAACTTCTTTCAGTTCGATGCCCAGAGCGTGACTTACCGACTTCATGGACTGATCATATTCTTTTCCCGTCGCATGCAGCGAGCAGCCCGGATAATATGAAACTTTCAACTCTAGCCTCCTTAGCTTTCTTTATGAGTGCTTTGTTTTCTCAAAAATACTTTTTACTGACTTCATGTCCTTTGTCCGCGGAGACAGAAGCGACAGCTTTCCTTTCAGAAACATACCCGGGGCCAAGGCAACATCCGAGAACAGATCTCCCGACGTGAATTTATACTGGGCCATCATCATGGGTTCATTGATACGGCCGCCACGCTTAATTCCGGCAAGGAATGCTTCATGGAATTTCAAAATATTCTTCTCGCGGGCGCCGACACCGGATTCAATAGCCATCTGCCTTAATGCATCCATCATGCGCGCGATGTCAACCTGATTGGGACAGCGGGTAATGCAAGTTTCGCAGGACAGGCAAAGCCAGATCGTCGAGCTATTGAGAACCTTGTCACGCTGACCGTTCTGTATCATTTTAATAACCTTGTTGGGGTTATATTCCATGTGGGAAGCCACGGGGCAACCGGCAGTGCATTTACGGCAATGATAACATCTCTGCAACGGCACACCGTCAATTTTTTTGTTTACTTCTTCCAGAAAAGTTTCCATGTAAACTCCAAACCTCAAACTAATTATGGATTAAAGATAAATTCTTCTTTATCATGATGTTCATCATATTTGCCGAGCGGCGGCATATCTTCCATCGAAGAACCAGCGCGATTGCCGAAAAGCTCCCAGCAATCCTTGTCGATCTTCTTGAGAAACTTGCGCAGATCAACGCCCATCGGACAAACGGCAACGCAGGAACCGCAATCAACACAGCGCCCGACCATATGGTAGAGACGCATAAACTGAAACACTTGAGTATCGGTCTTATCTTCGCCGATGCCCACCCACTGCGGCTGGCTCTGTTCCACAAAGCAAGTCGGACAGTAACAGGAAGGACAAGCCTGGCGGCATGCGTTGCAACGCATGCATTTTTCCATTTCCTTGATGAAATACGCCCAGCGCTCTTCCACTGATTTGGCTTCAAATTCTTTGACATCATTATATTCCGCATCAGGATTCATGGCGGGAGCAGGCTCACCGACCATGACATCGGAAATAATAGGATTGTTGAAGCGGCAGGTTTTGCAACTCTCGGCTAGAACATCTTTTAAGGCAACTGACTTATCGCCGTCAGAGGTCTTCATCTTGATCTGGCCGCCGTCAATCGATCCTTCCACGATATCCGCGCCGCCTACGGCCGCTTTCAATCCCTTGCCATCCACATATCCGGTGCACGGCACGCCGATGATGTAAACTTCGTCACGTCCGTATTGTCTTTCCTGAAGATGGATAATGAGCGAACGGGTTGTGCACCCGCGCGCGACAACACCGACAACTTTTTTCTTCCGGTCTTCCGGTTTTACTCTTTTTTGTGAATTTTTGTGCGCCGTTATCAGATCGTGCACGAATTTCGCCAGATTTTGCGTGCAGAGATCATTCCATACCAGCTTGTCGGCTTCCGCAGGCTCAGTAATAAAACAAGGTGTTGCCGTTAACGGAAGCGTGCCTTTTTCATAGCCGACAATGACATCAGCCTTTTTTTCCAAAAGCAGCCTTTTTGCTTCTTCCCGCAATTTTGTTTCGATGTTTTCCACAGTTATTGTTTCCCCGTTTAATTTTTATTCCAAAAGTTTAACCAATCTTTTTTACCAATTTGCCAGCCGGTCCCAAAGCTTTTACTTTGGCCGTGACGCCTCTGATTACCTGCGCGAATCTGTCGCCTTCGGATGCGGAAACCCACGTGAACATTGCTCTGTCGCCTTCCACGCCGATATACGACAAAAAGCTCTTCAAAGTGGCAAACTTCCGGCGCGCCACTAAATTTCCGGATATGTAATGACATTCACCCGGGTGACAACCGGAAACCAAAACGCCATCGGCTCCGTCCTGCAGGGCTTTGACGATATAAAAAGGATTAATTCTTCCTGTGCAGGGAAC
>PLMV01000109.1 GCA_003141615.1 Syntrophaceae bacterium
ACTGAACGCTGGCGGCAGCATGCGGAAAATACTGCCCGTATCCTCACAGCCATCAATCCAAACTACATTAGATCCCGTCCCTTTGTTCCCAGATGCGGAACGCCGATTTTTGAGGATTATGAGCAGGGAAGGCTGAACCTCTCTTCACCACATGAGCGTCTTGAAGAGTTACGGGTGATGATCGAAGGGTTGAATGTGACTTCGCGTGTCTGCTTTGACCATCAGATGAATTCCTGGACAAACAGACATGGCGGTCTGCTCTTCCATCAGGATTATGAAGGCTATAAGTTCCCTGAAGAAAAACCGTTTGTTCTGGAACTGATTCGTGAAGGTCTTTCTATAGACGAATCAAGGCACATTGATGTAAAAGATCTCATCACTATGGAATCTCTGTGATTACCGAAACAATTTCTTGAATTATGATGTCAACTGCCAATTACCGGGTGAATGGATATCAAGCGTAGGTGATATGAAACTGATCCTGGTCAGGCATGGAGAAACCCCTTTGAACAGAGAGAGCAAAGTTCAGGGCATCACCGACATCGAATTGAACGATACGGGGCTGCGCCAAGCCTATTAATTGGCCTTGTCATTAAAGGATCATGAAATACATCAGATCTATTCCAGCCCCCTGAAAAGAGCCTACAAAACAGCCGAATCGATCAATCAGTTCCACGATGTCCCCATTCATAGAAGAAGCGGGTTGATGGAAATGGACCAAGGGGACTTTGAAGGTTTGTCCTTTCAAGAATTGATGGCCTGCGAGAAAGATTTTCTCCGGAGATGGATTGCGGACCCGGCAATTATCAAGATGCCCAATGGGGAATCTTTCATCGAGGTGCAGGACCGGGCATGGAACGCCATTGAAGACATCATCATGCGGCCTGAAACCGCCTTGGTCGTTTCCCATAACTTCACTATCGCTGCTATTCTCTGCAAGATTAAAGGAGTGGACCTGTCGCAGTTCAGAAGCGCCTGCGTGGAAACGGCTTCTAAAACCATTGTCCGATTTACAAATGGGGTCGCTAAGATCGATCTTTTCAATGACCGAAGTCACCTCGGCGATGACGATCTATGAGAAAGGCGAAAGAGACAAAGAACACGCTGAGATGCTTGCGCTTTGTTTCCCTAGGGAAGCGCGTTTCCTCATTTTTTGTGGTCAAGCTCCTCTTGACACACAATATTCTTCTTCATATACTTCCACCGTGAAAAAGCGATGCCTTATCAATTTAACTTATCGAATGGAAGGAGGAAGTCATGGTTAACGACAACCATGTATTCACCGCCAGCCGGTTGACTTCGGGCAACCTACTTTTCCCGGTGCGTATTGAAGTNNAAACGGGTTTAATATGGTCCGACATCCGAATTGATTCGGCGGGAGGAAGCAACCCCATTGTGAGCCATGGGCATCACAAAGATGACGCACGAGCCATCCGTGATCTAATTGAACGACTCCAGCAAACCACGCGGGTCTCGTAAGGCCTGACGCCTAAGTATCTCAGTGGTGGAGTTCGGAGAGTCGCTGTGATGAGATGACATCAAGATATTCTCCACCAGCACTTCATTTTCAGAGTCCCGAAGATTATCCGCTGGTATTTTCTCTATCGTAGAAACATGAAACCTCTAAAGAACTACTTATAAATGGTAATCCTCACTTCAATTCCAAATTCAAAGTTGCAGACTCGTAGGTGTTAGAATCAATTTTCAAGATTGATTTGATTCAAGGACCGTTTTTGCGACCTTCTTCCTGAAATGTTACACTTCTGTTTCGACGAACTTATATAATATTTGCATTGGAAATCGACATCTATACTTTTTCTCGTTGATTTTAAATTTCCATTATTTTAACCTGCTGTGGTAGAATTAATCAAGGCATAGCAATGGACTTTGATGAATCTCACTGTTTGAATAAGAAACGGCGGTATCTTGCGGAATGGCTTTCTCGGTTCGCCATTGCACACAACAAGGTACTAGCAGAAGTCCAAAAGAACTTGGACATGACGGATTGGGAAATCGAAGCACTCACCAACCTTACAAACACATCAATGGAAAGTCTCCCCAAAGAACTCGATCGATCATTTGAGCGCGACTACAAATACATAAAACAAAATATCCCCATGATGCCAGACTTCAGTACTATAGCATCAAGCACAGCTACGTCCATGGCCACGGCTGGAACAAGTGGAGTCTATAATTTCGTTGCTAAATTCGGAGACGTCGGCACGCGTGACGTAAAGGATTCCGTCCGTAAATACACTCATCGTTACCGCGAACTACAAGAAGCCCAGGAACGACCTGAACGAGTTCGTCAGCTAATGGAAAAGTACGTGAGGCCTAATACGTTGAAACGATTTGATAAAGCCAAGAACGCCTATTGTACTGCAAAATCTGATGTCAGTAGTCGCGAACAAGCCGCACTTTTCATGAGGAATTTGTTGGATGGAGTTAAGGGTGATCTGTTTCAGTTGGCCCGGTCAAAAGACAAAGAGGATATGACATGGGAGAAAATGACTATAAAGTTGACAAAAGGTGTTATTAATGGCCCTGAATATCAGGAACTCCTTGCTCAAGAAACTTATAGAGCCACACTTTTCAGTCGCCTCTCTGATGTCCTCAAGGATCGGGAAGCAATGTCTAAAAACAACATAGATAATTTATGGACACAAGTCTTGGACCACATCCATACTATCCTAGGGCTACTTAAATAGTACTCAATTAATACAACTGATCCAGATAGAAGCGGGTCATTTCGCACGTTCATTTTTTACTCAAAATACTCGAATTTTATCTCACGTCGAAATGAAGACTTGATAGGTATCATCTGTAATTTTATATGTAAGCTATTCTCAAAAAATTTTGAAAGTGGCATATTAAAGCACTCCTTTTACCAATATCTTTTAATGTTAGAGAAAGATTGATTCTTTCTACTGGCAATCGATAACAATATTTCCTCACTTCTTATTGACCTATCACTTGAAAAAGAGTCAACTTCCATTCAATAGGGTAAAATCATATGTGGATACTTCTTAGTCAACTGGATACTCTGCTTGGATACATAATATCCAGTTTCTTTCTTTGATGGAGACAAGAGACAGAAGCCATTATGTAAAAACATAGTTATTACAAACATATAAATATATCTCGGCGCTTTGGCACAACCATTGCTCTCTTAAATGCCTTTATCAATCCTTATAAAAAGAGGACTTTATGGAAAAAACGGCCATTTTGCTTGTAATAATCCTTTTTGCCATCTTTTTGTTCTCTTTAACGTTTGCCGCCGAATGGGGGCGGGGACGTGGACATGGTGGCAGTCCCGGAGATGAGGGAGACATCACGACCATTTCCGAGCTTGAGCTTGCAGACAAACAGGTGTCTCAGATCAGGGCACTCCGTGAGGCCCATTTACTAGACGTCAAGCCTTTTCAGGACAGAATGCGAGAAAAACGCCAAGAGCTGAAAGCACTGTGGTTGCAGAGCACTCCCGATCAGGACCGGATTATTATTCTGAAAAAGAAAATCGGCAATCTGCGGGACCTGATGCAGGATAAAATGAACGATTATCGCCGGGCGATCTTTGAGATCCTGACCCCGGAACAACAGAGCAAGCTTGAGACCATCGGGAGACAACGGGGGTTCAGTCCCGGTCCTCG
>PLMV01000190.1 GCA_003141615.1 Syntrophaceae bacterium
ATCTTGAATGCAAATTGGAATTATAAACCTAATGACGTTGCTTATGCCGCAAGGGGTAGTCATTGGGGATGGTCCGGTAGTGCAGTTATTTTTTGGCAAAGTTGGGTTGACGAATTCAAAACTCTTCTTAATTCAGCTGATGCACGTATTCAAGAGATAGGAAAAGTTGGTAAAGAGCTTTTTAAATACGAATTAGAAAAAGCTCAAAAAGATGAAAATAAAGAAGCTATATACGGGATTTCATACGAAGAATAAAATTTTCTCAAAATATGAATATGGGGACACTATAGTAGTTTTTTCCCTCGGTCTTTCGCCTTTCTTTAGAAGTCTGGTACAGTATACTTAATTCAATCTTTAATTCCGGCAATATCTTTAGCCAGTTTCTTTTTGTGTTCCAGATTACCCTGGCGCGAAATCATAATTCGCTGAGCCTGTGGCGAACCGGCGCCATGCATGGATTCCGTGCGATAGCCGACCGCGGCAGTGCCTAAAGTAATATTTTCCACCAATCTCAAAACACGGCAGCGATTCTCCGTGGGCACCGAAGCGATTCCCTTGAAATATTTTTCGACTAATTTGCCGATTTCCGGGTGACGCAAATCTTTTTCCGAGCCCATTGTTACCATTAACCCACCGGCAATATCTTCGGCCAGCCGGGCAATTTCATAAGGGAACCTGGTGACGTTCTGTTTGCAGACATTGGCCAGCAATAAATCAATCAGGTAGTTGCCGGAAGCCGTCTTATGTCCCTGTGAGGAGCAGGCGATGCCGCAGGCATAAAGAGTTTCATTCAGATGTATCATTTCGATCAGTTTGTCTTTAACGTGGGATGCTTTGGATGCGCCGTTGTAATCGGCAGCCAGAGCCGCCGCGCCGATGAGCACGTCGCCGACGCCGACTTTGCAGCCGCCATAACTCTGGCGGTGATAACCGGCAAATCTTTCCACCAAAGCGCCGCTGAATTCATATTCGCCGCACATAAACACGTTTTCCCATGGAACGAATAAATCGTCGAAAATCATGAGAGCCTCGTGACCGCCGAACTGCCGGTTGCCCACATCGATTTCACAGCCTTCGAGTTTCCGCGTATCGCAGGACTGTCTTCCATAAATATACGATATGCCTTTCGCGTCGGCAGGTGCGACAAAAGAAAGGGCGTAATCGGCATCTTCTTTGGACATGGCGATCGTCGGCATAACCAAAATCCAGTGCGAATTGATGGCTCCGGTCTGGTGTGCTTTGGCGCCCCGCACGACAATGCCATCCTTTCTTTTTTCTACTACATGAGTGTAGAGATCGGGATCGGCTTGTTTGCCGGGAGGCAGGCCGCGGTCGCCTTTAGGATCGGTCATGGCGCCGTCCACAGTTAAATCTTGTTCCTGGATCATTTTTAGAAACTTGGTAAAACGCTCATGATATTTAGTGCCGAGTTTTTCATCCATTTCGAATGTGACGCTGTCCACAGCATTGATGGCATCCATTCCGACGCATCGTTGAAAACAGGACGCCGTTTTCTGCCCCAGCAGACGCTGCATTTTCACTTTTTTAACCAAGTCGTCAGTGCTTTGGTGCAGGTGGCAGAAGCGGTTGATTTTTTCCCCGGTCAGATGGGACTTCGCCGTCATCAGGTCTTCATGCTGAGGATCCTGAGCCAGTGCATAAGTCATTTTTACGGAATTCATGGATGGTCTGATTATCGGATTATCCACCGGATTTTTCACCAATTCGCCCAGTAGATAGACTTTAAAATTCATTTTGCGCAGGCTTTCTTCATATTGTTCAGCAGTTTTTAACGCCATTGCTTGATACCTCCTCGAATATTTCCATAGATATTATTCTCAAATTGAAACAGCTTTGTCCCGCTTAGATCACAGGCTTTGCAAAATAAGATTTAATTTAATAATACACGCTTAGTTTAGTAACGAAAAGAGAATATGTCAAACCAATTTCCACCGCTTTGAAATCAATCCCGCGACTTGAAATCACCCGGCTCCACAGACTGTGTCGCAATCCTCATTTGTCATTGCGGTGAGTCAAAGCCCCGAGCAAAGTGTGTGGGGGCACGACAGTGAACGTGGCAATCTCTATGATGTCGATTAGATACGAGATTGCTTCGGTCGTTACTCTCCCTCGCAAAGACATTCCGACACAGTCTGTCCTGCTGAAGGAAACTCCACTATAAAAATGTTGAATAAATAATTAGGTGCTGATAATTAGGTTTTGGCACATAAACTTAATTGATTATGATGGAGACACTAAAGGGGAATACTGCTTCAATGACGACTTTTACCATAGATAAACGAACGAAAGGGCGGTTTGATACAAACCCCGAACGCTTCATCGAAAAGGCAATCATAAATTTCGTCAAGACGAGTCCTTTGAATCGGCTGGAATCATTCGGAGGCGAACCAATTTTTGATCAACCTTTGGTCGGCTTTGCCGATAGCGATGACCCTTTGTTTGCCGAATATAAAAAAGTGGTGCATGAACTACACCTTAGTCCGAAGGAAATGCTCACTTTACACCTCACCGAAACATTAAAGGATAAAGCGCCTCAACTGGCGGACGTAAGTGTTATTTCTTTCGTACTACCCATTAACCGCGAAACACTGCGGGTTAATGCCAGAGAAAAAGAAGGGCCATCTCTGCGCTGGAATCATACACGCTGGAAGGGGCAGGACTTTATCACCGGGTTGTCCACATATTTGGTATCGCTTTTAGAAGCAATGGGAGCTCATGCTCTTGCTCCGGAAATATCGCCTTATTTTAAAATCTTGCAAGTCTCCGATGGCTTTACTTCCAACTGGTCACAAAGGCATATCGCTTATGCTGCCGGGTTGGGCACCTTCAGCCTCAACGAAGGTTTTATCACTTCCAAAGGGCTGGCCATGCGCTGCGGAAGTGTGGCTACCAGCATTAAACTGAAACCATCCGTAAAACCATATGAACACCACCTGGCAAATTGTCTTTTTTATGCTGCTGGTAAGTGCGGAGAATGTATCCGTCGTTGTCCCGGTGGCGCAATAAGCGAAAAGGGCCATGACAAACTCAAATGCTTCGAGGTTCTCTTTGTGAGGCAGAAGCCCTGGGCGGAAGGCGCATATGGATCAGGATACATCGGGAGTTATGCAGGATGCGGCCTGTGCCAGACAGGTGTCCCTTGTGAAAATCGTATTCCTGTTCTTAAAAAAAGACGACATAAAACAGATTAAAAATACCATGTGCGCTTCAACCTTCGTCGAAGATGCCCTTCAGGATACTGCGCTCTTTTTACCACGGCGCTACACGCCTGGTATANNGCTATTACAGCAGCTACAAAGATAAATATAAGACGAAAGACGGCAAACAATTATCGTTGACCGATGTTAAGAGCGCCATAGTTAAAGAATTAAAGAAAACAAGGGGACTGCAAAACGCTTACTCCGAGGCGAAAAAGGCCCATGACATTATTTATCAAGAAGATAATATTGATGCCTATGGCAATAAAAATAATTTAAAAATTCATGATGTGGAGTTTTTCCCGATTAATACGCCACCAAAGGAATTTACATCCATTAAAGATTTTGCCGCTATGCTTTTGGATTTGCAGAAAAACGAAATCAGTAAAGTCCTTGCTGCCGAAAATGGCTATTATCTTTTGAAAGTTATTGATAAAAAACCGGCTTACCTGCCGAAACTGAACACCATAGAAAATGAAGTAACGCACCGCTTTATAGAAAGCAAAATGCGAATCCTTGCCGAAAAAGAAGCGCAGTCGATTTTAGAGAGTACAAAATCAGGAGAAACTCTCGATAAAATTGCCGCAAAATACGGTCTGAAAGTTAACGAAACGGGGTTTTTCCAGCCGGGGAATACTATTCCCAAGTTGGGATCTAACCAGGATGCGGCTGAAGTTCTTTTTCAGCTATCGCCCAATAAACCATATGCGGAAAAGCCGCTTTTCATCAATAATGCTTATGTAATATTGAAACTCAAGGATGTGAGTAAACTGGATGGGAAAGACTTTGAAGCAAAAAAAGACCTGTATAGAAAGACATTGATTTCCATCAAACGGGAAGAAGCCATACAGACATGGTTGGAGGGCAATAAAGCCGCCATGATTAAGGAAAAGAGAATTAAGATTAAAAAACAAGTAGAGGATTTATAATCACTGGTATTTATGGGAGCCTACGCCTATGACGGAATTATCCCGACAAGCTGCGCTTGCGGGATCAATTCAACTAACAAATATTACTGCACTACGTTTGTGATATTTGAGTTTCATTGATTCGACCTGCAAATTTCAATTCACTTTGTTTTTGAAATTTGAGTCTCACGAACAAAATCTATCAACTGTTTTTCGCTTAATCCCACACCCGGATCTCCGTCCAGACGTTTGGAGATGTAACCTTTCTCAAAGAAAAGAACAGTGGGGAAAACGTCTATTGAATATTTGCCCCCTATGCTTTCTTGGTCATCCTGAACACACAAAAAATATTGTTGTTCTTTTTGAGCATATTGCTGAAATATAGGCAGAAATTTTCTGCAAAAAGGGCACCAGGACACGTAAACGAGGGCGATCACCCTATCGTTGGTCTTCAATATTTTATCAAGATCATGTTCGTTATCTATCAAAACGATCTTGTCACCTGAATTCATGAGGTTCTCCTTTTTATCCTTGCTGTAATATTTCTGCGCTGCGGGATAATGTTGAATACAGCCTGGCATAAAAAAATAATTATACGAGCTAACCGTCTGATGATAGGCGGTTAGCATAACCTGATAATTTGTCAAGAAAATTATCAAGGCCATTCTGAAGTGTTCATGGTTTTAAACCGCTAAATCAGGGTTGTTTATTTAATCCCGCGCCCGACTCCAGATGTGTGAGAAATACACCCCTCGATAACCTGAATAACCTAAAGGTCACTTGGGGTCACGTGTCAGGTCGAGGGCAGGCTGCTCCTCTGCTTTGCGGGATAGCCCCACGTCGCTTCGATCCTGGGATCAATTCCATTTACGCTTCAAATTTCGTTTCACTTATTTTCAGCGAATGTCATTGATTCGACCAGCAAGCTTCAGCTTGGTGACCTTTAGGTTATGCACTTTGTTTCTGAAGCTTGGGTCTCATTAACTCGCGGGAGGTCGCAATATTACAGGATGCCTCCGGCTCCTGCCGGAGGAGGCTCCACTATTAGATCATAAATATTTTGCGCCATTATGTTCTTGACATACAAGGTGGGACTTCTTATACTCCTCGCGTTTCAGAAAATATATAGTGCTCAGATGATATAATTTAACGTATTTTGCAGATCCGATCACCTCCTGAATTAAATGCGTCCCTGCGGCTGGGCGTCGATATATTGCGAAAAAAGGAAAGGAAGAAAACTATATGCCTATCATGACATGGATTAAAGACGAAACCGTAGCGATTATCACCATGACCAATGGTGAAAACAGGCAAAATCTTGATTTTGCTAAAACCTTAAACGCAATGCTGGATGAGATAATCGCTGATAAATCAATAACAGCCCTGATTATTACCTCGAATGACGAGAAGAATTTTTCTCAGGGCATAGATGTTGTATGGATTATGGATAATATGCAGAAAAATAATCATCAGCCGGTCATTGATTTCATCAACGAAATGGATAATGTCTTTAAGAAACTGCTTCTTTATCCGGTACCGGTAATCGCGGCGATTAACGGCCATGCTTTCGGCAATGGCTCGATAATGTCCTGCGCCTGCGATTTTCGATTCATGCGGTCGGACCGAGGATTCTTCTGCTTTCCGGAAGTAAACATTGGCATTCCTTTCAGGTGGGGCATGAATGCTTTTGTTAAAAAAGCCATTCCTCTGCACATATTATCACAAATGCAGTTTACCGGAAATCGTTACACAGCGCCGGAACTGGAAAAGCATAACATTATTGTGAAGGCCTGCGCCAATCAGGAAGACCTTATGGCTTCGGCCATTGCCTTTGCCAAAACCCTCCAGAAAAAGCGGGGAATTTTAGGTGAAATGAAAAGGAGGCTGTATAACGATATTATTAAAGTATTAGACGCGGACTTTATGCCGCCGTCAGCCAAAATTAATTCTCTGATGATGTCTGATTAAACAGCGTTAACAATTTTACCCACTACGCAGAAGGCCCCCGATTTTGTCGGGGGATGAATTCGCCTTCTGCTACGGGATGTCGCATAAGTATCCTTCGGCTCTTTGAGCCGAAGGTAGATTTTGGGGCCACCGACTCCTGTCGGCGGGGCTCCACTGATTACAAAAATAATTAAAAAGGTGGATAAAAAATGAAAACAGCAATTACCGAGATGTTCGGAGTTAAATATCCCATTATATGCGGCGCCATGATGTGGATTTGCAAATCAAAATTTTGCGCGGCCGTGTCTAACGCCGGTGGTATGGGGAACCTGACTGCCGGAAACTATTCGACCGAAGACGAATTCCGTGATGCCATCAGGCAAACAAGAAAATTGACAGACAAACCTTTTATGGTGAATGTGACTATTCTGCCGTCGGTGCATATTACCGCCGAGCATCACAAAATGTATTTGCGTGTCTGCGCTGAGGAAAAGGTCTCAGGTCTGGAAATATCCGGCACGCCGTTGGACAAAGTGGTCGGGAAAGAATTCATAGACGTTCTGAAAAAAGCCGGTGTGAAACTATTCCATAAGGTGGGATCGGTGCGTCATGCCGTGCATGCTGAGAAGATAGGTTACGACGGCATTTATGCCGCGGGTATCGAAGAGGGTGGTCATCCGCTCAATGACGATGTGACCACAATGCTGCTCACGCCGCGCATTGCCGAAACGGTGAAGATTCCGGTTGTGACCGTGGGGGGTATCGCTGATGGCCGCACTTTGGCAGCGGCGCTTGCTCTAGGCGCCCAGGGAGTTATGATGGCGACCCGCTTTGTCGCCACACAGGAGTGCGAGGTGCATGATAACATCAAGCAGGAAATTATACGGCGGCAGGAATATGAAACGACTCTTATCTGCAAATCAATTGGTTTGCAGGGCCGGGCGATAAAAAACAAGATTGTTGAAGATGTTCTGGCTGTGGAAGCAAAAGGCGGCGGCTTGGAACAACTTATTCCGCTCATATCAGGACAAAGAGTAAAAGATGCATGGGAATTCGGTAATGTTGATAACGCGCCCATGATGATGGGACAATCAATCGGGCTGGTAAAAGATATTCCCACGTGTAAAGACCTTCTCGAGAGAATCGTGGCAGAGGCCAAGGCGGATATTGAACGCGTGAAAAATATATTTAATAAGTAAATATAATACAGAAAAGAATTACAGGAGTCCCGGCAATCAAATATCTATTCGTAGATCCAAAAAAGCTTTGGATCAGCTTACCGGATCTATGAAAATATTTCACGCATCTCCAGCGAATTTTTTCATTGATGCGCCCAATGTTTTGTAATCAGCTTTCAATGTACTTCAAATGACTTAAGAATGAAATCAAGAGGGATCTTAATACGCATCTGGTTTTTCTTCTTTTCCGCGCCCCGATACTCATTATAGATTGGCTGATTAATCACACTGGAAAATTGGATAGGCACTTCGGGAAGTTTTTACGGCAACAGAAGTAGTGAAAACTTTGCGGACGTTGTTAACCGAATTGTCAATAGAATAAACTAAATCCAATGACATGAATGCGTTTCGCGCAGTCCTGGCAAATTAGAGAAATCTGTCCTTAATTATTCGAACTCAGATTAACGAAACTTGCTGAGTCGCCGATGTAACAACAAAACAACATTCGTTGTTGGAGTTGATATCAGCGGGGACGACAAAAAATCCCGGACAATCCTGTGTAGATCCATCAGTTGTTCCGATCATTTCTTCCCCATCTTTGAAAACTACCCTTATCTTGCGCCCAACTGACAATTTTTGGGAATCGAATTCCTTTTTTTCATTGTAATTCGGATTGCCACTGAATTCCTTAACAAAAAATAATCCTTTTAGGCCGGTAGTGCGTAATTCCAACAGTTTGCTTCCTGGCGGGGAATCCATCGGAATAAAATGAAAAAAGTCTTTATTGGGTACAAAATTGGTGGTGACACCTTTCAACAGCCGTCCATCCTGATAATGAGCTACTATTTTATCCTGAATCATTGCTTTTTCCCCATCTGTTAAATTTATTGTGCGGCATATAATAATTATACCGCTGCTTAATTTGATTGGAAATCAAACACCATTTTTGAACGCCGTTTTCAATCTGGTAATAATGGATAATATACGCGAGCAATAAGATTAAGAGAAGTATGGAAAGAATAATAGACGGCGTAGTGGCGTCCTTATAATAGCAAATCCGTAAGAAAGCAACATAAAAATACAAACAAGGAACATGACAATAAGATGTACCAATCTTTCGTGTCGTATCCATTGGATTTGTTTATTATAATACACTGGAAGCTAGAGTAGCTGATCATGGCGAGAATAGTTTTTTACACACACATATAGAAGGTTATTGAATATAATCTGTAAATATAGCGTGAACCCCCTTAAAATAAAAAACTTTGAGGGGGTTTTTATTCGTAAAAAAAGATGGAGCGCAGGATATTAAATCGCTAATCAGATTAGAAGTTAATCCTGACGCTGTTTGCAAGGTAAATTTCTAAATCAAAGATGATATCGAGGCGGCTAGGCGGAGGCGACGAG
>PLMV01000033.1 GCA_003141615.1 Syntrophaceae bacterium
TTGTTCGCCTATCTGTTGACGACGTGTAAAAATGTGTCTTTATATCCCGAAGACCACAGCATCAGTATAAATTCCATCAGGCAGTTTCACGAGACGCTGGAAGCCTGCATTCGTCAATACGGCGATATCAGAATTGAAATTGAAAAGGATCGCGTAATTTGTCAGGACGTAGAGGTTCATACGGGACCATCCAAAGAAGGAACGCTGCCTTTCACACTTTTCCGGGACGGCATACGGTGGCTGGAATTCACTGAAGGAATCGATCTGGAAGAAACCCGGGAGGTATTATTCATTATCCACAAGTATTCGGTATTGACGACGGAGCCGGAAGGAGACATCGTAACTGACTTCTGGGAAGCCCATTTTGAACATGTGCTATATAAAGCCGACGATTTTATTTCAGCACTAGCGCTGGATCAGATTGACAGCCTTTCAAAATCGGACACAATGCCCCCCGCGGCGGAAACCGAAATCGAAACCGAAGATAAACCGGCGTCGCTCGGCAGCCCTGCTATTGATAAGAAGTCGCTAGACGGCCCCGCCATTGATCCGGCCTCTTTTGTACTGACACCACAGGAACAAACCGAGCTGCAGGAAATGATCTCTCGTGAGGAAATGGCGTCCGCCACAGAACATCTGAATATGTTGCTGGACATGCTTCTGGAGGAGCAGGGAGAAAAAGACTTTAATATTGTCCTGGAAGTTTTGTCTGAAGAATTTACAGACTCTTTTAGTCGTCATAATTTTGAAGCAGCCCTTATAGTTCTCGATGGGATGCACAAAATTTTGAATAGCGGAAGGCTGCGCATGCCCTGGGCAGGCCCCTTGATCGAGTCCTTTTATAAGGATATCTCCTCCGATACAAAATGTTTGAAACCACTGGAGGAGATTTGGAGCAACCTAAATGTGCAACAGATGGAAACACTCAAACTGATTTTTCAGCATCTGAATCCAGGAGCCGTCGATACCCTGATGCATTTCCTGCTCTTAGGACAGTCTTCACAGTTTGAGCAAATAGTAGAGGATACCATCATTTTCCTTGCCTGTCAGAATATAAGCTGTCTGGAACCACTGATCAATGATTCGGACGAAAGAATAGCCGAGAAGGTTGTTCCTGTCCTTTCCAGACTAGAGGGAGATACGTCTTTAAAATATCTGATAAAACTGGCCCGACATTCGTCGGCATCCGTTCGGCGGATGGCGGTCAAGGGGATCGCTCATGCCCCCGGCAATCAGACGTCGGCAATATTCGATTTCATCGACGACCCGGACGCCTCGGTACGTCATGTGATCCTGACACAAATGGGCCTATCCAGAAACGAGATCGCGGAAGACCTTCTGATGCAATATATTCAAAACCGAAATTTCAGCGCCGCACAGAGCGAACACATTATGGAATGTTTCAGAACGCTGGGAAAATGCGGATCGTTGCGGTCCGTTCCCTTCCTTCGTAAAACGCTGCTCCACCGGAAGTGGATGGCCGGCTTGAGGAAGTCGGCGTATCGTGAAGGCGCCGCGCTTGCCCTAGTCGCTTTGAAAATACCGGAAGCCCGGCAAGTGATAGAGGCGGCGGGCCGAAGCCTTCATCCCGGCCTGCGCAGGATCGCGCGCGAAGCGGGGAGAGAATATTTCCAAAAAAATAGAGGAGGACGATAATCATGTCGGAGCGACAATCGATTCCGGAGCGATTGGGGCATGATTTTCTGAGAGCCCTGTATCACCTGATAAGTACCGTGCGTATATATCAGGATAACAATCAGCTTGTCCGGACGAGTGTTAGCTCATTTCAGAACATGCTCAATGAACTAACTATTAGCGGAGACATCAGCCTCTCTCTTTATCGGAGCCGCTTTCATATCGGAGAAGAAAAACTTCGATACCGTAGGGATGCGGCAATTGTCGTTTACAACATGGTGGAGTTTTTTTCGAAGCGAGGCATCGGGAGCGTGAATTTTCTAGAGTCCTCACGCGATGCTTTGCCCGAAAAAATCATGACGTTTACACGTCTGTTCAATGATGCAATAAGGCATGAGAACCCTCATCAGTGGCTGGAACAAAAGCTACGGGAACAGAATTGTTCGTGGGTACAGATCTTCCCGCGGCAGGATGAAGATGCAACAGTTGACAGCGAAAGCCTGAAAGATAAACGGTATGAAAAGGCGCGAAAAAATTATTTTCTTGCGATCGAAGCGGTGAAAGAAGTGGCGAATAAAGTGTCCCAGGGTATGGTGGGAGTGCGCAGGAGCAGACGTCTGGCCCAGAACATCGTGGACATAGTCAAGGAGGATGCGGCCCTGATGATCGGGCTGACAACCCTCAAGGGTTATGACGATTACACATACGCCCATTCCGTCAATGTCGCTTTGTTGGCGACCTGCCTGGGAAAGCATATCGAATTATCGGATATTTCACTTGAGCATTTGACCATTTGCGGTCTTTTTCACGATCTGGGAAAGGTAGATGTGCCAAAGAAGATTCTCCTCAAGCACGGGGTATTGACCGACGGAGAATGGGATCTGTTGAAGGCACACCCTGTCATGGGTGTCAGAAAAATTCTCATGTTGAATGCCACCCCGTCTTTGAGATCGAGAATTATCCTCGGTCCGTTTGAACACCATCTAAATCCGGATATGACCGGCTACCCCCGAACTCTGTTTATGGGCCATATGAGTCTTATGGGAAAGATTCTTCGTATCGCTGACGTCTATGAAGCGCTGACTGCCGAGAGGGGTTATCGGCCAAGGTCTTTCCTGCCTGATGAAGCGCTGAGAATGATGTGGGGGAGCGCGGGGAAAAGTTTTGACACGATTCTGTTGAAGCGCTTTATTCATATGATGGGGATTTATCCCATCGGCTCCGTTGTAGAACTTAGCGACGGAAACATCGGTTTGGTGATGGATTATCCCGATGAAACAGAACGGACCCTGCCGCTGGTTTTACTTCTTGTGAATGACGAAAAAGGCGGTTGGCAAAGTGGGGAGATGGTTTATCTGGCTGACCAGAACATCAAGGATGGTTCTGGACGTTTAAATATTGTCCGGGGAATTCCGTTGGCAAAAATTCGTATTAATCCCTCGGATTTTTTTCTGCATTCTATGTAGCATCATAAAAGGAGGCAATGGAGGGGCAAATCTTTTACCTTACCTATAAAATAAAGATCAACTCGGCCATCGGAAAGGATACCATGCCTAAAATTTTTAAATTATTTAAAAAACCGCCAAGTCTCAAAAACTTAGGCCTTAAACGCTATCAAGTCGCTTATTCTCTAAACAGACTTGTTTTCGGTGTGGACAACATTCACATTGATGTTCACATTAGCCCTCAAGTTTACAACGCGCTAAAACGGACAGCATCTATTTTGATGATCAAACATAGCCAATCGGAAGATTTTTTTGAGGAGTATAAAAGAGAATTCTGTGAAATTGAAAAGGACACTTTGAGACGCGTTTGCACGGATGTTTTGCTGGACGGCATAAACAGAGCTAAATCCGCAGCCGAAGTGCAAATAGATTTCCTGGGTCAAACAGCTCTGGCAAAATTGTTTTTAGAAGAAATAGAAAATCAATATAAATATTTAGTAGCGCATCTTGAGCCTCTTGTTAGAATATATCAATTATCTCCAAGATATGATCAAAATGAAGTTTTCATAATTAAAGATAAGCTAGCTGAAATTAAACGCCGTCATAATCAAATCATTCGTCTTGTGGGAGAAGAGCTGCTCCATCTGCTGGCCAATATTAATGCAAAAAAACTACGGAACATGAGAGAAACGCATTTCCTTTCCGGCGAAATTCTACCGGATAATTATTTTATTAAC
>PLMV01000012.1 GCA_003141615.1 Syntrophaceae bacterium
GGGGTGTATCTTCAAACGTGCAATTGCCGGAAACCTGCTCCGGGGCTGCTGTTTAAGGCAGCAGATGAAATGGAAATCGATCTGGGACGGTCCTATATGATTGGAGATATGCCGAAGGATATAGAAGCCGCGAAAAGGGCCGGCGCAAAAGGCATTCTCGTGCGGACAGGTTATGGACAAGAACATCGCGCCTTTGATGTTGAACCGGATTATATCGCCGGGAACATCCTGGACGCCGTGCGCTGGATTCTCAAGGACAAGGAAAAGTGAACATTCTCATGATCAAATTGAGCGCCATCGGCGATGTGATTCATACCCTGCCTGCCCTGGCCGCGCTGAGAAAAAAATTCCCCGACGCCCACATCACCTGGGTCATTGAAGAGGCTGCCGCGGATCTGATCATGGACCATCCCGCTCTGGACCGGGTGATCATTTCCCGCCGGAAAAGCTGGCTCAATGATCTGAAAACGGGCCGTTTCGGCAGGCCCGTCAAAGAATTCAGCGAGTTTGTGAAGACCTTGCGAGACCGCCCCTATGACCTGGTCATTGATTTTCATGGACTATTCAAAAGCGCCGTCATCGTTCTTATGAGCGGCGGCAGGCGGAAACTGGGTTACGACAGCATGCAGGAGCTTAGCGGTCTTTTTTATAGTGAGAAAATTCCCGAAGACATGAAGAAACATGCCGTCGATCGATATCTGGACTTTCTCCATTATCTGGGCGCCAATGTCGAGGTCCCTGAATTTACCATTCCGATCGGTAAAGACCGTCAAACCCGTGCTGCCAGCATTCTCCAGGCCGAGGGGATCGACGTCGAAAAGCCCTTTGTGGCCGTGAGTCCCGTGGCCCTCTGGAAGACGAAACTCTGGCAGAATGAAAAATTCGCCCGGCTATGCGACCGGATCGCCGGAGAACTGAATATTCCTGTCGTCATAACGGGCAGCGCCCATGAAAAACCCTATACCGAATCGATTATCAAGGAAGCTAAAACAGCAAAGGTCGTTGATCTGACCGGACAGACAACATTAAAGGATCTGGCATGTCTTTACCGGCAAGCCGCCGTAGTCGTGACCACCGACTCCGGACCGATGCATATCGCCGCTTCCGTCGGCACACCCGTCGTCGCCCTTTTCGGGCCCACGGATCCCCGGCGGACGGGGCCTTACGGGCCCGGTCACACTGTGATCAGCAAAGCGCTGCCCTGCAGCCCCTGTTTTTTAAAGACCTGCGAGTCTCAACAATGTATGCGGGATATTACGGTGGAAGAGGTTTTTGAAGCGGTAAAGGAAAAATTGGAAGAAACGAATAAGGCGGGAATCGGAAAGGAAGGTTTATAGTGGCGATCAGTAAGGAACTGCTGGATATTCTGGCATGTCCAAAGTGCAAGGGGGATATTCACCTCAATGAGACTCAGGACGGATTGATCTGCGATCAGTGCAGGCTTCTATACGAAATTAAAGACGGCATTCCGATCATGCTGATTGATGAAGCGAAGCACCTTCGCTAAGCAGACTTCAGGACTTCGCGGATGACCGTCTGCATGGGCTCGATACCCAGAGTCTCCAGGCATTCGCTTCGTCCGTTTCCGTTGCATCCTTTCTTGTGACAGGGTACGCAGTCCATATCTGGGACGACAACCCGGTGCCTGTCACCTACCGGGGCCCAGTCCCGCCAGTCAGAGGGTCCATAGAGCGTGATCGTGGGTGTGCCGACGGCTGCGGCAATATGTGGTGCGGCGCTGTCCACGCCGATATGGAGACGGCTCAGGCTCAGAACGCCCGCCAACTCGGCCAGACTGGTCTTACCAGCAAGATTGTAACTCTTTCCCGAACATGCTTGCACGATCTTCCCGGCCCGCTCATGCTCCGTTGCAGCGCCGACCACCACTGTGGCAATCTTATATTCTTTCCACAACCAATCGATAATCTGGGCCCACTTTTTAATGTCCCATTCTTTGTAAGGCCATCTTGAAAAGGGGTTCAGGGTGACCCAGGGATCAGATGGATCTGTCAAGGGATGTATCCCTTCGCCCTCCAATATTTTTTCAGCCCGATGCATTGTTTCATCAGAAACCCACAATTTCGGGACGTTTGTTTTTGCTTCAATGCCGAATCCACGAATGATACGCAGAGACTGTTCTGCCGCGCCTAAAAAACTTTCTTTTAAAAAAGGAGACTCAAGAAGGTGGGTAAACAGCCTGTTGCGATAGAAGGGAACATCCCTGTAATACAGGGCAGCCCGGACAGGTGCCCCGGTGATAAAGGACATAAAGGCGCCCCTCTCATCAGAACGCAGATCGAAAACAAGATCAAAATGTTCCTGCCTCAATTCACGAATGAATCCTATTTGACGGATCGCCTTCACTAAAAAACTTCCCGTATATTTTTTTACTTCATAGGTTTTATAAATGGAAGGATCCGCCTCCAGCAGAGACCCGTTGCCTTCTCTCAGTAGAATTGACAATCTGGCCTCGGGATAGGCTTCCTTGACAGCCCACAGGGTGGGGGTTGTCCAGACCACGTCACCGATATCGCCGAGCTGAATGATAAGGATATTTTTGATGTTTTCCGGAAGGGTGTGTTGACGCCGGATGTTCATAGAACACTTTGCGTATCCTGGGGGTTATACTCGGGGACAATTTCCTGAAGTTTTTTCTTGATAGCCGGTGAATCCTGACGGATCGCCGCGTCCCGCAATTGTTTTAATCCTGAATCCAGCCGATCGCGGAGGTCCTCAGAATTTTTCAAGTCTTGAGAGTAACTGTTGGGCCGAAGCACCATGATTTTTTTATGCTCCGTCTGGATAATATCTTCTCCATCCGTTATGAGTTCCTCATACAGTTTCTCACCCTCCCGGAGACCTGTGTAGATGATCCTGATGTCCCTGTCGGGTTCCTTGCCGGACAGACGGATCAGATCCCTCGCCATATCCGCAATCTTCACGGGGATACCCATCTTCAAGATGAAAATCTCCCCGCCCTTGCCCATGCCCCCCGCCTGAATGATCAACTGGGCCGCTTCAGGTATGGTCATAAAATACCGGTTGACATCAGGATGGGTCACGGTAACCGGCCCTCCCTGCTCTATCTGTCGCCGGAACAGGGGAATGACAGATCCCGAAGAACCAACGACATTACCGAATCGCACGGCCACAAATCTTGTTCCCTTTCCCTGAAAGGATTGTAGAAAAAGTTCGGTCATGCGCTTGCTTGCCCCCATGACATTGGTGGGCCGTACGGCCTTGTCGGTTGAAACCAACACAAATCGCTCCACATTATGCTTTAAAGCCAGTTCCATAACCACCCGGCTTCCCAGGATATTGTTGGTAACCGCCTCCCAGGGATTTATTTCCAGCATCGGCACATGTTTATAGGCTGCTGCGTGAAATACCACCTGGGGCTGAAATCTCTGAAAAACAGATTTCATAAGGTTTTCGTCCTGCACGTGCCCCAGGATACCCGTGCATTTTTTATAATAGAGCTCATGGCTAAGTTCCATCTGAATGTGAAAGAGATTCGCCTCGTTCGCATCCACCAGAATGAGGGACCGAGGCTGAAACTTAACCACCTGCCTGCATAATTCCGAACCGATGGATCCGCCGCAACCGGTAATGAGAACCGTTCGCCCATCCAGGTAGTTTCTGATACTGGTAATATCAAGATCCACAGGCTGACGCCCCAGTAAATCCTCGAAGCTCACGTCCCGCAAAGTCTTGATGCTGACACGGCCATCAATAATTTCCCCCATGCCGGGCAGGGTCTTGTAGGTGATATCACATCCCTTGCAGAGTTCTACGATGTGCCGCATCTGTTCACCACTGGCCGAAGGAATGGCAATGAAAATTTCTTCAATTCTTTTTTCCTCCACCAGTTCTGGCAGTTTCTCAATCATCCCCAGTACCGGGACACCATGAATCGAACGGCCCTGTTTCTGCAGATCATCATCAATAAAACCCACAACATCATAAACAAGGTTTCTATTGTCAAATATCTCTCGAAGCATCTTTTCGCCGGCATCGCCCGCACCGACAATCAAGATAAGTTTCTTGTGTTTTTTCTGGAAAGTCGCCATGCGATCGGAGTCAAGGCTTGGCTGGAAGGAAGTAAAATAAGCGCGGATCGTGAAACGCAACCCACCGGCAAGAACAAATGTCAGAATTCCATCCATTAAGAAGACGGCCCGTGAAAAACCATGAAAACGATATAAATAGAGGATCACCGCCATGATTAAAAGCATGGATATGAAGCAAGCCTGGGCCAATCGCCAGAAATCTCGGACACTCGTGTAGCGCCACATCCCCCGATAAAGACCGAAACTGAAGAAGACAATGAGTTTAAGGGAAATCAGCCAGATCAGGATGGTTTTAATTTGATTAATATCTACATGATCCAAGCTGAATTCAAAACGGAACAAATAGGCTACCGTAAGAGCAATCGCAAAGAGAAGCGCGTCGCTCAAGATCATCAAGTATAGCTTTGGATTTTTCAGTTGCCGATGCATAGATTTCTCAAATGGTTAGTGTTTAATTCCTCTTTTTCTTAAAACATTGACAGCGGTCATCCATACTATTTTCAAATCCAGAATAATACTTTTATTATTCATGTAATACTCATCGTATTCTACTTTAAGCGGAATCGGAATATCATCCCGGCCGTTTACCTGTGCCCAGCCCGTAACACCGGGAACGAGTCTGTGAATTCCTCTTTTCGTCCGGAGGTCAACGAGATCATCCTGGTTATACAGAGCTGGCCTCGGCCCAATAAAACTCATATCACCTTTTAAGATACTCCATAGTTGCGGCAGTTCGTCAAGGCTGAATTTTCGTAGGAATGATCCGAAGGATGTCAAGTAGAGATCGGGATCACTCATCAGGTGGGTTGCCATCTCAGGAGTATCCAGTCTCATCGTGCGAAACTTTGGCATGCTGAATAGGATGTTGTTGAGACCTACCCGGTCGGACCAGTATAGCGCCGGGCCTCTGGAAGTTAATATAACAATCAAGGCAATAAGAATCATGGGGATGGATAAAAAACACAACAGAAGAAGACTCAACAGGACATCACAGATACGTTTCAAAGCACGCCGCCTTCTCGCATCTCTCGGATCGCTTCTTCCCAACCGGTTTGCAAATCATAGTGGGGTACAAAACCCAGTTCTTTTTGAATGAGGCTGCCGTCCACGGCGATATCTTCGGTATATTTGTCAATCATCGCCCGTATTGTGTTGATACCAATCCACCTCTCGCTTTAATCCGTCTGCCAATCCGGTTTTTGTTTGGAAACCATAGGCTTCTTCAAATCGGCGGGTATCGTAAACATCTTCAGCCAGCCATTTCTTCACAGTTTGATGGATTCCCGCCACACGTCGGCTTGGAATCCTGGACAGATTCCGGCTTAGAACCAAAGCCAGCGATGCCGGAACCCGCACAGGGAGAGGATGTTTCCCCAGCGCAGCCGTGATGCCATCCACAATCTCGTGCATGGTACAGGACGGGGCAGAAACGTTGTATATGTTGATGCCTGATGCAGCAGCGTGATCTACCACCGCCACGCACGCACGGGCCGCATCCTCCTTGTAAAGCAGGCTTTTCCGGTTCCTGCCGTCCCCGATCCAGATAAACCGCCCCTGATCTAAAGAACGTATCAGACGGCCCACATTTCCGGGATCGTCCTCCCCGTAAAGTGTGGCAAACCGCAAAATCGTAAGTGTCATCCCTGATTTTTTAGTTATTTCCTGCGCTCTTCGTTCCGCGTTGTGTTTAGATAGAGCATATGGACCTACAGGATTACAAGAGACGCCCTCATCGTAAACACCCTGAGTAAATGGGCCATAAACAGAAACCGAGCTGATCAGAACAAAATGCTGTACTCCGGCGAGAACGGCTGCATTGATCATATTAACTGTGCCTGTAACATTAATGGCGTTAAAAAAAGCTTTTTCCGCCTGAGCGCTATCAAAGATGTGCGCCAACCCGGCGGCATGGATAACGCTGGTTATACCCGTCATCACAGGCGTTAGCGTGGATGGATTTGTGATATCTGCGCTTTTGTAATCGATACCTGACGTACAAGGATCCGCCTGAAGGTCCGTTGCCCGAAATGCCATACCGGAAGCTAATGCCTGCTTTACAATCGATGTTCCGAGAAAGCCGTTTGCCCCGGTTATCAGAATGTTCATAAATCTATTCCCCGCTAATGAAAAAGCATTTTAAGTGCCATTTGAGCTTTCGCAGTAAATTGTTTTAATCCGCGAGTTTTCAGGATTTCCTTGAGAATAATGCGGGGATTTAAATAGAACTGCTTCTGAATCGTATTTTGCATACGCCTCAATTCTTCGGCACTAAATAATTGGCTCGCAAACGGGGTTTTGAAGGATGGATCATGGTTTATAGCAAAATCAAGCCAGTAATCATGGGTAATGACTCCGTCTTCCATTAATTTGCCGTAGAGATAGGTTCTCGGCATGGGTGTGCAGATCGAGCAGTGCAGATGATTCGGTTTGATATCTTTTATTAAACGCATGGTTAAGCGAATATCTTCATCGGTTTCTGAGGGAACGCCAATCATAATATAGGCGCAGCAATCGATATCGTATTTATGTGCCGATTGAAAAGCCGCTTTAATGTTTTGAATCGATATACCCTTTTCCAAATAGTCCAAAATCTTCTGAGACCCTGATTCAACACCGAAGTATATTCGATAGCATCCAGAATTCCTCAGATGTTTGCTTATTTCATCATCGATGCAGTCCACTCTGGAACTTATTTTATATTTGATATTCAGCTCTGCATCTGTAAGCAAACGACAAAATTCGATGGTTCTCTTGCGATTGATTGTAAAGTTGTCGTCCTGAATAAAAAACTCACAAACACCCTTTTCAACCCAAAACAGGATTTCTCTTAGTATGTTGTCCGGTGATCGATAACGGTAAGGTGTTCGCCTGAGATCGCAAAAAACACATCGGTGGGGACAACCGCGCGACGTCATGATATTTACCACTTGGCCAGAGCAGGCCAATAGATGGGAATATTTTGTGGCATCGACAAGATCGTATGCGGGTAGGGGTAATTCATCAAGATTCTTGACGACCTCTCTCGAAGGGTTAATAATGGTTTGTCCGTCTGATGTTTTATATCCAAGTCCCTTAATGTCGGCCAGTTCTTTTGTAGCAGGATTCTTTCTATCCTGGTGTACTTTCACAAGTTCCCGAAACGTAAGCTCACCCTCGCCGACAACAATATAATCGACAAATTCAAAAGCAAGCGTCTCTTGCGGATAAAGGGTCGGATGCCAACCACCGAAACAGATTTTTGTCTGCGGGCTGCATCTCCTGATAATCTTTGAGACTTCCATGCAATTTAAAAGATTGAATGTCAGGACACTGAAGCCGACCATGTCAGGAGATTCCTTGGTAAAAAGCAATTCCATGTCTTCCAGGGAAAGTCCGTCTACATTCGCATCGATGATTCGGATATCCATTCCGGGCATGTCCTTCACGGCTGCAGCAACGTAGAGTAGGCCCAGACATGGCCTTATTGTATTGCTTTTGTCCGCCTCGATATAGGCATAAGGCTCAATGTAATGGATATTGGGTGGTACAGTTAAAAAGATTTTCATAACTTCAATATTTTTTCACTTAAACCAAACTGTACGGTTTATGTAATCAATATAACTCAAGATGATGCGAAGCACTTTCTTCGAAACGTTTTCCACATCATAATCCTGAACAAGTTTGAATTGGCGTGTTTCCTTAGAATATTGTGCCGTGACAACGGCAACAGCCTCTATGACTCTCTCAGCTTTGAGCCCGCACATAATCAAAACCCCTTCGTCCATCCCCTCGGGACGCTCATGCGCTTGTCGGATCGTCACCGCCGGGAAGTTCAGGATGGATGATTCCTCTGTAATGGTTCCGCTATCAGAGACAACGCAGAAGGCATGCATCTGGAGTTTCACATAATCAAAAAAACCCAGAGGCTTTAAAAAACGGATCAGGGGATCCGAATCGTTAATACGCATTTCTTCGAGCTTCTTTCTTGTCCGGGGATGCGTGGAGACGATCAGCGGCATCCCGTAATGCTTTGTGATGAGCTGTAACGATGTCATCAGGTTGCGGAAGTTTTCCTCGTTGTCAACATTTTCTTCACGGTGCGTACTGACAACGAAATATTTTCCCGGATGAACCTGGAGTCTTTCAAGTACATCAGAACCCTCGATTTTAGACATGTAGTAGGAAAGAACTTCTTTCATCGGGGATCCCGTCTTGATGACGGTTTCCGGTCTCAGTCCCTCTGCCAGCAAGTAACGGCGGGCATGTTCCGTTAACGGCATATTGATGTCACTCAGGTGATCAACGATCTTGCGGTTTATTTCCTCCGGTACGCGTTGGTCGAAGCTTCGATTGCCTGCCTCCATATGAAAGACGGGTATTTTGCGCCGCTTCGCCGAAATTACGGACAGACAACTGTTTGTGTCTCCATACAACAAGACGGCATCAGGTTTCACCAGCTCCATCAGCTCATCGGATCGAGCGATTACGTTACCGATGGTCTGGGCTACGGTCTGGCCTGCAGCATTCAAAAAACGATCAGGTTTCCGGATGCCGAGCTCCTGGAAAAAGATTTCGTTCAGTTCATAATCGTAATTCTGGCCTGTATGCACCAGTATATGTTTCGTATGAATATCCAACTCGCTGATGACACGGCAGAGCTTAATGATTTCAGGGCGCGTTCCCACGATTGTCATTACCTTTGTTGACATGATTTCTTCCTTCTCCAATCTACTTGATAATGGCATGATGACTTCTAACGTAACAGTTCTTCACCTTGCGCCAGATCGCCATCATCAAGCGTTAGCTTATTTCTTTTTAATAATTCAATGGTTTGATCTAAATCAAGGACTTTATCCGCAGAGCTGAACTCCTTTTCCAGGATTTTTATTACCGGCTCTTTCTCTACCTGTAGCTCCGGCAGCATGGGGAGAATAGCATAATAATCTCCTCGTTTGACGCAATGATAGGCTTCTTCTTCCGAAACCAGAATTTCATGGATCTTTTCTCCCGGTCTGATACCCGTCACCTCTACCTCAACGGGTCGATTCCCGATCAAAGCGCGGGCGATATTGATAATGCTGGTTGAAGGTGCATTGGGGATATATGTCTCGCCCCGTCTGGCTCCGCGGAGGGCGGCGAATACCGTATCTACAGCCTGATCAAGGGTGAGGAGGAAACGGGTCATCTCCGGCACGGTGATCGTGACCGGGCCACCATTCCTGATCTGACCATGAAAAAGGGGAATGACTGAACCTCTCGATGCCAGTACATTTCCATAACGGACACAGATAAAGCGGGTTTCAGGATTTAATATATTAGCCGTTGTAATAATCCTTTCCTGTATGGATTTGGTCATGCCCATTACATTGATTGGTTTGCAGGCCTTATCGGTGCTGATGGCCACGACCGTATTCACGGAATATCCGTTTTCCTCAATGGCGCGTACAATATTGGCTGCGCCCATGCAATTTGTCATGACCGCCTGAACTGGAAAGTATTCGCATGCCGGCACCTGTTTCAGCGCAGCCGCGTTTATCACAATATCCGCGTTTTTAACCGCGGAACAAACATCTGCATAGTTTCGTACATCGCCGATCCGAAATTCCAGGACGTTCATGAAATTCCGGTAAATCACTTCATCGGTAGCCACCAGCTTATGCAGATACGCCATCCGCATATCGTGTTGTTTTGCTTCATCTCTTGACAGGACGATGATCTTCTTCGGCGTGCCTTGTTCGCCGGTCAGCATACGGCGTACAAGCGTCTTACCCATTGAACCAGTTCCACCCGTAACAAGGATTGTCTTCCCTTCAACTATCATGATTCACCCCTATACTCCTGACTTAATTCCTCCGCCATTTTTGTCCACGTCGGAGGTGTGTAACCAAAATCTCTACGGAACCTTTTGGAATCAAGACTGCGATCGCAATGAAATGATTCATCCGGTATAATCTCTACACTCCGATGCATTTTCTCGCCAATCAGTCTTAACAGATCGAATTTATTTATCGGTTCACTGGATACATTGTAAAGCCCTGAAGCGTCTGGATAATCCAATAACAATTTTTCTATCACTCGACATAATTCCAGCGTCGTTAGCCCCGTGTAGATCGCGTTTTTAAAACCACGTACAGCCTTTTTCTGAGACAGAAACCACTCCAGGAGTTCAGTTCCATCACGCAGTTCCTTTCCGATAAAGGAAGACCTCAACGTAAGAATGCTGTTTCCCGTTACCTCGCCCAAAGCCTTGGTGCGTCCGTAAAGATCAGTAGCGTTTGTCGGAGCATCGTCCGAATAACGACCTGTACTTCCATCAAAAACACAGTCCGTGCTGAAATGAATTAACTTCGCGCTCACATCTGCCGCCAGTTTGACCAGTTTATGCGGCAGCATGGCATTCAAAATGATACTGGGAATGGGATTTTGCGGTTCTTCTCGCCTTTTCGTTATTCCAATGCAATTCAGGATAACATCCGGTCTGATGACTCTTAATGCGCCCTCAAGCATTCGAAGATCCATGACATCGATGTGATCGACAACGCGGTCACTTCCAAACAGGCGGTCATCTCCATAATCTCCTATACCTTTGCGAATGGTGGTATAGGTATCGGGAAAGCGCTGAGAAAGGCGCTCCCACAATGTATGACCAAGCATACCTGTTCCACCCAAAATGATAAGGCGCATAATTATTTCCCCTTCCCGCGTAGTTCAGACAACCAACCCTCAAGACGATCCAAAAGCATGTGACGTTCGAAATTCTTTTCGAAATAGGCCCTTCCTTGTCGGGCCATCTTTGCACGTTCACCGATCGGCATATGATACATCTTTAAGGCGGTTTCCGCAAGGGCATCGGGGTCTTCCGCTGGGCAAGCCAGCCCGGCGCCCGACTCTTCGACGACCCGGGCCCCTTCTCCGTCGAGGGCGGCGATGATGGGTCTTGCGCATGCCAGATAGGATTGAACCTTTCCCGGTATGGTCAGGGTAAAAATAGGTTCTTTTTTCAGGGTGACCAGCAAGGCATCGGCCAGGGCAAAAAAGCGCGGCATCATTTCCATGGGATACCGGCCGATAAGGTGGACGGTATCCGACAGGCCCCTGATGCTGACCTGCTCTTCCACCCAGGGTCTCATGCGCCCGTCGCCGATAATGACCCATTGGATCTCTTTATTATTTTTTATCCGCTCCGCTGCGTGGAGAATTGTTCCAAAATCCTGGGCCGCCCCGATGTTGCCGGCAAAGACGATCTTGAAGCCGGACGGCATTATCGCATTTTCCGGCGCCTCTTCCGGCAAAGACAGCGGCTGGTAGAGCTCCTCTGCACTGTTTGGAAAATATCGGATTCGGTCCAGCGATATTCCATCCCTTTCAATATAAGAAGAGAAAACTCGCGATTGCGTGAGAATCATATCGCATCCGCGATAAATGGAACGAATCAAGATCATCACCATCTTTAATATAAAGCGGGAACTTATCGCACCTGTAGATGAAAGACTCTCAGGCCATATATCTTGAAGCCAGAAAACAGTCGGCGCCTTTTTTATTTTTTTAAAAAGCATCGCCGGAATCCCTTCTGTAAAAGGTGATAGGCTGAAAAAAATCAGATCATAGTGATCCCGGCAGTACAGGGGACCGAGAAATGATGCAAATACTGTAAAAGACAGATAATTAACGATCAATTGGAATGTCCCGCCCTTGCCACGCGGAATAATCGGTACCCTGACAACCCTGACGCCGCCGTAATCCTGCCGCCTTTTGCTGAAAACTCCATACCCGGGATAGAATTGCCCTTGAGGATAATTAGGAATGCCCGTTAGTACTGTAACATCGTGTCCTTTTTCACTTAACCCGAGGGTCAGATCATTGATCCGGAAATTCTCTGGCCAGAAGTATTGACTGATGAACAGAATTTTCAAGCGATTCCTTCAGTGCACGATTCTGGAAAACAATTCAAGATATCTATTCACCATATGATCCCAAAGAAAGTGTTCGCGAGTAAATTTTAACAGGTTTTGTCCCATGATCTTTAATTTATCGGGGTTACCGGTCATTGCAAGCAATCCATCCTGCAGCCCTTCAATAGAAGCTGCGACGACCATCCCTCCTCCTACCGCTGAAACATCATTAAATCCGCATTGATCCGTTATTAAGACAGGCGTCCCGGTAATACCGGCTTCAAGCACGACAATCGACATTGCCTCTTGGCGTGAGGGAATCACTAATAACTGCGCACTGCGGTAGGCAGCCGATTTCTCTTCACCACCAACATATCCAACAAAATGCACGCGGCTACGAACAGCACTGGCTGCAGAACTTTTCTTGAGAGAATCTAATAGCCCCCCATCCGGACCAGCAAATACCAAGTGCCATTCAGGCCATGCCTCTTGGCCACGGCAGAATGCCTCGAGAAGAAGATCTGGCCCCTTAATGGAATTGAGTCGTCCGAGAAATAATATAAAGGGGTGATTGCCAAGCCCATGTTTTTTTCTAAAACCCTGCGCATCTGTTTCAGGAAAATCATCAGGATTTATTCCATTGGGTATGACAATAACAGACTTCCGGTCAATCCCGTAAACCTCAAATTGAGCGCGCTCATCTTCGGTGATAGCGATCCAGGCACTGGCATCACGGATAATGCGCCGCCCAATAATCCAATCATAGATTGTCTTAAGAATCTTAGATCTTCCGTAAATGGGCAACGCACCAGCCGGGCACACCACATAAAGTTTTTGCATCAGGCGCGCGGCCAGGTATACCAGTGCATTCAACACAGACCAGTGGCCCATGATGTGAATGACATCAACCCCTTCAACTTCTTTTTTTATACTGGCGAGTGAAACTCTGGGAATGTAGAATCTTTTTAGGAGGCATTGGTAAGCAGTAACGTTTAAACCATCCAATCTTGGTAGGGATCCGTTCTCGAAACCAATGTCTGTAGTCAGGATTCGGCAATCAGCCCCTTTATTCATAAGTGCCCGACTAATTTGTAGGGTACGTTCAGCAGTTCCCCCTCCAGTTACGGGGTCAAGAAGCGCATTAACGTTCAGTATCTTCATGAGCTTTCACGGGGTTAAATAAGGACTGGTTCTTTTTCCATTGAACAAATTCAGCAAGACTGGATATTAGCCCTACAACGATACATAATGAATTATATGGTTGCAGAAAGCCGCGTGCAGGACGGGAGTTTTCCCATACACAAGTTGTTGATCGGAAAAGGGGACATCAGCCAGTTTATTAAAGAGTTCAGAGGCTTTCATGCCCAGTTTGCCGATTGCTTTTCCCGAGAGGAGCCTCGGGAGAATTTCTTTCAATGATACAGACGAAGAATCATCGAGCGTATTTCTCTCATCGGAAATGGAAACTGGCCACCTTGTCGGTTTATTCATATATCATTGTAGGGATAGATATGCGCTGCGACTTTCGAAGCCATAAGCTTATATCCCTGTGTGCTGAGATGAGTCTCATTGGGTAAATATAGATCGACAGTCTCTCTCATAGCGTGTTGGAAGAAACTCAACAAATTAACATTGTTCACCCCAGCGTCCTTTAATTGCTCAAACACATCCGGATAGCCGTCCCTGCTTGCTTCATTAACCATGTATTGCCGATAAGCTGAGGATTTATCCGGCACCACGACTACCACCAGATGTAGCCCCTTCTTAGCAAGATCATCCTGAATTCGTTTTAGGTTTACCACTGCGGCTGTTATATCTTTTTTTGACCAACCTAACTTACTCTCATCTTCTGTGTAGTATAGAAGACGATTGGATTTGCGGTTTGAGAAGAGTTTGCCAGTAGCAAGAGGCACATTGCTTACATCACCCGAAACTATACGACCGTTACTCCATGCCGTAAGAAGAGTATTGGCGGCGGTTGGAATTAGGTAACCTGCATCCAGCATCAGAGCCTTTTGCGGATGCGTTGGTATTATATTTTTCTCGGCGATTTCAAACGATTTCGGAACTCGGCTGGTACATGTATTCAGGTGTTTAAACAGCGGGACGAAACTTCGCTCCACTACCTGAATAATGACTGTGTTCACATTTGAATAGTGATTTCCAGCCACCCACTTCAGCCAATTATCAACGCAACCGACATCCTGATATTGGAAAGAAAGGATTTCAAGATGACGGGATTCGGCAAGATAACTTTGCCATATGTTCGGGTGTGAAAATGAGTCACCCAGCACCAATACCTGAGGATTTGAGATCGATGTTCCATTTGCATGAACGGAAACCGCTGGTTGTGGTTTATTCCAGCCGAAATCCCGCTCAGACCAATGACCAATCCGCGTCAGATCACCTGAAATTGGCTCGAAAAATATTGATAGTGGAACAGCGATCACAAAGAAAGTGAGCACTGGGAAAATAAACCATACAAGGTATGAAATTGAGATGCGATCAGATTTCATTAGAATTGATAATAGAGAAAGGTGCTCACCTTATCCAGTTTGCTTAAAGCAAGGCAGAATAGACAGCCAAAAAGGAATCCGATAACAGGCCTTGGCTGCCAAGGAATAATCCAATTGAATAGCTTCGATCCTCGGCCCATATTTTCAACGAAGTTGAAGAACTGCTGGCTGTTGGGCGCAAACCAAACAATCAGCAAGCCAAGCACCAATAGTCTGGCAAATGGTGCGATTCCACCTAGTGAACCAAGACCGGGGATGTTGAGGAAAACACCGCCATAAGAAATTCCTGCGGGTAGTAAGCCTAAGCCCCCTAAATTACCAAGACTATCGGCGAGTACACCTAATTTGGACGGCAAAGAAATCCCTCCATAACCAAAACATCCTTTCATTACCAAAATAGCAGATGAAAAAGACTCGGCGCGGAAAAAAATCCAAGCGACTACAACACACAAAAAAGTGAAAAGCGTCGCCGCCAGATAATAAATTCGTGCGGGAACACCTTGCGTAGGCACACGCCCAGCAACAACCGAACGCCATGCGTGATTGACCACCAAGTAGAGCCCATGCAGCCCACCCCAAATCACGAATGTCCAGTTTGCTCCGTGCCACAAACCACCAAGCAGCATCGTGATCATGAGATTCATGTGACGCATTATCTTCCCGTTCCTATTTCCACCCAGCGGTATATAGAGATAGTCGCGAAGAAACTGGGCAAGTGTCATGTGCCAACGACGCCAGAAATCGATAATGTTTGCTGCCTTATATGGAGAATTAAAATTAATTGGCAACTTAACGCCGAATAGCATGGAGATTCCAATTGCCATGTCGCAGTAGCCTGAGAAATCGAAGTACAGTTGCAGCGTATAGGCCAGTGCGCCGGTCCATGCCTCAATAAAGTCTGGTTGGATTCCCAGACCTGCAGCCGCAAATACAGGCCCAGTATAATCGCCAAAGTTGTCAGCTAGCAGCACCTTTTTTGCCAAGCCGATGGTGAAAATACTCAGCCCTATCGCTACATGATCAAGCTGCAGGTGGTATGTTTCTTTCTTGGCAAACTGGGGCATCATCTGCCCATGATGAAGTACGGGGCCAGCAATCAGATGAGGGAAGTACGTAACAAACAACAGATAGTGAATGAAGTTATAATCGCGAGCCACACCGCGATACACATCCACCAAAAATGTAATTTGAGTAAACGTAAAAAAGGAAATACCCAGAGGCAAAATAATATCAACTAGAGGCATTGTCCCGCCAGACAACCCGTTTGCGATGCCAATAAAAAAGTTGGCATATTTGTAGAAGCCCAGCAATCCAAGATTAGCTGTTATAGCAAATGTGAGAAAAAATTTCGCATGGGCACGGCTACGTGCATGTCCAATCACATATCCTATGCTGTAGTTTAGGCCGACGGATGCGAGGAGCAATCCAACATATTTGGGTGACCACCATCCATAGAAGAAAAGTGAGGCGAATACTAGCCACAACGCACTGACACTATGACCGAAACGTGCAAACCATAAGAAACCAGCAAACACGACCGGAAGAAATAAGAATAGAAATTCGTAGGAATTAAATAACATACCTTACTCTTTGGGTAGTGTAAGAATTTTTGTACCACTCCAATGAATCCGGCCTCAGCAGGTCACCTTCAATGAAATTGATGTTGGCGTGACCCTTCTCTCTATTGCGATGCACTAATACCCGAACTTCAGAGTCCTTCCTTTCGGCAAGAACATTTAAAAGGTGCTATCCAATAAATCCCGATGAGCCGATGACGACGACAGTTGTCACGTTAGATGTGGCGAAATCGCCGCTCATCCAATCACTCGCTTAAGTGCCTGCAAATATTGCAAGCCCCATTTTGTGTCTGGCTCTAGATAATTACCTTCAGCCCACTCATTCCATGACTTCAGGAAGACAAGTTTATGCTCATCGGAACGATTATCCAGTGCACTCACCGCATCTTTTAAATGCTCTTCAAAAAGTACGGGGGTCGAATTCGCAAGCACCAACCCTTTGCGCCTCTTGCGAGGGGTGTTGTCCCAATTAGGATAGACACAAGGATAGGCTTCACAATCAAACTGGTTAAGATCGGGAACAAGGTGTTTGATCGCCTCGCTATACTCAACGATGCGTGGTCCACCCAAAGACAACCGCCGCCTGATTCCCCACATGATTCTTGTGGCTTCGTTAACAACTGAATTCGCTGTGTTGATGACGGCCAGAGTTGATATCGTAACAGCATCCAGCCCAAGTGCTGCAGCATCTTCGAAGTCCAGCATATTGATGCCCACTATATGCAAGCCCTTAAGCCCCGCCTTCAATGCTAATTCACGCCAAAGATCGAAACGCCTCTTGGCATCCTGCATATCTGTCGGTTTGAAAATCACAAATAGCGGTTTCCCGTCTACAGTCATATAACGGTGATCGTGGAAAGCTTTTAATAAATAGTCAAAGTGTGCGCTGTCGTCAGCTTCCCCCGGATAAGTCTGGTCGATTAATAATCGATGGGGCTCGTCCTTCCAAATACCGCTCCAAGAATGATTTGCCCAGCCCAGACAGAATGGAAAATCTGGCGAGCCAGACGAAAGGACCTCATTAAATGGGCGTTCCAACATACGGCGCCCTGCAAACCAGTAATGCCAATAACAAAAGCCTTCCACCCCAAAGGCAGCGGCCATTTCAGCTTGAGCCAATCTAGCCTCAGGGAATCTTAAGTCGTAAAACCCCAAGTCTGCTGGAATGACAGGTTGCTCATGCCCCTTAAACAAAGGGCGCGCACTCGCAACGTTCATCCAATCTGTAAAGCCCTTGCCCCACCACGAATCATTTTCAGGTGTTGGATGGAATTGCGGCAGATAAAAAGCGATGACACGAGCTGCTTTTTTCTTGATTGGTTTTTCGATCATAGCTTTTCCATTGGCTAATCTACTAAGCAATTTTCACTACCTCAACTTTAGGCAATGGAAAAACCAGGCTCATGCCTGAAAGCTTTTTGTTCGCTGTAAAAAATTTCCTGAAATGCCACGGCAGAATAACCAAATAATCCGGGTTCATCCCAAGCAACTCGTCTTCCGGAACGATGGGTATCCACGTTCCTGGCATAAAACAACCAAATTTATCAGCATTTACTTCACCAACAGAGAAAATTTCTTTTTCCGTCAGATCACAATATTGAAGCAAAACGTTGCCCTTGGTAGAAGCACCGAGAGCCGCCACAGATTTACCTTCAGCACGAGCCGATTCAATAAACTTTAACAAATCGCGCTTTGTTTGGGTCACACGCTCAGCAAATGCCTGGTACGGCGCCAACGTATCCAATCCTTTTGCACGTTCTTCGTCAATAATCTTCTGCACCGAAGGAACTACTGTAAAATCCCCATGCGACTTCGATACCGTGACCGAGAAGCTGCCCCCGTTAACATCATTGAATTCAACATCAATAATCTTGAAGCCAACTCGATCCGCCATCCATTTGATCTGGCGTAGCGCATAAAATTCCAAGTGTTCATGACAAACCGTGTCAAATGCGTTCATCTCAAGCATGGTCGGCATATAGCTTTGCTCAAATACCCAAACCCCATCGTCTGCCAGCACGTCATACACCTGACGCATAAAGCCCGTCGGATCTTCCAAGTCGTAGAACATGGCAAACGAAGTGACTACTTTTGCCTTTTGTTCAGGGAAGCGCTCCTTCACTAGGGTGGAAGAAAAGAAATCCGGAATCAGTTGAATGTGTGACGGGTAGTAGTTGTGAAATTTGACGCCCGTCGGATCTATACCCAACAGCACCAGACCGGAGGATGGATACGCCTGTAACGTGGTGCTGTCGTTACTGCCAATATCAATAACCAGATCACCTTTGCGTAACTCTACGAGGCCAAGGATTCGTTTTACCTTATTGTTGAGATGCGCCACCATGCTGGCATTGAGGCCGGAACAATAGCCGTAATTATCACCATACATCTCCTCCAAATCGTAGGAATGTTCCAGCTGCAATAGGCCACAGGTCGCCTCTCCCCCCATGCATTTCACCAGGCGTAGCGGACCCTTCGTAACCTTCGCGCCCTTCTCGCGTGGGAATACCCCAGTCAGCATCTGTTCGCCCAGATCCAGCACACACTCCAGCTGTGTATTTCCACAAATACTGCATTTCTCAATTTTCTTGTACATTGTCATTCACCCAGCAATTTTTTAAATCTTTTCACTTAACATTCGCAAGTCTGCGTCCACCATCATGTGAACCAGTTCTCTAAATTCAATCTCCGGCTTCCAACTTAATTTACTGTTGGACTTGGCAGCACATCCAACGAGTAGCGCGGGCTCAATGGGCCGATAAGCCAAGGCATCCTCACGCACATGATCGCGATAATCCAGCCCTAGGCGACTAAAAGCAAATTCACATAATTCACGAACCGAATGCGCTTTTCCTGTTGCCACAACATAATCATCTGCCCGTTCCTGTTGCAGCATTAACCACATAGCGCGAACATAGTCCCCAGCAAAACCCCAATCCCTTTGCGCATCTAGATTGCCTAGGTGAAGCTCTTTTGCCAAACCCAGCTTGATCTTCGCTGCTGCTTGAGTAATTCTTCTGGTCACAAATTCCGTACCACGGCGAGGGCTTTCGTGGTTAAACAAAATTGCCGCACACGCAAAAAGGTCATAGCGTTGACGATAAATCCGAATCATAGAATCCGCGTAGAGCTTAGCCGCACCATACGGACTGCGTGGATTGGTTGGCGTAGATTCAGTTTGGGGGCTTTCAGCTGCTTCGCCAAAAATCTCTCTGCTTGACGCTTGGCAAAATCGTATTTTGGTATCCACCTCGCGAATTGCCTCCAATATGCGCGCCACTGCCAGGCCATTCACCTCACCTATCCTAGCAGGATTATCGAACATCCCCGCCCCTGATGAACAAGCTGCAAAGTTATAGATTTCTGCCGGACGACATTCTGTCAACACCTCCGTCATGCGGCGCTGATCCAACATATCCCATGTGATCAACTCAACGCTATTCTTCAGCACCGTAGGGAGTGACTCCTTGGCATTCTGACTATTTCTTACTGCGCCAATAACACGGTAGCCCTTGGCAAGCAGCAACTCCGCCAAATAGGATCCATCCTGTCCCGTTATTCCTGTGATGAGCACTGTTGGCATTTTAGATTAACGACTTCCTACGCCTAAAGATCGAGCCAAAAGGCGGCTCAACATTCCTGCATTGCGGCTGTAAAGCAAATCATACAATGCCATATGTGCTGGCTTGGCCAATATGGAAAAATAAAACACCATTACTAAATTTGCCAACGATGCCGGAATGATACTCAGAACATAAGCGATTACGCGCTCAACTTTTCCCGTATCGCTTGGGCAGAACATACGGAACTCAGCCGTTGTATAAGAACCAAGTGCTCGGTTATGAAAAAGTGCTTTCGCACTCCGCCACGGCTCACGCCGACAGACCTTTCTTTTAACCGAGTCCGAAAATTCCGGAAATGACCAGACCAGCTTGGGCCATTTAAACATCCAAACATCAAAAATGCGTGACGTCCACTGCGCATTGCCAAATCGAATAATTATATATGGTTCTGCAATAATGAGCGCAGTTTCTGGTAGGGGTTTCTGAAAGATCACACCCACGTGCACAAATTCGGTGCCGAAATATGATTCCCGTTCACGGCTCAACCAGAGGCTACGGCGTATCACTACGGCGCCGATGAATGAAATATAACTCAATGCGTCGATAAAGAGGCATTCCATTTCGTTGGGGGAATACAATTTATTGTCTTGCATGATAATTCGCTGACGTTCCAAGATGACTGACAGTTCGCGGTCGCGCACCTCCGCATTTACAACTAATAAATCATGGCCTTCCTTGATAGCTGTTTTTACAGCAGCGACCGCTCCGGACTTGAGCAAGTCATCATCCGTGAAAAGCCAGCAGAATTCGCCACGGGCAAGTTCGACGGATTTGTCATAATCCTGGTCAACCCCACCCTTGGCAGAAAGGCGGACATAGCGGATACGCGATTCTTTCTTAACAAATTTCCGTACAATATCTTCGGTATTGTCAGTCGAGGCGCCGTCTACCACCAATAATTCAACATCGTCATCCAACTGCGGAATAATACTGTCCAGAGTTTCACCGATATAGCTGGCACGGTTGTAGGTTGCAATACAGATGGAGAGTAGGGGTGTTTTCATTTGTGTTCCCCCGGTTTGATAAATTCGAGCATGATGACCCCTTCGCCTGGAAGCTCATCCGTGGAAGAGAACGACTGATATTCGGTAGCCATCATATAGGGCTCACGCCAGAAGGGATAAAGAGAACCAAGAAGCCGCTTCATGCTGGCATTCCTGAAGAAGAACCCATACTTCTTTTCGCCGTAGACTACGATATGAGCCGGCATGCCGGTTATACTGTAGATGGATGATTTCAGCCGTTCACGATCATAATAACGCTGCCAGAAGGTATAACCATCATCTCCCGGATTGAGCACACCGTACTGGTTATGGCTTATGTACTGTTCCAGTGGTTGGGCCATGCAGGGGAATGTCAGGATAAGTTTCCCGCCGGGACGAAGTAGTGACCACATAGTTTCAATAGCAGCCTTGTCTTGGGTTATATGCTCCAACACGGAAATACAGGTGATAAGATCAAAAGAAGCTGGAGTAAACCCGGCATTATCAAGGATGCCATGGATAAACTCGCAGCGAGATTTCAACCCAAGTGCATTTGCCATCTTCCCTGTCTCGCTCAAATCACTGGAATCTGGATTAATTAGTTTAGCGGTTGCCCCTGGCGCCGCTTTCAGGAGAAAGAGCGGTATGAGTCGTGGAGAAGAGACATCAAGGTAGCTTTTGAAGACAAGACCTTTTACGCTTTTCCAGACTTCATGGAACTCGAAATAGCGCGTTGAGTCCATGGGCAAAAAAAGATAATTATAACAGGTTTTCAGTGATGCGCGTCCTGTAAGCAACAGGCTTGTACCGGTGGCTACGCAACGCAGATGAAAGCCGATCCCCGGCGCTCCTGCAATGTGAGCCATCATAAGATAGATGGGTGACAATAGGATCCCCTTCAGGCGTGTCCACAGCTTGTAAAAAAAGCTGCACGACATCGGCAGTGGCACTTCAATATATTGCTTCCGCATATCCATGCATCCTAAAAATTAATATGTTATTACTTTGGAATAAATAAATAGTTAAAATTATTAATTCCGGAACGTTTGTTGGCAACCCAACTTTTTATATCGTTAGGAGTTACCAGAGTAACTTTTTTATTTGCTATTCTTACTTCATAACCATGCTGCCAAAACAAATCAAATGTCGCTTCATAATTAGGGTTCATCTCACCAGGATGGGACTCGTTTAGACATATCTCCATAAACCAAGTGGGTCTTGGAGATAAAGACAATGTTTTTAGAGCCCCACGAAGCACATTGTATTCTGCACCTTCAACATCAATCTTAATGAAAAGTTTTTTGCCTGAAAATCTGTCATCCAACAAAGTATCCAATGTATTGACGGGAATTACTCTTTGAAATCGTTTGGAATAGCCAGCCCAGCCGCTGACAAGAGATGCACTTGGACCGGAAGCACCATAAAGTATTAACAAGTCTGGCTTGTTACTTAGGCCCAATGGGAAGACTTCTGTATCTTGCCAGTTGTTATTTTTTAAATTTGCACACAAACAGTAAAGATTCTGAGGCTGAGGTTCGATAGCAATAACATTCTTTCCGAGAGAACGAGCAATACATGTATAAAATCCAATGTTTGCGCCGACATCAACAAATACATCCGCATCTGACAAATTCTTTTGAATTAATTCAACTTCATCTGTTTCAAACGTACCATCCATCATCATACGATTGGCAATATAATTCCTGGCAATCATCTTAAAGCCGAATGGCGTATCAAACTGAATGGTTTTTTTGGATATGTATGTATTAAACCAATCAGACCATATATGTTTTTTCCATTGCAAAGAATTATATGCTTTCTTAATTTTAGGATAGCGTCTTAAATGATGTTTGATAAAAGTTAGCATGCTTTATCCTCTATTTTTATTTTCAATAACTGCCCAAATAGCCATGACCTCGTTACGGGGGTTGCAATTGCTGCTATTCCGAGTGTTAAGACTGAAATAATAATTAAATATAGCAGCATCATATATTGCGACATCGGTCCGCTAATAAATATTCGACCAAGACCGGTCATTAAAATACATGCCAAAAGTGGAAGACCTACATCCTGCCAATACCATCGCCATTTTTCTGTACGCAATAATCTGCGGTGCATTATTGGAATTTCAAAGAAGAACATNNGTCGTCATGTAAATAATTAGTGGTACAAGGAGAATCACAGCAATTAAAGTTTTAAAAAATGATAATCTTGTCCAGCCAAATGCCAACTGTAAAGCGTAAGGAAGATGCATTAGTCCGTTGAGTGCCGTACCACAAATCAAAATACTCACTATGCGATGGGTTTGCTCTGCAGTTTTTGGGCTTTGTGTCCAGAGAAGAATAACTTCGTAGGAAAAGAAAGCGATAACAATTGCGACAGGCAAGATTAGAACTGATATAAATTGGCAGCTTTTATGATAAAGCTTTTTTAATCTTTCCTGATCATCAAGAGAAACTAATTGCGTGAATCTTGGATAAATACTTAAGAAAACGGGAGCAAAAAGGCGACTGAGGCTCATCGCCACCACACTGGCCAGCATGTAATAACCAAACATTTCCAGGGAGAGCATCTTGCTTAATATTACCTTGTCCAGTTGAGTAAGAATTACTGCAAAGATAGAGATTCCACTCATCCCGGCAGTAAACCTCCAAATGCCTTTAAGGAGTTGCTTTTGAAAAACTGCTTTATTCTCAATATGAGGTAGACTGCGCCACAGAAACAGCGCCAATAAAAAGGCATTTATTATGCTGATTACTATTTGCCATAATAGAAAGGCCTGAATTGTTGGAGAAACCAACCACAGAATCAGGATGGCTCCAACACCGCGTAATGTACTCATGCAAACATTGATAATGTTAAGCAGTACCTGTTTCTGTAACCCCATCAACCCTCCAGAGTAAAATCCGATAGGCATCTGGAAAACCATTACAAACCCCATGATTAAGAAAGCCTGCTCAATGGTTTTGGGAGATAACTGCCCAGCATTAATCCAGTGATGCGCAATAATTGGTGATAATGAAACTATTGCAATTCCGACAAAAACAGCAACGCTCCAATAAAGCGTTTCCAGGGTACGGACAAGATTGCGCATTTCTTGCTCTTTACGCGGCAATACAGAAAGACGCGCCATTTCACGGGTTAAAGTACTACCCAACCCTACGTCTAAAAGTCCAAATATGATCTGAAGTGTAGCAAATATGCCTATTAAACCAAAAGATTCAACTCCCATGAACTTAATGTAAAGAGGGATGAAAACCAATCCCATGAGGGCCTGCCAGATACTTCCGGCAAGATTGGCTGTTATGTTCTTTTTAAGCTGGGTCGAAACCTTTGCATAATGCTGGTTTTTAATTTTCCCCGTTTTCGGGGTTCGGACGTCCGATTTTTTCACTTGTGTTAGAATTTTTTATGCCGCTCAGCGGTGAAAGTAAGAGGTGGTCTGGTGGATAGGCTTTATTGCCCGACGGGATAATATTCTGCTACAATCTTCTCCAGGGGTTCCCAGTGAATGGTTTCATCGATTTCAGACAGGATCTGCCGGTCTCTTGAGTTTTCAAATCCCCTTTGGATTTCCATATCCAGGAAGGTGGGTTTCCGATCGCATTCCTTGAATCCCATAACAGTCTCCTTCATGAATGAATTTGACCGAAAAATATCACAAATAATGTTATTTGTCACGTATAATCAGTTACTTAAATGAATTTTATGTTCGAATAATACCCGATTCTTCAATCGGAGTTGTGCAAAGGTTTCGTGAATGACATCAACCCCTTCATTCATAAGTGCCCGACTAATTTGTAGGGTACGTTCAGCCGTTCCCCCTCCAGTTACGGGGCCAAGAAGCGCATTAACGTTCAGTATCTTCATGAGCTTTCGCAGGGTTAAATGAGGACTGGTTCTTTTTCCATTGAATATATTCAGCAAGACTGGATATTAGTGGTCGGGGAACTTGGAATCCGATCTTTCTAATTTTGCTGGAATCGTAGATAATGCGCGGGTTATAAAATTCTTTGCCATAAACTATCATCATTACTGACAAAATATTCAACGGTAACTTTAGCGGAGGTAAATAATAATATTTGCCACAGAGTTCCTGAAGAAAATATTTTTCTATAAATTCGAAATCGTTAATCGATTCATCATCTTCCGAAACAATATATGTTTGCCCATCGACCTCTTTACCTTTATCAAAAATAAACAAAATTGCGGCTATCAGCGTTTCCACGCTTACAAGATTAAATCTTCTTTTGTTAAACAAGCAAGACCTTAAATAATTTAACACCATGCTTCTCTTTGTGATATCGGAAATAAGTTTAGAAAGTGCAACTCCACCAGGTCCAAAAACACTGGTTGGGCGCAGATTGATAAATTCAAAATGTCCGCGTGCACCGTCCTGAAGCTTCTGCTCAATTAATAGTTTCGTAAGACCATATTCTGTTTTTGGATTACAAATAGATTCTTCATTCACTATATCTGCTGGTTGCACCCCAAATACTGCTGCTGTACTGCAATGTATAAACCGCTTGACTTGGTTTGTTTTGCATATTTCTATTAAATTTTCTGTCATGCGTATGTTTTCAGCGGGCGTCGATTCAAACCCATAGGCAAGATTAATCACTGAGCATCCTGGCAAAAGGAAGTCTGACAGCGTTTCTGACTTTGTCAGATCACCCTGAATTTCAGTAAAATTATGATATTTCCTAGAGTGCGCATTGGAACACCGAACCAGAGAACGAATTAGCACATCACCACGCTCCAAGAATTTTTCAACTAGCCGTTTCCCAATAAACCCATGCGCACCGGTAATGGCAATAACAGAATTCCTTGTTTTTTCTTGCACTCCACTCCCTTCATAGTCACTTAAAGTTTTAGTCATTTTTAGAGCGATTTGTTGCATGGATAATCAATCTCCCAAAGCATCATTGTCTTCGATAAAATTAAGTCTTATTGAGCGCTCTTTCGCCATATAACCATGCATGGAGCAAGACTAACGCCTATAAGTAACCACACCGGGAAAACCTGAAATCGCATTGCTAGGCCAACCAAAAAGCAATAGAGCAATATCGCACATGAATAAACGTTAGATGCATCCGGCTTTTTCATGTACGTACGCATACCCCACACGAATAAGGTACCCCACAGCCAAAGCATTGCCGTCAACCCGAATAAGCCGGTATCAGTAAACAGCGCCACAAATGCTGAATCACCTTTATCAACCATAAAGCGTCCCTCAATAGATTGAACGATTCCGACTTCCGGCGGGACAGGAAAAGCATCTTTAATCCCTTGATATGCTGGAATAGATGGTAATTTGCTCAGTATATATTGGAGCATATTGATAGGAGTAGCCGCAAACCTCTCTCCCAAAACAGCAATTGAGTGCCAACCTTCATAGTTGTTTAAGGAGCAAGCCAAAATTCCTCTTGCAACTGAATAAATCATCAAAAATATTAGCGGCATCGTTATCAAAGGGATCCAGCGCAATCTCTTACTTCCACCCTTTATAAGCACTGCACAAAAAAACAAAACTCCTAACAGCAGAAAGCTTGCACTCCTAGCGCCAGAAAAATATATGCCTATTGAAGCCATACTCATGCCGAAAAACATAGACTTACGATACTTAGCGTATTCATGCATTCCATATGCACAACCAAGAAATATCAAAGATGACCAAAATGCATATAAGTTAGGATTAAAAAAGATGGAACTTGCTCGACTTGCTCGATGAACCACTATACCAGAGCTTGGCACAGTGCCTGCCCATGCTCGCTGTGAAAATACTTCATAAAAAGCAACGCTGACAGCAATAACTAATACGCCATTAATCACATATAAATGAGCACGTTTTATATTCCAACCATGCATATCGCCTCTCAATCCCATATAGCCCAACAATACCAACGCAAGCATACCTTCAACACCAACAACATTCTGGAGCTGCAGCCAATCGCCGATTCTTAGATTATTCAGATACCCCATAAATACGATCGCCATAACCACACCGAAATACAGTTGTAGCCGCTGATCGATCTCAATAAACCTTATTGCCCGGATACCAAGAGCAACAAACATAACAAGCAAAAATATTATGGTTGAGAGTTTTACCAATACCCCCCCACCAACCCCAACCACATGCATCGCGGAAATATCGTCGAGTGGGGCTCCCATGATTAACGGGATTGCTGAATAAAGAAAATACAGAGATCCATAAGCAAAGAATGCAGTGAGGAGTCCGCCCGAATTTCTGCTTATCGCCACAACTAGCAAAAACAAGGCAAGAACTACATTCAGTATCTCTATTAGATTTACTTGCATATGTATGACTTTGAGGTATAGGTACCTTTGTGTATCATTGAAGGATGTGTGCTCAATCTATTCTTTAGTAAACCTCTATTATTCCGAACAGCCGCTTAATTACATTCATAAAAATAAACCCAATATTTTTATTTCTGAGCTTTGTCTTTATCGTCTCGCGAAAAAACCAGAAAAGAAAGGAGTCACTTGCTGGCAGTATATTGTAAAGATAAAATAGCTTGGCTGTAGAGTCGTCATGGTCAGTACGGTATTTTTCATATATTGCAAGTATGGCTGGGCCAGTTCCCATTGTTGTGCTAATCCTTTCATGTAAGCCGTCATCGTATTCAACAAGATACGAGTCAACAATGCCAACCTCTCTTATGTTTTTCTTTCTCATGACTGATAACACAATATCCCAATCCTGACCCGCAGCAAGCTTTTCATCAAAAAAACACTCGTTTATTGCAGAAGCGTCAAACATTAGAAAACTACATGACCCAAGATAATTGTAGTAGAGCATATTCTCAAAGCTGACAACAGGTGGCTTTCTCACATACTCTTTTCTTCCTTTAATAATTCTAATATAATTGCAACTTACTATTGGGAATCGCTGTATATGCTCAAGCTGCAACTCAATCTTTTTGGGCAGCCACAGGTCGTCATCGTCCAGAAAAGTGACGGCATCCCCCCGTGCTTCATTGAGGCCTATATTTCGTGAATACGGGGCACCCCTGCTCCTTTCGTTCTTGATGTATCGTATCTGCCCACCAAGGGATGTAAGGGCTTTTTGCGTTTCGTCATTTGTCGAATCATCGATGACAATTATCTCAATATTGTGATAGCTTTGGCCAAGCACGCTCTGAATGGCCCGCGTAACGAGGAAGGGCCTGTTCTTCGTGGGAATGATGCAAGAGACAAGAGGATTTGTTTTGTTCATGCCTGCCATTGCATCTCGTATATGTTTTTGTGATTGCCCCGTATCGTGTTTTTCACCACGAAAGCTAAAGCCTCTTCTGACCGTCCGTACATCCTGCTTATCTCTACCTTCTCCATGCTAAAAGACTGAGCACTATCTCCATGGGGATTGAGCACCTTCATGGTAACCAGCCCGCTTTCCGATTTTATATAAATACCTTCGTCTGTCTTTTTTGCTGACAGGCCTTCTGCGATGATGAATCTTGTCTCCAGCCTATGGCCGCCCTTTGCCTCGATGTCATCGCGGATGGTCATTGTTCTATCGTTGAAAGAATATGATCTTCTCCAGAGCACAGGGCTTGCGAGCCTTCGAAAACCATCCACGTCCAAGGAGAGTACTAGACGATCATCTTCGTCTGTGGCCACCATAATACGGGACACCTGATACGGATAGGCATCGATAAGATTGAGGTGGCGGTCCTCACAAAAAGGACCTAAACCGTCTATAAGCAGGACGTTATGTGCTTTAGCGTACACGCCGGTTGATCCCTCGGCACGGTATGAACGCCGCCCGGAGTCTGTGAATATCTTCTTGCCTTTCAAAAAAAAAATGAAGCTTCCCACGTCAAAATGGCCATGACTTCCCGCAGGGACCGACCCATCCGGCACATGCCAGAAGACGGTCGCATCATCCCGGTCATAACGAAAAAAGCCCTCGCACATCTTTCTTAAGCCATCGTGCATGGTTTGGTTGCAGGACGCAAAAGAATCGCCCTGTGCGTAACTGTTCCTGATAACTGCCCATCCGGCCATGGAGAAAGGAGAGAACCACATTGGGTTGTAATCAGGCGATATGTCGCCTATGAGAGGCATCGCCCATCTGCCCTCGCCGCTTTGGATGTTGAATAGGTCTCTTGCACTTTGGATCGCTTGCGTCCATTTCTTCATAAAGGCAGCAAAAGTATCATCCCCGGTAAGATGCGACAGGAGGCATACCTGCTCGAACCGCTGGCAAAGCAGGAATTGGTAGTGGGATGAACCCGCTTTCAACATCCCGTCACTGTGGAAAAGTTTTGGTGTCCATTCAATGAATAATTCTTTTGCCTTTTCAACGGCGCTTTCGTGCGCCACCACCAATCCGCCGATATAGAGTCCCCGGGCGTTGTTGAGGATGTGGTTATTGGTAAATTCACCTCTCAATTCAAGGTTTCGGAGCAGATGATCAAGGTGGGTTCCCATAGCTTCTGCTATTTTCTTTTCCGTACCCCCGTCAAGATGCTGAAACCGTTCGATCATCCGGAGAATAAAGGGCCAGTTCGCAAGTCTTTCCGACACTGAATAGCTCTCCCAGGACGGATGATGAAAACTTTCACCCATGGTATCTATCCAGTTGGTAATCCATTCCAATGCGCGGCGTGCCAGCTTCGCCGAAGGGCGTGTGTGAATCGCGGTGAGGAGCCAGCAGAAACGGTTAAGCGAAAAGGTATCTTCGATGTCCTCGTTGATATAGGACCAGTCCAGTTGCCGTCTGGATGAAACAGTGCGACCGGCAAGCTCTATTTCTTCAAAAGCATCAATATTTGTGACTTCTATCCTGTCGATGACGGGAAATCGTTCAAAAGAAAGCCCCTTTTTTCTCTCTGCAGCAGACCGTAAGTCATTTTTTCTATCCATTGATCTGCTATCCCTAATCTCTCGGCGTATCAGATGCATCAAGAGAAGCGATGGCGATCTTACAACAAACCGCGCGAGATAAAAGGGATGCAGCAGCAAAAAGTGAAGCAGATTTTTTTGTTCGCTGACATTAGGTGACATTGTTAAGAGAGATCATGTGTAGTCAATAAGTGTATTTTGGCGGGGACAATCACCGGGCATCGCTACGATCCTGGACCAGAGATCAAGACATGCAATCTTCCAGAGATCCCAGCCTGCAAGTGAATCAATGTCTTTTTCAGGCAGAAGCAACATATGCTCCTTTTTAAGCATGCCGTTTTTTACGATATTTCGTAAAATTCCCGTCGTTTCATCGTCGAGCCAGTCGCGAAGGGGCGCCCCGAAGCCTTCCTTTTTCCTGTAGAGGACCTCGCGGGGGAGATAGGGTTCAAGAGCCTTCTTGAAGAT
>PLMV01000185.1 GCA_003141615.1 Syntrophaceae bacterium
TAACGCTTCGCATTTCTGCTGCCTGGCACATTGGAATGGGCCAGTTCGTCGACCAGGACCACCTGCGGCTTACGGCGTAAGATGGCGTTCACGTCCATTTCTTCCACGATGATGCCCCGATGTTGTTGCAAAAATCTGGGGATAACCTCCAGGCCTTCGATGAGTTTTGCCGTCTCTGCACGGCCATGGGTTTCCACCAGACCGACGACCACATCGACGCCCTCCTGCTGGAGCCTTTTCGCCTCCTGTAGCATTTGATAAGTCTTGCCGACACCCGCCGCATAGCCTAGGTAAACCTTTAACCGTCCCTGTTGGGAACGGCGGATCATGCGCAGGAAGTCATCCGCTCTTTCAGCAGTCATAACGATTCACCGTGCAAAAACCAAGCACCATTTCCATTAAACCCTTTAGTAAGTTAGAATTTGCTTTCTGAAAGAAAGTAAATTCATAAACTTAATTATCCCGCTTGGCGGGGTTCGGTAAAATGCTCTACTCTTTTTAGTGTAAAGGAAAAGGTGGTTCCTTTCCCTTCCTGACTGACCACATCGATGTTTCCCCCGTGGGCCTCCACAATTTCCTTGGCAATGGCCAGGCCAAGCCCGGCGCCTGTTTCCGATTTCTGATCGGGTACCCGGAAAAATTGTTCAAATATCCTTTGCATAAACTGATGGGGAATGCCGCTACCGGTATCGGTTACGGAAAAACGGACCATCTGTTTCTCCAGTATTGCCGAGACGGTGATACTGCCGCCCGGCGTCGTAAAACGGAGTGCATTGGACAACAGATTGGAAAAAACATGGCCGATATGAGTCGGGTCTGCGCAAACCATAGGCAGATCATCGGAGAGTTGTATCTTCAATTCGATACCGCCATCCTGAGCGGCCCGCCGGAAAGGCTCCACGGCATCAAGAACCAGGGATTGTGCATAGGTATCCTGACAGTCCATCTGGAGCCGGCCCGATTCGATCCGGCTGATATCCAGCAAGTTTTGAAGGATTTGATGGAGGCGGTCGCTGTCTTCCCTGGCTGCCAAAAGGAGTTCCGTCTGTTTTTCCGTAAGGACGCCCACTTTTTCTTCCAACAGCAGATGAATGGCCATGCGAACCGATGTCAGGGGGGTTTTCAACTCGTGAGATACCGTGGAAATCAGGCCACGTTTCATCTCGTCCAGGCGGCGCTGTTCCGTTACATCTTTCATAATCAGAATAACACCGGTCAAATGACCATTCCGATCAGTAATCGCTGTTGCCTCAGGTTGAAAATAACGTTCTTCCATCTTTATGAATTTTTGAAAAATTTTCTTTTTTTTCTCCGCTTCTTTAATAAAACCGTAGTGAACAATGTCTTGGAAGAGTTCATTAAATAGCGGAACAGGGAGAGACTGAATTTGAGCGCCTGGATTGAGCCCAAAAAATTCTTGGGCGGAATTTGTCGATATTTCAACCTTTCCGTCCGGATCGACAATTACTACGGCATCGGGTAGATTGTTTAGGGCTTCTTTTGTTGCCTGTTGCGTGCGGAGCAATTTTGCCTGAGCGCTACGACGAAATTTGCGCAGACCGGCAGTCATGTCGTTGAAGGCTTCCGAGAGCCGGCCAATCTCATCGTCAGAATCGATTTGTACAACAAGATCGAGGTTTCCGTCACGGATTTCTTCCGTGTAGTGAATCAGTCGTTCAATGGGGCGAAGTATCCACTTACCAATAAACAACATGAAGGCTACGGCGACGAGAATACCACACAGTAAGAAAAGGTACATCCGCTCCTGAGCTGCAGCAGCATCTTTTCTGGCCCGGTCATTGGCCTCATTCATATTCCTTTGGTTCATCTGAAGGATGTCATCCGCCGTGTTTTTCACCTGCTGAAAGAGCGGCAGGATCTGATTTAAATAGACGCGGCGGGCGCTGCCTGATTGGGACTGCTTCTGCAGATTATGGATTGTAACTTTGTAACTGGTGAAAAGTTCCTGTAATGCTGTGGCTTTTTCCCCTTCACCGGAGACAGTGATGTTATGCAGTTCAATCTGGAGCGCTTTTTCAAAGGCTTCTTCATTCTTTTTAATTTGCTCATTTCCCAGTTGCTGATACCCAAGGGAGGTAAACAAGACACCGCTGTCCATGCGCTCCAGGGCTTCCTTCATATCCTGACAGGCAACAACGCTGTGGTAATTTTCCTTCAGGATCACATCGATGGATTTTCCAAGGTATCTGAATTGGATGATACTCTGCACGCCGCCGATCAACATGATCAGCAGCAACCCACCAAATCCCAGTGACAACTTTTGACGAAGGCCAAGCATGCGCGCTGTTTCTCCTTGACGGTTTAGCCTGTTTCCTGATCATGCCAGCAGTCGGCTTTGGCAACTAATGCAGTTTAGTAATGTTTGCTGAGACTGTCAATCTTAACTTTTGGTTATACATAGGCTCACTGTTTACCATTGGTAGCCCTTTTGCACACTGTATGGACATTGCACCTGAATGATTATGGCGCGCCGTACAGTTTGCGCAGTTCGAGGTTAATTTCCAGCACATTAACGAACTTCTCACCGATGAGACCTTCCCAGGGCGCTGCGGCATTTTTCCGCAGTATTTCCTCGATGTCTTTCCGGATTGCCGAAGCATCGGTTTTCTTCTTGGCAGCCCAGGCGGAGGCCACGCGCTCCAGTTGAAACTCAGCGTTTTGAAGCGTGATATGAGGATCGAGACCGGAGGCGGATGTAGTGACTAGATCGCCGGGAACGTTCTGGATGTCCGCATCAGGATGCTCTTGCCGCCACATATCGAAAAAGATCGACTGAATATCCGTACCATCCTTAACCGGTTCAATGGTTGTTTGGGTCTTACCGTCAGCAGCCGCATGGGTGACGACGGAGGGAAATCTGCCGGGGTTTTCCCCAGAGAAAGTCTCGAAGAACAAAACGGCTAGATCAGCGGCCTTAGGTTGGGGAGTGCCGGGGTTGTCTTTTACCCACTTGGCCACAATGGCGGGATGCTTTTTCGCCCAATCGTCCACATACGCGCCGTTTTTCGGGTCAGCGTTAACCCAAGCCTGAGCAAGGGAGTTGTGCAGATCCGCCCATTGCGCCACAATGTGGGGATTACCTTGGAACTTGTCCTGCTGAAACCAGGTTTCCACATCCGGCGCCACCAACTGGCCGGCTCCGGCACCGCTCCGGTATTTCACAATCGGACCCAGCGTGCGGGCGACCCGGTCGCGCAAGGCATAGTTGGAAGCAGCCAGGGATGATGATGCCGAAGCGGCGGCATTGTAAGACGCTGCGGATGGCCGGGGCTGAAAGTATTCGTCCTTGGTAAAGGGCTGAGCAATGAGCCGCGACCCTACCGGTTTGCCGTCGGGACCGGTAAGAATACTGCCGTTAGCCTGGAAGGGAAAGGCGGCCTGTCCGATGGCCCACAACACCAGCGGATAGAGAACACAGCAGATGACGACCGAGAAGAACAAAAGCCAGAAACTCTTGGCAATATAACGCAACATAATAGACACCTCCTTAGTAAGCTAGAATTTGCTTCTCGGTGGGAAGCAAATTCGTTAGCGCACTTATCCCGTTTAGCGGGATTTATTCTTTAAAATATCAACTGACCAGATGCAAGCTCACCATAGTAAGGTCAATGAGTTTGATGCCGATAAAAGGGAGAAGTACTCCTCCCAATCCCCAGATCAGCAGATTTCTGCGTAATAGTGCATCGGCGCCGAGCGGCCGGTACCTGACACCCTTGAGCGCGACCGGGATAAGCGCCGGGATGATGAGGGCATTGAAGATCACCGCCGACAAAATGGCCGAGGTAGGCGAATGCAACTGCATAATATCCATCACCTTCATCCAAGGCAAGGTGCCGGCAAAGAGCGCTGGGATGATGGCAAAATATTTTGCCACGTCATTGGCGATCGAGAAGGTCGTAAGAGATCCCCGTGTCACCAGGAGCTGCTTGCCTACCTCAACGACTTCGATCAGTTTAGTCGGGTCGCTGTCCAGATCGACCATATTGGCGGCTTCTTTGGCCGCCTGCGTCCCGGCGTTCATGGCCACACCCACGTCCGCCTGGGCCAGGGCTGGCGCATCGTTTGTGCCGTCACCCATCATGGCCACCAGTTTTCCCTCCGCCTGTTCCTTTCGGATGTAAGCGAGTTTCGTCTCCGGTGTAGCCTGGGCAAGAAAATCATCCACCCCCGCTTGCTTGGCGATGGCCGCGGCGGTAAGCGGATTGTCTCCGGTAATCATGACGGTTCGCAATCCCATACTGCGCAAGCGCTCAAAGCGCTCGTTCATGTGGGGTTTTAAAATATCCTCCAGGGAAATCACGCCGACAATGGTGCCGCCGTCCACAACGGCCAGCGGTGTGGCGCCCTGGGAAGCGACGGAATCGACCAAGGCGCTGAATCCCTCCGGAATATTGCCGTGATTGGCCTCAACAAATTTGACGATAGCGTCGGGTGCGCCTTTGCGAATTCGTTGTCCGTCGGCAAGATCGATGCCGCTCATGCGCGTTTGGGCGGTAAAATTGATAAACTGTGCATCCGCCGGCACATCGACGGTGTTCTTGCTCTGTCCCTCGTACAATTGCACGATGCTTTTCCCCTCCGGGGTCTCATCGGCGGCCGAGGCCAGAGCCGCAAGTCTTCCCACATAGGCGGCGGAATACGCACCGATGGGATGAAAGGTTGTCGCCTTCCGGTTGCCTATCGTAATCGTGCCGGTCTTATCCAACATCACGATATCGATGTCGCCGGCTAATTCCACGGCCTTGCCGCTCTTGGCGATAATGTTGGCTTGGAGGGCGCGATCCATGCCGGCAATGCCGATGGCGGCGAGCAGGGCGCCAATGGTGGTGGGAATCAAGCAAACCACAAGGGCAATAAGGGTAGGAATGTCGGTGCCCAGGCTTTTCAGGGGCTCATGAAGGCCGAGGTAGGCCGTCATGTAATGCTCGGCATGCCAGGCCATGGGCCAGAGCGGAATCACCACGATCAGAAAAACCAGCGTAAAGCCGGACAGCACCAGGGTCAGCGCAATCTCGTTCGGCGTGCGCTGACGAATCGCACCTTCTACCAGGGCAATCATCCGGTCCAAGAACGATTCGCCTGGGCTGCTGGTGATCTCTACCACGATGCTATCGGACAGCACGACGGTGCCGCCGGTAACGCTGGAGCGGTCACCGCCCTTTTCCCGTATGACGGGTGCACTTTCGCCCGTAATTGCCGATTCATCAACAGAGGCAACTCCTTCGATAATATCTCCGTCACCGGGAATTGTTTGTCCCGCCTGGACGACGACCCGGTCGCCGGCCCGCAAAACCGCGGAGGAAACCTCTTCAACGATTCCTGCCGCATTCAGGTGATAGGCAATCGTGTCATGCCGCGCCCGCCTGAGCGAATCGGCCTGGGCCTTGCCGCGCGCCTCAGCTAAGGCAGTGGCAAAATTGGCGAACAGCACTGTCAGGAAAAGCCATGCGTCAAGAGCGACAAAATAGGTAATCGGCACCTGGCTTGTTGCCATACCCAATGACCTCTCGATGATACACAGCAACGTCAGGATCGCACCGACCTCGACTACGAACATCACCGGATTATTCCATTGGATGTCCGGCCGCAGCATGACAAATGCCCGTTTTAACGCTGCCATGGCCGTTTCTTTCTCCAGTAAGCGGCGCGCTTTCACACGGCGCACCGGCTGTGCCTGTTCTAAAGGCGAATGGGGCGCTTGCAGGCTTTTTATATTCTTTGGTACTTTATTCATTTCCTAATTCCTCCTAATCCCGATAAACGGGATAAGTGCGTTAACGAAATTGTTTACTTGTAAACAATTTCTAACTTACTAAGGACTCAAGTGAGTTTCCATAATTAATCATCAATAACCACCTCGATCAGCCGCCGAAAGGGATGGGACCCAGATGCTCAGCCACTGGTCCGAGTGCGGCAACGGGCAGGAAGAGCAATGCGCCAACGATCACAATCGTCCCGAACAGGAGGATGCCAAAGGTGAGACTGTCGTCGCGCAGTGTTCCCAAACCGAAGGGGCTGGCTTTCTTAGCTCCCAAATAGGCCGCCATGGCAATCGGCGCGACAATCGGCAGATAGCGGCTGAAAAGCATCACCAGCCCTGTTGCGATATCCCAGGGGATGGCCATAGGCGAAGGACTCGTATTGCCGACGAGGCCGTAGGACACGCCCAGACCGTCGAAGGCCGCACCGTTATTGGCGGAGGCTGAGGAGAACTGGAACAGCATCTGGGAGAACCCGTGGGCGCCGGGATTGCTGATTGCCTGGAGTCCCCAATTAGTCGCCGCAAAAAGCCCGGTTGGAAACAAGATCATAAAGGGATGAACGAGTAGGGCAATAACGGCGAGCTTTACCTCCCGGGCCCCGATTTTCTTTCCCAGATATTCGGGCGTCCGTCCCACCATCTGGCCGGCAATGAAGATCCCGATAATCAGGTACAAGAGCAGGTTGATCATGCCCACGCCCTTGCCGCCGAAAATGCAGTTCAGCCACATCCCCACCATGGGGGCCAGAGCGGCCAGGGGATTGAGGCTGTCCTGTTCGGCATTCACCGCGCCGCAGGTCACGTCCGTCGTTATGGCATCAAAGGAGGCGCCGGCCGAGGTACCGAAGCGCATTTCTTTGCCCTCGAGATTACCCAGGTGCTGGTCCACAGACAGGCCCGCCACCGCCGGCAACGTCACCGGCAGTTGCCCGCCCTTGGCCGTGGCGCTGGGTATATTGAAGATGCGGGCCGCGGGGTGGGCGGTTAAGCCCGGATTCGGATGTAAAGTATCCCAGTAAACGGACCAGCCGATAGTGCCGGCCATCAAGACAATCATGACGGAAAAAATAACTAGGGAATGGCGAAACCGCCCCAGCATTCGGCCATACATCAGCACTAGCGCAAAGGGAAAGATCATCATGGCCAGCGTGATAAAAAAGTTCGTTAAGCCCGTGGGATTCTCAAAAGGGTGCGCCGAGTTCATGCCAAAAAAACCGCCTCCGTTGGTCCCGAGCATCTTGATGGACTCCAGAGCCGCCACCGGCCCGACCACGATGTTCTGAGGCTTGGCCTCACCCTTGTCCGTGGTCCCCATTGCCGCTTGTTCAAGCGTCGAGACATTATGAGAGCTTTGAAGGGTCATGGGACTGCCCTGCACCAGGAAGATAAAGGCGAAGATCAGGGCAACAGGCAGAAACGCATAGACCATCACGCGCCACATGTCCACAAAATAGTTGCCGAGTTTGGCCGCACCGCGAAAAGCCCGGATCATGGCCACTAGGGCGCAGAAGCCGACAGCGGCCGATACGAACATATTCCAGATGCAAAAGAAAATCTGACTGAAGTTCGACAGATGCTGATCCCCGGAATAGTGCTGCAGATTAGTGTTCGTCATGAAGGAGATCACGCTGTTAAAGATGGCCGTAGGGAACAGCATGCCCTTGCCGTCGGAATTCAGCGGCATATATGGCTGGAGTGCCAGCACCAGATACCCGAAGATAAACATCATAATAGCGAAGATCAGCAGGGAACCGACATATTGCTTCCAGTCCTGAGGGCCGCTATCCAGGCGTTTTTCGCACCAGCCCAGTACCGGCAAGGGCCGGTATTTTCCATCCATGATCCAGGCTAGGTACTTGCTTAAAGGGAATGCGATGATCGTTGCCGTTGCCATGAGCGCAACTGGAAGCAACCAAGTTTGTATAATCATTATTCTATCTCCTTTCGATACTTTCCTTCACTGCTTGTCCTTCCTCAGAACCATTCCGGTCTGACCAGGGCCACGCAGAGATAAACAAACAAAAACACTGCTACAACCACTGTCAAATAAATCATTGTTGCACCTCATTTCTTATATTTTTTCGCACGCTTTCAGGAACAGAAAGCACAGTCCCATGGCAGCCAGGCCCAGGACCACTGTCACCGCCACCCATAATCCAACGCTCATTATAATTTTTCCTCCATAAATATAAAGATTTTGTAAAAAATTCACTCTCGTCTTAATTATCTTTTAAGAGAAGGAAAAGGCTGTTTCTTTTCCCCCTATCCCCTATTTCTCAAAAAGTGTAACTTAAAGTTACTCCTCCATAAATGTATGAACTATCTCTATCGGATGGGTTCGCTGCTCCCTGCAGACCGCGCGCTTTCATTTCATACCTGGCATCATCGCAAAGAGGAAATACATAAGATACCGTTGGCGTAACCGACAATGTCTTATAAACCGCTATGGGCACGGAAACGGAAGCTGTCCCATCATGGAAATTATTGTACTTATCCGTCGTGGGTAAAGAGTTGCTGTCATATTTTGCATAAGTGGTTTCATCAGTAGACAATAGGTAACTTGCCGAAGCCGCCAGTTTTAAACTGATGACCTTATTGAATTCGATGGTATGAGAAACCCCCAGCAAAAAATACCACTGACGGTAATGATCAATTTCTTTATAGGCAGTCAATGTCGGCTGCAAAATGGTATCCAGACCCAGTGTGAGAAAGAGCTCCTGAGAATCAAGCGGGGCTGTTCCTCCGGCATAAGGCGCACCTAGACCATAGTAAATATAGCCGGGGGTCACCTGTAAAATCCCAAATTTCTTAGAATAAGAAATAGTGTAATCAGTTTCCGTATAGTTAGCAGCATACTTGGCATCAGCGGCAGAATATGGTCTTGTATCAAAGTTCCCCCAGACATTCAGCGAAAATCCTTTATAGCTTGCCGTTACCGCCGGTTGCACGACAACGCTATCCCGGCTTAGCTCCTGTCCGCGCCAAATATAGGCGCTCAGCACACTTAAATCTATTTCACCCGTTACCTTATCTTCCTCCGGCTTTTGCTCTACAGCGTTCTGTTCCGGCGTGGTCGCAGGAGCAGCTTGCTTCACGACAGGCGTTTGCTCTGGCGTGGCCGGCTTCTGTTCTTCTGCTTCTGCCCAGGAAATTGTCGGCAATGCGGCAACAATCAGTAAAAGCAAAACCGCTGTAATTATTTTTTTCATATGGTTTTTCATAGTGTTTAATTCTCCTTTATACATTTGAATTGTTTACAGTCAATCTCGTGTTTCCGCACTTTGTAGGTTAGAACACGTTTTGTAGTTCCTAACAGTTTTGCGGCTGTTGTTCGGTTGCCTTTAGTTCTTGCCAAAGCATTAATGATAATTGTTTTCTCGTAGTCGGAAACTCGACGTTCCAATGCATTTTCTTCGGCATTTAATTTGTCATTATCCATACGACAGCCTTTTTCAAAATCTGTTCTCCTGTGAATAATATTTTTTTAATCAACCGATGCAACTACAGCAATGAGCGTGCCAAATCTACCATGCTAAGATTATGATTTTATGTAGTTATTTTTTAGCTGAGCAGAGATTCCCCTTGCATCTTGCAAAATACGTATCAGGGAAGATTGAAAATTGCAAGACGGCTAAATACCGTATTGCTTGCGGCGGCGCCAGAGCGTGGCCTGATCGATGCCGAGAAGATCGGCTGCGTCCTGTAAAGACCGGGTCGAGGCCAGTACCCGTCGAATATGCTCCTCCTCAATTTTATCGAGAGTGATCGGATCACCGATCCTGATAGCCGTATACGTGGTGTGCACATTTTCCGGGAGATGGTCGACACCGATCCGGTTCCCCTCACAGAGAATGACAGCCCTCTCCACAATGTTTCTCAGCTCGCGGACATTTCCCGGCCACGGGTAACTTTTCAACAGGCTCATCGCCTCGTCGGTAAAACCTAACAGTGTCTTGTGACAGTTTTTACCAAAAAAAATCAACAGGCCCTTTGCCAGGGAAACAATATCATCAGGCCGTTCCCGCAGGGGCGGGATTTCAAGCTGAATCACATTGAGCCGGTAGTAGAGATCCTCCCGGAAGCGACCCTCCCGGACTGACTTCTCCAGGTCGATGTTGGTGGCGGCGATGATTTTCACATCGGCATGGCGGGTCGTATAATCCCCAATGCGTTCGTACTCCTTCTCATGGACGAATCGCAAAAGCTTCGGCTGAAGGGAGAGGGGCAGGTCACCGATTTCGTCGAGCAGCAGCGTTCCCCGGTTGCACATGCTGATCCGGCCGGGATTGTCGCGCACGGCGCCGGTAAAAGCCCCCTTGACATGTCCGAACAATTCACTTTCCAGGAGTTCCGGCGACAGGGAAGGACAGGAAATAACGCTGAACTGCATCGCCGCCCGCTGGCTCCAGGTGTGAATGGCTTTGGCCAGCATCGTCTTACCGGTTCCGCTTTCTCCGCGGATAAGGATAGTGGCATTGGAAGGCGCCACCTGTCGCGCCAGATTAACTGCCCGCGTCATCGCTACGCTGGTGCTGGAAAAATCGACATCAAAATGCGAACGTCCAAGGTCTTCGCGCAAGGCAGTGACCTTTTGCTCCAGGTTAAGAATATCAAATACCTTGTGGATAGCCAACTTAACCTGAGCCGGGGTAAAGGGTTTGGGAAGATAGTCTGTCGCGCCGCGCTTCATGGCTTCCACAGCGGTTTCTATAGAGGCATAGGCCGTAATCACGACAATCTTGAGCCAGGGCGTGGTGGCGAGTAAGGCGGGAATCAGATCAAGTCCAGTGGCCACTCCCAAGCGGAGATCCACGAAAGCGACGTCAAAGGATTTTCTCGATGCTTCAGAAAGTGCGTCATCGAAGTTGCTGACCGCTGTCACCCGATAGCCTTCCGTCTCCAGACATATGGCGAGCATTCTGCGGATATTCGCTTCATCGTCGACGACGAGAAAATTGAATTGATTGTTTTCTTTCGTAACTATACCTCAATGCTAATACTATTTTAATAAAAGCTTGCTTTTAATGAAAGGAAGTATAGGGAAACCATTCTTATATGTCAATAAAAACAGACGACCCTCTGCATTCAATAATTAATTGACTTTAAATAGGTGAAAAGTAATCAAAGTATCGAGCTATGCGACATTCAGCAAGATCAAAACACAGATTCTGGCGCTTTCGCATGAAAATACTAACGTAAAGTCGCTCTACATTTCCCTTAGCCAGAAGCGCAAGGTAATGCTTCTGTGTCAGGACACACTGAACAAGCTGCAACAGGCTATCTTGGAAGAACCCATTGCGGGAGTAACCTATGGCCGTCCGGCCAGACCTCGACAGTTTCCTGAGACCTCGAATCTCATTCTTGACAAGAGATCATTTATTTCCTATATGTTTTAGTAATAAAAAAATTATTTATCCGGCGTATAAAAATAATGACCATTTCCCCAAAAAAGCGTAAATATATATTTTTTTTCTTTGCGATTTTATTTCTATTTGCCTCCCTGGTAATTACATTCCACCATCATGATGATGGGTGTGAACATCATGAATGTCCATTATGCATTGCCGCAACTTCATTTTCCTCCGGCAATTTAGAAATTCACGAAACTTTCGTTTTCTATCCAACAACTACTTACCTTCACCAGCCTGAAGAATCCTTTCATCAGGCTTTATCCAAATTTTCCATATATTCTGACCGGGCTCCGCCAGTTCCCCTATCTGCGTAGTTCACAATATCAATAAAAAAACTTATTACTAATAACTATCCTTTATGAGGATGAAGGAGATGTGTGTATGAAACAAGGAATAATCCTGTTTATTATTCTTCTTTGTCTCCTAGCACTATCAGTGCCTGCATTTGCTGAAAGCGAAATTGAATTAAGGATTCGCACACTGGAGGAGACATTAAAAAAGCAGGAAGAAACAATCAAGTCGCAGCAGATAATGATTAATGAGCTGAAAGAACAAGTTAAGAAGGATGAGGTTGCAATTATACCGGAAACTAAAGAAATGCCTCCGGAAATAAAGAAAGAAACTAAGCCTACTGGTATGTTTGGGGGATCGGCTATGTCCAATCCTAATATCTCTCTGGTACTCAATACTTATGCCTCTTCATCAAACCTGACAACTGATGAACTCAAGAACAGGAGAATATCCGGATATACAACAGAGGGATTTGACCGGCATAACGGCTTTAATTTAGATTCGGCAGAACTTGCCTTTTATGCTCCGGTAGATCCGTACTTTAATTTATATGCGACGATTCCCGTAACCGAAGATGGCGCGCAAGTTGAAGAAGCCTATTTTGTAACCACTTCTCTACCTGAAGGCCATCAGATCAAAGCCGGTCTATTTAAAAGCGGCTTTGGAAGACTTAATTCACAGCATAGTCATGTCTGGGATTTCGTGGACAACCCTCTTCCTTATCGGGCTTTTATCAGTTCCGGTGATGAAGGAATTGATGAGAAAGGCGTTCAATATACCTATCTGGCTCCATTGCCTTTCTATACAATTTTAGGTGTCGAAATTTTACAAGGAGATAATAAAACTTTATTCGGCTCCGATGCGGCAGGTGGAGCTCATGCCTATACGGCTTTTGCCAAAGCATCTTTGGATGTAAGTGATAACTCAACCATCCTTTTCGGTTCGTCAGTTATTACCGGCAAAACTAAAACAGACACCATAGCAGCGAATTCCGATTTTACAGGTGATACCACATTGTATGATCTGGAATTGACATACAAATGGAAACCGACAAAATATCAAGGTTTCAAATTACAAAGCGAATATCTTTATCGAACCCAATTCGGCAATTTGACTGATTTGACCTTGGGCTCAGCTCAACGTCTTGATAGAAACCAGGATGGTCTTTATATCCAGGGAGTTTATCTGTGGAACCGCTGGGAGTTTGGAGCGCGTTACGATACCCTCAGCCTGTTCAAGGATGATTATATTCTGGCCGGTGCACAACAAGATCAAGGCCGTAAGCCCTGGAGAATAACAGGTATGGCCGATTATACTTTTTCTGAATTCAGTCTTTTGCGGTTGCAATATAACCATGATGAATCGGACGTAACCGGAAAACCCAACGATGAGTTATTCCTGCAATTTATTTTCACCATTGGCGCTCACCCCGCCCACCAATTCTAAGGAGATCAGATTATGAAAAAATTTCTAATTACGTTTTTAATCATGTTTACTTTTTCGACGCCTGCCTTTGCCAAAGTTAATATAGTAGCCACACTTCCCTGGATCGGCAGCCTGGCATCAGATATAGGCCAGGACAAAGTCGCTGTAAAAGTTCTGGTAAAACCTAGCCAGGACCCCCACCAGATAGAGGCAAAACCGAGCATGATTCTGGCGGTGAGGAGTGCCGACATCCTTATCTATAACGGTCTTGATCTGGAAATCGGCTATTTGCCTTTATTAATTGAATCATCGAGAAACCCCAAAATTCAACCAGGTCAAGCGGGTAATCTTGATTGTTCTCAATTCATCAAAGTCATCGAAAAGCATGAGACAGTGGATCGTAGCATGGGGGACATGCATCCTTTAGGGAATCCTCACTATCATCTTTCGGCACAAAATATTTCGGGTGTTGCCCGGGGCATGGCACAGACCCTCAGCAATTTGGACCAGGAGCATGCATCCTTTTATAAAACAAACCTGGCAGTCTTTGAAGCAAAGCTTAAAGACAAAAAAAAGCAGTGGGCAAAAATACCGTTAAAGGGGAAAAAGTTTGTTGCTTATCACCGATTCTTTGAGTATTTGGCGCAAGAATTTGGTTTTCAGATTGTGGGTTACGTTGAAGAAAAGCCCGGAATCCCTCCCTCTGCCGGATACATCGAAAAGCTCATTGAATCCATGAGAAGATCAAAGCCGGACGGTATTATTACTACAACATATTATGGTAAAAACGAGATTAATGCTCTCTCTGAAAAAACCGGAGTTAAAAGCATAGTCATTCCTCATGACGTCGGTTCCGTACCCGGTACCAATGACTGGTTTTCTTTGATGGATACAGTTCTAAAATCATTACAATAAGGAGTTTCATATGGAAGCGTTTAGCTTTTTCTTATATCCGCTGGCAGCATGCATTCTTTTAATCCTTATTCATGCCTATTTCGGCATTCATATCCTGGAGAGAGGGATTGTCTTTGTTGACCTTGCACTGGCACAGTTCATTGGAATAGGCCTTGCGTGTTCCGTTCTTTTCAGCCACGATGGCGCACTAAAATATGTCTTTTCGGTTTGTTTTGCCATTCTAGGTGCTCTAATTCTTGCTCTTTCACGCCGGATAGCGAAACACACAAACATTGAAGCTTTTATTGGCGTGCTCTATATTTTCTCTCTAGGCATCGGCATGCTGATTCTTGATCGTTCGCCTCATGGAACAGAAGAATTCAAAACTATCCTTAACGGCAATATCATCTGGACCACCGGGGCAGATTTATTTTATACTTTTATCCTCTATGCCATTATAGGCATCTTTCACTTCATCTTCAGGAAGAAGTTTTTTAGCCTCTCCAGTACTGGTGAAGGTAGCTATCTCTGGGAATTCCTGTTTTTTTTAAGCTTTGCCCTAGTGTTGGTTAAATCGGTACAAATGGCAGGCATCCTCCAGGTCTTTACATTTCTCATTGTTCCTGCACTGATCGGCAAACTATTTACTAAGGAACCACTTAAAGTATTAATAGGCGGTTGGCTGCTCGGTTTTCTTTTCAGCTCTTTTGGATTGTTTGCTTCATATAAGTGGGATTTGCCCACAGCGCCGCTAATCGTGGCATCGCTGAGTATCCTCTACTTTTTGATGTTGTTAGTAAAAGCCATGGGCAAAGATAAGTGGGGACTTTCGAATAACTGAAAAAAGACTCTGAGTTGACTATCTATGAGTAAAACTAAACAAAAAAGAAAAATCCCCGTAGGATTTTTGGCAAGCAAAAAATAATTAGGGTGCGGGAAAAAACCCTTTAAATCCCTGTGGAAAAAACTAATGTTTTTTCCACAACTATCATAAAGAAAGTTGTCAAATGTAGTTTATCGCTTTCACTATTCCATAACATTGGACAATCGTCTGAATTGAGGATTACTGATAGAAAGAGAGTAATAAGCGAGATCAAAAATATAAAACTTATTAAATTAATAAATTCCAGCGCAAAAAGCGTATTGTTATTGATAAATAAAATGGCAGAATTATAATTTTACATATGATATATTGATTCAAAGTTGTTCATAGTTATATAAATTGGAATCAATCATGATGAATTACATAATTGATCCTGTAATAAAATCCTGAATTTATTTTATTAGGAGGTAATATGACTCTGAAGACAAAACTTTCATGGGGATTAGGATTTCTGTTCCTGATTATTTTTACTCTCGTAGGTTTCTGCTCCTATTATGTTGGGAGATTGAGTCAGGAATCTGAAAATATTCTCAAAGATAACTACGATTCCATTGTTTATGCCAACAATATGCTGGCCGGTTTTGATGACATGAAGACTTCAATAAGCAGTATCATGTATAACACAAATAATGCGGTGAATATGTCTGCCTATCGCCAAAATCTTTTTGAAACAGGAAAAGATTTATTTGAGAGCAATCTGAAAAAGGAAAATAATAACATAACGGAGATACACGAGAAAGAATATGTCGAGGGACTCAACCAAAACTATGCGACATATTTGAAGCTATGTCTGCAGATGAAAAGTAGATCAAGTGGGAAACTAATGTTTAATGACTTCATGGCAGCCAATGAAAAATTAAAGCAATCCATTAGTAATATTTATGATGTGAACATGCAGGCGGTGGTGCGTAAAACCGATTTAACAAAACATGATTCTGCCAAGTTTAAAAACGCTATGGTTATAATAGGATTGATTTGCATCATATTGGCGTTGGGGTATTGCTGGTATTTCCCGGTTTATATATCCACTACCATCAGCTATCTTTCGGATAGAATGAAAAATTTGTTAAAGGAAAGCGGTATTACCGCAGACATAAATACAAATGATGAGGCTTTCATTATTCTGCAATCTATAAATCTGCTTGAAAATAAATTGGGCGTAAAAAAATGAAATAAGCCAATAGATATAATTATTGTAAATAACTATTTGCATTTAAAATCTACTTCTTCAATAAAATTATTTTTTCTAACACTTTCCGATTGAAAGGTTGCATTTTAGTCCGGATTGTCTATCTGTTGATTACAGATAGAAAGTGATAGAGGATGGCTGATAAAAAAATATTTATTTTCCCCCTCATATTTTTTGTATCCTGCAAACACTGATTTAGCAAGGGTTTCACAAACTGATTTTTAATTCCAATTCTAAAGCAAAACTATTTTTTGATTAACAAATACAGTTCGCCCTTTTCTTTGAGAGTACCGGCGGTGTATTCCGCTTTTGTACCGAATCCGCAGAAAAGATCAACCCTGCCCGGTCCTTCAATGGCCGAACCTTTATCCTGATTGAGCACGAAGCGGGAGAAATTGACTCTTTCCTTAATATTACCTTCAGTATCAAAAACCGGTTTGCGCAAGCGGATATATGCCAACGCTCCTTCCGGGAAAAAGTCAGGATCGGTCGCGATTGATCTGTCCGGAGTTACCGGTTCGCCTAAAGATCCCACCGGCTCTTTATCTAATAAACGAAAGAATGTGTATCTTTCATTATGGCTTAAGATATCATAAATTTCTTGCTCGCTCTTTCCCTTTAAATAAAGATAACGATAAGAAGCTTCACTGCTTTTTATTTTGCCGCCCTCCAGCATGAATTTGGTTATACTGCGGAAAGGCCGGCCATTGGTTTGCGCGTAACCAACCGTAAGAAGAGTTTCGTCTTCCAGTTTAATTTTGCCGGAACCCTGTATGTGCAAAGAATACAACTCCACCGGATCAGCCACCCAGACAAGCTCTAAATTTTTCCCCTGTAAAACTCCATCAACATCAATTTCACGGCGGCTATAGTACGGAATAAATTTACCGTCCTTCATCCGGCCGACATTGTTTTCATTTTTAATCAAATCAGGCGGCACTCGATAAAGCGGATACTTGTATTTTTCGGTGCGCTTAAGGGAACCTTCAAGCAGGGGTTCGTAATAACCGGTAAAAAGCGAATGATTGGGGTCACCAGTGCCGGCGATACGATAAACATTAAATCCCGCGGCAATTTTTTTGCTTAAATCGGCGGCATTGTCCGTTTTACGCAGAATCGTGCGAAACGCTGTGAGTGTTTCTTTTAATTGTTGCGCGCCGATCAATCTGTCCGCAATACGGTAAACTTTGTTCCGTCCCGCGTTTTCATAATAATTAATGCTGCGTTCAATCGCCAATTCGAGCGAAGCCGGATCAAGATCGTCGGTAAAATTAATATCCGCGGCAACAACTGGAGAAAAGGATTGTATGGATTTTACAGAAGCTTTCGGAACAGCCCGCATACACCCGCTGAAAAAAGCAGCAATTATTATTAAGAGAAAAATATTGCGCCAGTATTTCATAGTTCGACAATCATCGCTACTTCATCGCAGTAATCGGGATACTTGGAGCAATGGAAGCAATCCGACCAGATTTTTTCAGGAAGCAAATTCTTGTCAATTTCCTTAAACCCTAATTTAAGGAAAAAATCCTTTTTGTAAGTAAGGGTGAATATTTTAAAAAGGCCCAAAGTAATGGCTTCGGAAACACACGCTTCCACAAGTTCCCGGCCAATACCTCTTCCGCGATAATTTTCATCTACGTAAAGTGAACGTATTTCCGCAAGATTTTCCCAAATGATATTCATTGCGCAAATACCGGTCACCAATGACTTGTCTTCATCAAAATAAATAAAGAAATCCCTTAAAGAATTATAAATATCCATTAGAGAACGCGGCAGCATTTCGCCTTTCCCCGCCGATGAATTTATCATGCGGTGAATAGTTTTCACATCATCAATGCGCGCTTTTCTCAGCATTTTCTTTTTCCTTAATTACTGAATTTGTACGCCTTCGAACCATTAATCATCTCACGGGCATGTTCCCGTGTTGCTTTCGTCACATTGACCCCGCCAAGCATGCGGCTGATTTCTTCAATTTTCTGTTCATCATAAAGTTCTTCCACAGAAGTGGTCGTCCTGCCTTTCGTGACCTTTTTAGAAACATATAGGTGATTATCTCCAAAACACGCAATTTGAGGCAAATGGGTAATACAGATAACTTGATGGTGGGCGGACACATCTTTTAATTTCCGGCCGACAATTTCCGCCACGGCCCCTCCAATTCCGTTGTCTACCTCGTCAAAAACGATTGACGCCACAGAACCGGTGCGCAATAAGACATTTTTCAACGCCAGAATTATCCGCGACAATTCACCGCCCGAAGCAATCTTGTTTAAAGGTTTGGATTCCTCACCTTTATTAGCCACTAGATAAAATTCAATCTCGTCACATCCTTTTAGTCCAAAAGTTTCAGCTATTTTATCAGTGGCACCTTTTTTAAAAAATACTTGAAAGGAAGCATGCGGCATATTTAACGCATGCACTTCCTTATCCACCGCCTCTTGCAATTTTTTCGCTGCTTGCTTTCTAATTTGAGAAAGTTTGAGCGCATTTTGCTGCAAATTGTTCTTAATGTCCATTTCTTCTTTATCCAGTTTTTCCAACTCTTCTTCCACAGAAAATACCCTCTTCAGATCTTCTTCTATTTCCTGCTTCCTGCGCAGAACACCTTCAAGAGAACCGCCATATTTACGCTTGAGCCGGTTTAACAACTCAAGGCGTTCATCAATGGCGGCAAGCCGTTCGGAGTCAAAATAAAGATTCTTGTTGTAATCACGCAGCGCCAACGCCGCTTCCTGCAGAGTGATAAAACTACCTTCAACATCCGTATCGGCAAGTTTTAAATTCGCGTCTATTTTTTTAATTTCTTTTACCTGATTCTGAACTTCTTTTAATTTAACGATGACGGAATCCTTTTCACCATAAAGCAAATCGTAAGCAAGGTTGGCCCAACCGGATAACTTTTGAAAATTAACGAGAACCTTTTTTTCATCCGCCAGCGTCGTGTCTTCCGCCAGTTGCGGATTAATATCCTGAATCTCTTTTAATTGAAATTTAAACAAATCTGTTTTTTCTTCACGACTGGATCGCAAATTTTTCAATTTCTCTATTTGAGTTCTGATCTGCTGATATTGATTATAAATTTCCGTGTAAACAGCTCTGTCAGGCAGGCAGCCGCCGAATTCATCCAGGATATCGATATGATTTTCGGCATTGAGAATTACCTGATGTTCATGCTGACCGCAAATATTAATCAGCAATTCGCTTACAGCAGCCAAATTGGCCAAAGTCGCCATTTGCCCGTTGATGAATACTTTGTTTTTACCTGTATGTGAAATCACCCGGCGGATAACCAATTCTTCTCCTGCGGTAAAGCCCATCGCTGTAATTTTATCCTGCAGCAGTTTATTGGCGGCGATATCAAAGAACGCTTCCACGGTGGCCGTATCAGCTTGCGTTCTGATCATCTCCGTTGTCGCCCTATCGCCCAGAAGCAAGCTCACCGCGCCGATAATTATTGATTTCCCGGCGCCGGTTTCTCCGGAAATAACATTCAGTCCTTCACCAAAGGAAACCTGGAGTTCATCAATGATGGCAAAATTTTTAATGCTCAATTCATTAAGCATTTTTCTTTTTTCTAGCTCCTGGAGGTAAATCGCCCCAACCAAGCTTGGAACGTAAAATTTTTCCGTAGCTCCGGTATGGTGAAAGAACCAGCTTTATTACATGTTTCGATTTTTTTATAGTCACGACATCGCCGGATATGATCTTGTAAGCTTCCTGTCCATCCAGCGTCAGCATGGCGCCTTTATCCTTAGACCAGAGAGTTATTTTCAGATTAGAATCTTCGGAAAAAATGATCGGACGGTTAGTCAGAGTATGGGGACAAATGGGATTAATAATAATTAAATCTTTTCCGGGGAAAACGATAGGCCCGCCCGCAGAAAGCGAATAGGCGGTAGAACCCGTGGGCGTGGAAACAATCAGACCGTCTCCTTTATAAGTCGTTAGATACTCACCGTCAACCGCCATTTCCAGTTCATTCATGCGGGACAAACTGCCGCGATTGATGACTACATCATTCAAAACATCGCCGACATTGGTGACAGTTCTGCCATGTTTGATGCTAACATTAAGCATCATCCTCTTTTCCGCCACAAATTCTCCGCAGATAACTAATTCCAGCGTGGAGTATATTTCATTTAAATTAACTTCGGTAAGATAACCAAAACTGCCCATATTGATTCCCAGAATGGGAACATTATGCTTGGCCACACAACGCGCCGTGCGGAGCATTGTGCCGTCACCGCCTAAGACGACTATCAGTTCTGATTTTCGCGCCAGGTCATTCCATTTAAGTCCCTTACGAAAACCAATTTTTTCGGAAATTTCCGTTTCCAAAAAGACTTCCACGCCCTTTTCTTCCAACCACTTTTTTAATGATTTGACGTGGTCGGCAATTTTTTCTTTTTCAATATTGGCAACAATGCCGATTTTTTTAATTTTCATTATTTTCATTGACTTAAACCTCAAAATATGGAGTTCCCTAACATAAAAAAAAACCTCTGTCTATGGATAAATATTCTGAGGATACATTTATAAAATAATTTCATGTCATTGATATTACTCGTGAGACTCAAATTTCAAAAAGGGCAGGTGAACAGACCAAAAGGCGAATAGATTTTTCATACAGACGGATGTCGCAACGTACCCTCGGCACTATCATTGGTGCCGCACATTACATTTTGTGGCCAAGATTTTCTTGACATACAAGACCCGACTTCCTATAGCTCAACTATGCAGAAGCAATGTCTTATCAAATAGTATCTACAGAATAGGCATAAAGATCAACATAGGAGTTGGATATGTTTGGTTCTATATTTAAAAAGAAAATAACGATTGCTGACGCGATTGAAAGCATTCTTTCGGGCTTGGTGAAATTTGACAGAATGCAGGTATGGGAAACAGAACTTTTAAAAGTAGACGGGCTGAATACTGCAAGGGTGAAGGAAGAAATGTTTTACTTGGACTGTTTTGCCGTCTACATTGTTTTGAAGTTCAATGACTCTCCTGGTTGGAAAAAGAATGGAATGAAGATTTTTTAGAAGATCTTTCAAGCGTGCGCTATTGTTGTAGCTACCACATTTGCAAACAATGATAATGCAACAATTGAGGAAGTTAGAAATGCCGGGGATGCGATTAACAGAAGATTCGCCGTATATGGTCCGCTTTTTGAAAGTTCCGAGGATACACTCATAGCGATTGGAACTGCATTTTCTAAGTTTTGTCAAGTTGCTGGAAACTCGGTCCTAATACAAACTGGTGGGGATTTGTTTAATGCTCGAGGACTAATGCTCACTCAGTTTGCCAAGGAACATCCTGTTTGCAATTAGGTCAAAACGAGAGGTCTGCCTTTTGACGCGGTGCCCCCTAACTGGAAAGATTATGCCGCTCTGGTCCTAACGCGTGATTCTATTCCCAACCAAGTTGTACGTCTGGCAATACGCAAGTCGTAATCCGTTTGCAGATTCAGCCAGACCTCGGGAGATACCCCAAAATATTTTCCAAGACGCAGTGCGGTATCCGCGGTAATGGCCCGCTTGCCATTTATAATCTCACTGATCCGTCCGGGCGGCACGTCAATGTCCCTGGCCAGTTGATTTATGCTCAAACCCATAGGTTTCATAAAATCTTCGGAGAGAATCTCGCCGGGCACAATGGTATCTAGTAATTTAGTCTCTCTATGCATATCAATCTCCTAATGGTAATCCGTGATTTCCACATTAAAGGCGTTGCCATCTCGCCATCTGAAACAGATGCGCCACTGATCGTTTATACGAATACTATGCTGACTTTTTCTATTCCCCTTGAGAGCTTCCAATTTGTTACCGGGAGGTTGCAACAAATCTCGCAGTGTTCGTACACTATTGAGATATAAGAGTTTGCGTCTCGCTTGTCGCTCAATGGATTGGTAACGGCGCACAGGTATTTCGTTGAACAGCGACTCCGCATCTCTGGATGAAAACGATTTAATCATGGTTACTCGTATTACATATCACGTAATATGTAAAGCGGAATAATCCTTGAACAAGGGCCACTTGGATCAGACCGTATTTATATAAAAGAATTTTTGTCATGAACCCGCCATTTTTATTGTGAAACTCCAATTTAATGAGACTCGCTGAAAACGAACGAAGTGNNAAGTTGAACAATCCCGCGAAGTGAAGGGTTTAATACCCCGCAGCTTGCTGCGGAATCTGTTTCCAAGGCTTGCTTTGGGGTTCATTCCCGTGATTCTTTGTTTTTTTCTTCTCCGGACAACCGCTTTACTATACGCCCGGAAATCTCGGCCAAAGGTAAAACATCGCAGGCGGCCCCCAGCTTGACTGCCTCCCCGGGCATCCCGTAGACCACTGAACTGACCTCATCCTGGGCTATGGTATAAGCTTTGCTTTGCTTCATGGCCAGAAGCCCCTCGGCACCGTCGGACCCCATTCCGGTCAGCAGCACCCCCATGGCGTTGGCCCCGGCCTGTTTGGCCACCGAATGAAACAGAACGTCTACGCTGGGCCTCTGGTGATGAACCATGGGGCCGCCTTTGATCCTGACCTGGTAAAAGGCTCCGCTGCGCTCTAACAACATGTGGCGCCCGCCGGGAGCTATCAGGGCCAGTCCCGGAACCACAGTGTCGCCGTCCTTGGCCTCCCGCACCTCGATTTTGCAGATGGTATCCAGGCGACTGGCGAAACTGGCGGTGAAATATTCCGGCATATGCTGCACCACCAAGATCCCGGGAATATTCAAGGGCATTTCGATTAAAAGTTTTTCAATGGCTATCGTGCCGCCGGTGGAAGCTCCTATGGCTATCACCTTATGGGTGGTTTTAAGCGGGATATGATATCCTTGATTGTTTTGTTCCTTACCGGGCACTTCCTCAATCACCCTGGCCACTTTAGCCCGGGATGCCGCCCGAATGGCTTTGACCAGGCTTTGGGAGATATCAGGGGCCGAAAGGCTGGATCCGGGCTTGCAGATCACTTCCACCGCCCCCAGTTCCAGAGCCCTGATGGCGTTTTGGCTATTGCTGGGGGTTAAAGAACTTACCACTACCACTGGCAGCGGGTGGTATTTCATCAGCTTGGATAAAAATGAAAGCCCGTCCATCCGCGGCATTTCCAGGTCCAGAGTGATCACATCGGGCTTAAGCCGGACTATCTTGTCGCGGGCTACGTAGGGATCAATAGCCCCTCCTACCACCTCGATGTCGCTATAGCGGGAAAGTTCCTCGGTCAGCAGCTTGCGGACCAGAGCCGAATCGTCAACCACCAAAACCTTAATCACTCTTTTTCTCCTTGGCGGCAGAGTAGCCATCCACAAATAATTTGATGTCGGCCCGCCCATCGTTGAAATTCAAAGTAATCTCAGCCAGGGGTTCCTCCTGCTTTTCCTCTTTTAGCAGATCATCTTTGTGTAAAGATCTGGGGGGGTCAATTTTATACTCCCGCCCGCCCCCGCCCAGAGAGGGCACAACATTTCCGCAAATTATATTAGCGATTTCCCCTAGGGCGTCTTTTTTCTGCTGGGTGCTGGGATCGTCATTGCTTAAAATATTGGTGGCGATGGCTGAAAACAGACCGCCCCTGGTCTCGATCAGCAGCTTACCGGTAAAATCATCGCTCCGGTATTTCACCTCGGCTGCGGCCTCCAGTGGCAGATTTTCTTGGGCATCTTTAAGCTCCGGCTCCTGATACATAAAACAGAGATCCTCTAAAGTTATGATCGTGGCCTCTTTGAGGACATTCTCAATCTGTTTCTTCATTGCTCACCCCCGTAACTGCTACTATTACTTCTTTCAAGATTTCCGGTGTAAATGGCTTATGAATGAAGGTGGCGCCCAGCTTAAGCATTTTCTCTATCTTGCCGGGTTCGCTCTCTGAACTGACTACGATCACCGGCAGATTTTCATACTGGTCGTTCTCCCTCAGTCGAGTCAACATTTCCTCTCCATCCATGACCGGCATGTGGATATCAACCAGGGCCAGATCTATCCATTTGTCCTGCAAAAGGCGAAGGCCTTCCTCACCGTTTTTTGCCTCCCAGATGTCGCCCAAAGGCAGGCCGGACAGTTTCAGGGTTTTTATAATGATCGAACGCATCACCGAACTGTCGTCGACCACCAGAGTATTTAATGCCATTTTACCGTCTCCTGTTTTTATATCTTAAACTGATGCCTGTTTGCTAAAAAATTAGCCGCTGCTTAAAGCTGTTTAAGGGAACCTTTCGATTTGATGAGCATCTTCCCGTTTTCCACTTCCAAGGTCACGGTACGGGAGCCATATCCCCCGATATCGTAAGCCTTAAGCATCAGATCCTCGTTCCATAAATATTTGCGCAGGCTTACAAAATTGCGGTGCCCGATCTTAAAAAAGTCTTCTTCCTCATTCACTTTTGAGCTGGATCCTCCTGCTACCCGAATAATCAGGTCATTTTTACGGGAACCATTCCGGTAAAAATTGTCCAGCAGAGCTTTCATCCCGCTATCCACATACATATAGGGGTTTCCGGTCGCCTTGTTCCGGTCAATACTGGAATCCGGCAACATGCAGTGCAGCAGGCCCGCTCTTTTCAGCTTGAGATCATAGACCGCTATCCCCAGGCAGCTACCCAAAGCGTATGTAATTAGCATATCCGGATTGTCGCCGGATATTTTCATGTCGGCCACGCCTATTGTGTAAACCATAAACTGTTACTTCCCATCTGACCTGGCTGGCTTTTTATGGGCCGTGGCCGGTACTTTAATCTTTTGGTACACGGCCGGCTTTATGTAGCGGTAATCGTGGGCCATAAACGTCAGGCTCTCCGAATGCCCCACCATTAAATATCCGCCTGCCCGCAGCTGCGACCAGAACCTTTTTACCAGTTTCTCCTGGGTCAGCTTGTCAAAATAAATCATCACATTGCGGCAGAATATGACATCAAACAGCCCTCTCATCGGCCACTCCTCCATCAGGTTAAGCTTGGCAAATGTGACCATTGACTGCAGTTGGGGAACCACCCGGTATCTGTGGCCGATCCCGGCCTCAGCGTGCTCAAAATACCTATGCTTTAATTGAAGCGACATACCCTTGAGAGTTTCCTCATCATACAAACCTTGGCGGGCCCGCTCCATCATCCGATCCGAGATGTCGGTAGCCAGAATCTTGATGTCACTTTTCTCTATATCGGGAATGGCTTCACATAAAGTAATGGCTATGGAATAGGGCTCTTCGCCCGAAGAACAGCCAGCGCTCCAGATTCTGATCTGTTCCTTCCCTAATCCGGTGATTATTTCATCCCTTAAATAATCCAGATGCTCGGACTCCCTGAAAAAATTGGTCTTATTGGTGGTCAGAACGTCCACCATGGCCCGGATCTCGCTTCCGCTTTTGTCGCTGGCCAGATATTTAAGGTAACGATCAAAACCAAAAATCTTCAAATGCCTGAGCCGCTTTATAAGCCGGGCTTTGACCAGTTCTTCCTTGCCCTCATGCAGATCTATCCCCGAAACTTGATAGACAAGCCGACTGATTTTATCAAACTGCCGAGAAGAAAGTTTTAAGGAATAATAATCTGTCGGAAGATTTTTTGATTCTAAATCCATCATATTTGTTTATTGTCACCTTTTCATCGTCCCTTTCTCTCCCTATTGAAAAGGAGAGAAAGGG
>PLMV01000055.1 GCA_003141615.1 Syntrophaceae bacterium
TGGTTAGTTGTGCAAAGGTTTCATACGTTGAGGAAGCCGACAACGACGCCAACAAAAATAGCGCTTTGATTTAGAATTGGTATCACTTCCCGCGCGTCTGTGCCTGCTTCATCGCGTTAATCATGCCAAGTTCGTACATCAGCTTTCTTCCCACCACTTCCGTGGGCGCAAAGCGTCTGACGAAATCGATTTCGGTATCGCTGGGCCGTTCGGTCTCCGATATATTATCCGCCACCTTCAAATCCCAAGGGACGTCCTTGCGAATATCATCCACACTCACCCCGTGATGGATCTGTGCCAGATACATTTCCTTGGTTTGTTTATGGAAACGAAAGATACCTTTAGTGGTCAGCAACATGGCAGGCCCGGAGCCGGGTGGAAAAAGCCCCGATTTTTCACGACTGTCGCCGCCATCCAGAAAACCGGGCGATGTGAAGTAATCAAGCACGTTCACAAAATCGCCGCCGCGCATGGTCAGAATGGTGCGCCTGGCATAAGAAAGAAAGTCCGGCGCGCCTCCCGCGCCCGGCAGGCGTGTCTTGGGATGAAAGAAATCTCCAACAACTGTGGTGTTTACATTGCCAAATTTGTCAATCTGCGCCACACCCAGAAAGCAGACATCCACGAAACCGCGGTACGTCATGGTAAAGGTGGAAAACAGATCCGTGGAATAGGAAAACCCACGGCAGGAATTGGCATCCGCGATGTGATTGGGTGGAACCAGGGGTTGAAAATCAATGATACCGGATTCCATCATCAGGGTCGCATGCGGCGCGTGCAGGGCCTTGGCCATGGCACCCGCGGTTGTGGGCAGGCCCACCCCCAGAATGACATTCTCGCCGTCATGGATTTCGCGCGCGGCAGTGATGATCAGCAGTTCGTCAAGCGTATATTTTTTAGCCATTGAGCAACCCCCTTTCTTCCAGAATCTTTTCCATTTCTTCCAAAGTGATACCCATGGTGCGTTCCCGCTCATTGTTATCCCAGCAGGACGTAAAAGCGCTGCCATAATTTGCTGGCGCCGAGAAGTAGGATTTTGCCCTGATGGCATTGAGTTTTCCCGCCCCATTGGAGGAAATGTAGTGATCGATATAAGCCTGACGGTCCGGGCAGCCGTAAACCCATTCGTCCATCCATGTTTTCAGGCTATCACCTGTCATATCCATCAAGAAAAACATCGCATACATCATTCTATCAAGGTTATAATACCCCAGCACCTCTGTGGGATGCGCCCCCCACGGAACCTCAACTACAGCATCTACCCGGTAGCTGGGTATGATGGTCAGGTGCGGGCTGGACTGGATAATATCGTGCTCGACAATCTCCTCGCACGAGATCACGATCTTCTTGCTGGCGAGCGCCGCAGCCGCGACACTGCCCATGGCACCCCAGTACTGGGCGTTGCCGAACTTGTCCGCACGCTGAACATGCACAATACACACGTCCGGGTTGGCCGCAGGCACGGTAAGAATCTGCTTCCCCGTATAAGGGCAGGCGATGACTTTGTATTTATTCTCGCCCATAAAGGAGCGCTTCTTGAAAAGGTCAGTCACCATGGCGCCCTCCAGAACCTGCATGAAGCTAAACCCGTGCATGCCAGCCATCAGACGCGCATTGTACTGGAAGTTCGTGTAGTCCTCCATCATGATCGTACCGGACCGCAGCGCACGCTCAACGGCAGAGCCACCCTCCTTACCTCCGGCGCGATAGACATAGGTGCTAACCAGCTTATCCACGCATCCTCCGGCCACAAGAACCTCAACATCGAAGACCCCGGATTGGGAATAGAGGGTCAGTCCTTTTTTTTGCTGTCGGATAACCTCGAAGACAAGTTCGGCGCAGGTGCCCACAGTATAGTTACCGATAACCAGATGATCGCCGTCTTTCACAAACCTGCCGATCGCCTCACGGGCATTCATAACCTTATTTTGTATCTTCGCCATTTAAACCTCCATAGCGTTTGATTTTTGTGGCACTTGTGGTGCAGTCTATTTGCAAGTGCACTATGTATTGTTCCTTAGTTCTCATGTCGGTCTCCTTTCATGGCACACCTTTTTATTGCAGGCATATCAATTTTTTCATAGTTTTTTAAATCTCCATAAAAATATTTTGGTAAAAGCCTACTTTTGACGGAATGAAATATAGGGTAAACGGTTTTGCATGTCAATTAATTAATAAATACGTTTTTACCCTTTTTATATTGACACCAAACAGCTGGACATGCTACTTAGCCACTTATTCGGATAAAGATAATTGATGGCAACATTGCCTCTTTTTTCGTTTAAAACAGCAAGGAGAAAATTGTGACTTTTCAGGAATTAATTTTTGCCCTCGAAAAATATTGGCATTCTCAAGGCTGCGTCATTCAACAACCCTATGATATGGAAGTCGGCGCGGGCACTTTTCACCCCGCAACCTTTCTGCGCGCGTTGGGACCGGAACCGTGGAAAGTAGCTTACGTCCAGCCTTCACGCCGTCCCACTGACGGCCGCTATGGTGAGAATCCCAATCGCCTCCAGTATTACTACCAATATCAGGTAATCATGAAACCGTCGCCGGTTAATATTCAGGAACTCTATCTTAATTCGCTCAAGAGTTTCGGCATTGATCCCCTTGATCACGACATTCGCTTTGTAGAGGATGACTGGGAATCTCCGACATTGGGCGCCTGGGGCTTAGGCTGGGAGGTTTGGCTCGACGGCATGGAAATATCCCAATTCACTTATTTCCAGCAAGTGGGCGGGTTTGATCTTCATCCGGTTTGCGCCGAACTGACTTACGGCACCGAACGCATCGCCATGTATATTCAAGGCATCAACAATGTGTATGATCTGCAATGGACTGACAAGATCAAATACGGTGACGTCCATCATAAAAGTGAAGTGGAATTTTCCACATATAACTTTGAAATCGCCGATATACCGATGCTCCGTAAACTCTTTGACACCTATGAACAGGAAGCTCTGCGCATTGCCGAAAAGAATTTAGCCCTGCCCGCCTATGATTACTGTTTGAAGTGTTCCCACACCTTCAACCTGCTCAACGCCCGCGGCGCCATCAGTGTTGCCGAGCGGACAAGTTACATCGGCCGGGTCAGGAATCTCGCGCGCATCAGCGCTGAGCTTTACTTAAAGCAACGTGAAGAAATGGGTTATCCTCTCTTAAAGAATAGTTAATTTGGAGAAAAAATGAGCAACGAACTGCTTTTTGAAATTGGAACAGAAGAAATTCCCGCCGGGTTTTTGTCCAAAGCCATAGGCGATATGGAAAATATCCTCCACAAGTCTCTTACGGAAAAGAGGATTCCCTTTGCCGGCATAAAATGCATGGCCACGCCGCGCCGTCTGGTTCTCTACATTGCCGAAGTCGCCCAAAAACAGGAAGATCAAACAATAGAAAAAATGGGACCTGCCAAAAAGGCCGCCTTCGATGAAAACGGCAATCCGACCAAAGCGGCTTTGGGCTTTGCCAGGGGCCAAGGGCTGGAAATCGCCGATTTGGAAACTATTGTCACCGAAAAAGGCGAATATCTGGGCGCACGCAAGACCATTGCCGGACAGCCGACGGCAGCTCTTCTACCGGAAATTCTTACCAGCTTCCTCATGGCGATCCCTTTTAGAAAATCCATGCGCTGGGCTAATTATGACCTGCGTTTTGCCCGGCCAATTCACTGGTTGCTTGCTCTTTACGACGGCAATGTTATCCCCCTGAAAATTGAAGATATCGACAGTGGCAACACTTCCTGTGGACATAGGTTCATGAGCCCGGAGCCCTTTGCCGTTTCCAGTTTTGATGATTATCTAAACAAATCCAGACAAAATTATGTCATTGCCGATCCGGCGGAAAGAAAGAAACTGATTCTTGAAGAAGCGCAAAGGGCGGCGGCAGAGGTCGGCGGTAAAATATTCTATACGGAAGATCTGCTTGATACGGTCAGCTTTATTGTAGAATATCCGGTGATCGTCCGCGGCAGTTTTGACCAGGACTATTTGAAAATTCCTAAAGAAGTCCTCACCACCACAATGATTTCACATCAGAAATACTTCCCCGTTATTAATGACGAGGGAAAGCTGCTCCCCTACTTCATTGCGGTGAGCAATACAAAAGCGCGCGATCTGGCTGTTGTGGCACGTGGTAACGAAAGGGTGCTGCGGGCGCGGCTGGCCGATGCTTCATTCTTCTTTGATGAAGATCGCAAAGTTCCGCTGGAGAGCCGTGTCGAATCGCTTAAGAAAGTGGTCTTTCATACGCTTCTGGGAACATCTCATCAAAAAGTTCTGCGCTTCCGAAAGCTTGCTGTAAAAATCGCACAAAAAGTAAAACCTGCCGTTAAGAAAAATGTTGACAGGGCGGCGCTCCTGGCTAAGGCCGATCTGGAATCACTGATGGTGGGCGAGTTCTCCGAACTGCAAGGCATTATGGGACGGGAATATGCGCTTCTGGCCGGAGAAAATCCGGTTATTGCCAGTGCGATCTACGAGCATTACCTGCCGATCGTGGCCGGCGGCGATCTGCCTCAGACTCAAGAAGGAGCGATTGTCGGCATTGCCGACAAAATCGATACCATCGTCGGTTTTTTCGGTGTTGGATTGCCGCCAACAGGCACAGCTGATCCTTACGCCCTGCGCCGCCAGTCTCTGGGTGTAATCAATATCATTTTGGACAAGCGCTATCCGCTGACGCTCGACTTGCTAATTGATGATAGTATTGCTTTATTTAAGGGAACTCTGAAAAAGCCGGCAGACGAAATTAAGAAAGATGTTCTGGAGTTTTTCAAGGGACGCCTGCAAAATCAACTTATCAGTCAGGGGTTTGCCTACGATACGGTAGACGCAGTTCTGACGGAAGGTGTAAACGATGTAGTTTTAGCTCTGAAAAAGATCAAAGCACTGCAGACCTTCCGGCAAAATCCCGAATTTGAACCGATTTCCATAGCCTTTAAGCGAGTGGACAATATTCTGAAGGACTTCCACAATGGGCAGGTCGATGTCAACTTGCTTTCCAATGATGCGGAAATCAACCTGTTTTCATCCTTTGAAAACATTAAATCCCGGGTGGAAAAAGGCATAGCCGAAAACAATTTTAATTTTGCGCTGGGCGAGCTGGCAAAGTTGCGCCCGCCGGTGGATGCCTTTTTTAATGGTGTTATGGTTATGGATAAAGACGAAAATATCCGCACCAACCGGTTATCCTTGCTTGCGGAAATATCGGCCCTCTTCCATAAAATTGCCGACTTTTCTAAAATTGTTACTACAGGTTGATTTTTTACTGATTGCGCTATAAATTACAACATCAGGCGCATTGACATTAGTAA
>PLMV01000139.1 GCA_003141615.1 Syntrophaceae bacterium
AGATCCGGCAGGCCGCGGCCATATTGCCTTGATGCGCAGTTTTTCCGGAATTAATGACGATATGCGGCAAAAATTCAGAAACGATATTTTGTCCGCTACTCCGCGGAAGTTAAAAGATACTTTGGTTGATTATTTTTCTAAAGCGGCAAAATCAGCGGCCGTGGCCGTGTATTCCGCTCCGGAAAAGTTAAATGAAGCCAATAAACGGCTGGAAGAAAAACTTGTTCTGGAAAATATTTTTGAACCATAGATCAGGCTCGCTAACTCCCTCAATAAGAAACGGCGCCACTTCTGGCACCCGGCATGCCCGTTGTTGTGCCGTAGTTGCCATTCTGATTGGCGGATTATTCATGGATTGTTTATCGGCTTCTCGGCTGCCGGTTTTTCAGCATTAGCTTTTTCTGCGGCAGTCTTTGCCTCCGCTTTAGGTGATTGCTCGCTTTTAAATTCTACGATATCACCCGTTATGGTAATTTTAGGAAGTGAAAAAAGAATAAAATAGCGGAGAGACCGGTCTTGTGTTTGGTTAGCTAACGCTATTGATCTGCCTTCTAATTTTTCATTAGTATTCTGGTAAAGGTCAGCTTTAGCATCGGCATAATTTTCCATAATTATAGGAATAAATCCCAGTAAATAAAAGCCCGTACTTTCCCCTCTAACGCCTGCCTTAACCATCGTATAGTTATTTGTAGTTAGATGAACATCCGTATTAGTCTGCTCACGCATTATTCCCTGATTTCCACCACAGCCACTAATAATAAGAATGCAATTTTTTTCATTTCATTTCTCCTCTTTTATATAGCTGTTTCCTTGAACAAGAAATTTACAATATTTTTTAAATAATTTTATAAGATATTACTGCGGATGGAAGGGAGTATAGGAATATCGGTCTTGTATGTCAAGAAAATATGTTAGCTCCCTCAATAAAAAACGGCGGTTAAAAAAATCTTTAACCGCCGCAGGCATTAAACTCTTCCGGACAAATTTTTACTTGAACAGAATCACAGATATGAACTCCAAAGCAAGCTTTGGAGTTTCACAAATAAATTGCTTATACCATTTCTAAATCAAANNAAAGATAGCGCTTTGATTTAAAAATGGTGTTATTTTTCAGCAACACTTAGACGCACTATCGCCCGCGCCAAAGCAGCGCGTACTTTTTCGTATTCGACATCATCTTTGGCTATCTGCGCCAGTCGGGCTTCCGCATTATCCTTTGCTTTTTGAGCCCTATTTTTATCAATATGATCAGATTTTTCTGCTGTTTCAATTAAAATTGTAACCTTATTCGCGGTAACTTCCGCATAACCGGTATTGACCGAATAATGGGTTTTTTTGCTGTCTTTAATGAAATTCAACTCGCCAACATCTACGGAGCTCAAAAATGCTTCATGACCACGCAACACGCCGAATTCACCTTCCGTACCCGGAATGGTAACTTCTTCCACCTTGCCCGAAAAGGTCATCTTTTCCGGCGTTACAATTTCCAGCATCAATTCATCCGCCATTTACTTTCTCCAACTACAATTTATTGCGCAATCTTTTTGGCTTTTTCCACAGCTTCTTCAATACCACCGACCATCCAGAAAGCCTGTTCAGGCAGATCATCGTGTTTGCCTTCTAATATCTCTTTGAAGCCTCTTACTGTATCCGCGACGGAAACAAATTTTCCTTCTGTTCCTGTAAACTGCGCAGCAACGAAGAACGGCTGTGACAGGAATCTTTGAATCTTTCTTGCCCGGCTGACGGTCTGCTTGTCGCCCTCAGAAAGCTCATCCATACCCAGAATGGCAATGATGTCCTGTAAGTCTTTATATTTTTGCAGAGTCACCTGTACCTGCCGGGCGACAGCATAATGTTCCTCACCTAAAACGTTCGGGTCAAGAATACGCGATGTTGAATCCAGAGGATCCACCGCGGGATAAATACCGAGTTCCGCGATCGGACGGGACAAAACGACGGTCCCGTCAAGATGCGCGAACGTGGTTGCGGGCGCGGGGTCAGTCAAGTCATCCGCGGGAACGTAAACGCATTGAACTGCTGTGATCGATCCTTTGGTTGTGGAAGTGATGCGTTCTTGGAGTTCACCAAGATCCGTCGCCAATGTCGGTTGATAACCGACGGCGGAAGGCATACGTCCCAGCAGAGCCGAAACTTCCGAACCGGCTTGCGTGAAACGGAAAATGTTGTCAACAAATAAGAGCACGTCCTGACCTTCGACATCGCGGAAATATTCCGCCGCCGCCAGACCAGTTAAAGCAACTCTTGCCCTTGCTCCGGGCGGCTCGGTCATCTGACCATAAATCAATGCCGCCTGCTTGATAACTCCTGATTCCTTCATCTCCAGATAAAGATCATTTCCTTCACGGGTTCGTTCACCAACGCCCGCGAAAACTGAAATACCGCCATGGTGCAGAGCAATGTTATGGATCATTTCCATCATAACGACTGTCTTACCGACGCCTGCGCCCCCGAACATACCCATTTTACCGCCGCGGGGAAAGGGAACCAGAAGGTCAATAACCTTAACGCCTGTTTCCAGAACGTGAACTGAGGTATCCTGCTCCAAGAATGTTGGTGATAGCCGATGGATAGGCATGTAAGTCGCAGCATTCACCGGTCCGAGGCCATCCACGGGCTTACCGACAACGTTTAAGATTCTGCCGAGACATTCTTTTCCAACCGGCACCATGATAGGAAAGCCGGTATCTTTCGCTTTCATTCCGCGAACAAGACCGTCGGTGATATCCATAGCGATACACCGCACAACATTATCTCCAAGATGCAGCGCGACTTCAACGATCAAATTATCTTCCTGATCATTTATGGCGGGATTGGTAATGGTGATTGCATTTAAAATACTGGGCAGTTTTCCCTCTTCGAAGGCCACGTCAACAACCGGTCCNNTAACTATCTCCTTACAAATAGTCTTATTAACAAATTTGATCTGTGGCAACTTGCCGTAAAAAATTTATCCCTTCGCCAAAGCTTCGGTACCACCAACGATATCCATCAACTCTGCCGTAATCGCCGCTTGTCTTGCCTTATTCATCTTTAAGGTCAATGACTGAATTAAATCTTCGCAATTTTTGGTTGCATTATCCATTGACGCCATCCGTGAGCCGTTTTCGCCGGCTGAAGTTTCCAAAAGCGCCCGGAAAATCAGAACATGTACATACATGGTTAAAAGCTTCTGCAACAAAACTTCCTCAGATGGTTCATACGCATAATCCAGCCTTTTATCCGGATCAACATCAACATCTTGTCCAATGGAAGGCAAAGGAAATAATCTAATTACTGTCGGTCGCTGCACGGAAACATTGACGAATTGATTGTAAATCAAGTAAAGCTCATCATACTCTTCCTTAATAAACGGGGTAATCAAATCATTGGAAATAGAAACCGCCAATGTCATATCAAATTTACTTAAAATATCAATCCATTGTCCAATAATGCTGGCCTTTTTACGGAAATAATCCCTTCCTTTGCGTCCGACGTTAATTAAAGAGATTTCTTTTCCTTCTTGACTTTTATCTTTTATAAATCTTTCGGTTGCCTTGATCAGGTTAGTATTGAACCCGCCGCAAAGGCCGCGATCAGAAGTCATGCAAACTACCCGAATTTTTTTAGGATCGCGGACAGCCAAAAGCGGATGGGACATGTTTTCCACACGCAAGGCCAAACTGTTGAGCACGTCCATGAACTTGCCGGCATACGGGCGGAAGTTCTCCATCCTTACTTGAGAGGACTTAAACTTCGACGCGGCTACCATGTTCATAGCGCGTGTAATCTGCTTCGTTTTTTGAACGGCACCTACTTTTCTTTTTATATCTTTAAGCGAGGCCACTACAAAATTCTCCTCAACGGATTAATTGTTTAAATTATTCTGCAACAAAAACAGAATCAAATTCTGTAAGCATATCCTTCATTTTCTTTTCCAATTCCGGCGATATAATTTTCTTTTCTTCAATTTCTTTCATTATATCCGCATATTTGCTTTCCACAAAACTCAGCAACTGCTGCTCATAGACACGGACTTTTTCAACTTCATATTTATCGATAAAGCCTCTGGTACCGGCAAAAAGGATTACAACTTCCTGAGAAAGAGACATAGGCATAAACTGAGGCTGCTTGAGTAATTCCACTAATCGCACGCCACGATCCAATTGCGCCTGCGTTGATTTATCAAGATCGCTGCCGAATTGAGCAAAGGCCGCTAATTCGCGGTATTGGGCCAGATCAAGTTTCAGCGTTCCGGCGACCTGCTTCATGGCCTTAACCTGCGCCGCACCACCGACTCGGGATACCGACAAACCAACGTTGATTGCCGGACGAATGCCGGAGAAGAATGAACTTGGTTCCAGATAAACCTGACCATCAGTAATGGAAATAACGTTTGTCGGAATGTAAGCGGAAACGTCACCGGCTTGAGTTTCAATAACAGGCAGAGCTGTCAGTGATCCACTACCCAGTTCTTTGCTTACACGACAGGCTCGCTCCAGTAAGCGGGAATGGTTATAAAAAATATCGCCGGGATACGCTTCACGTCCTGGAGGACGGCGCAACAACAGTGAAATCTGACGGTAGGCGACAGCCTGCTTGGAAAGATCATCGTAAATAATTAAGGCATCCTCACCTTTATCACGGAAATACTCACCGATGGAGCAACCGGCATAAGCGGCAATATACTGCAAAGTTGCCGGGTCGCTGGCACAACCGGCCACTACACAGGTGTAGGACATGGCATCATGCTTTTTCAGATTTTCCACAACCTGAGCAACGGTAGATTTTTTCTGCCCGATAGCGACGTAAATACATTTAATACCGGTATCTTTCTGTCTTATAATTGCGTCGACGCAAATTGCCGTTTTGCCAATTTGGCGGTCGCCGATAATAAGTTCGCGCTGTCCGCGGCCAATTGGTGTCATGGCATCGACAGCCTTCAATCCTGTGTACATGGGTTGATTAACGGGTTGGCGTTGAATAACACCGGGAGCAATCATTTCAATACGGCGGTATTCATTGGTTTCAATCGGTCCCTTGCCATCAAGGGGTTCGCCAGTCGCATCAATTACACGTCCCAGCAATCCTTCACCGACCGGCACTTGCGCGATCTTGCCAGTTCTCTTTACGATGTCGCCTTCTTTGATGTGAGTAACTTCACCCAAAACCGCAACACCGACATTGTCTGTTTCCAGATTGAGAACCATGCCTAAAATGCCGCCGGGGAATTCCAAAAGCTCCATCGCCATTGCATTCTGCACACCGTATACTCTGGCAATACCATCACCAACGGATAAGACTGTTCCGGTTTCGCTTATATCCAGCTTTTTTTCATAGCTTTTTATTTGCTCAGAAATAATTTGACTAATTTCTTCCGCTTTAATTGTTTCCATGCCCTATCTAGCCTCCCCTAAGAGATTCCTCATATTGTTCAATTGATTTTTGATGCTGCCATCGTAAAGTGTATCGCCAACCCCAATAACTATGCCACCCAATAGATTGGGATCATTTTCTATAAATAATTCAACTTTCCTGCCCGTTAGTTTCTCCAGATTAGAGCTAACATAATCCTGCATATTGCTGGAAAGAGGAAATGCTGTTTTTATATTTACTCTTACTTTTTTAAGTACTTCATCCATTAATTGGCGATAGCAAATAACTATATCATGCAGAATATCGATTCTTTTCTTATCCACCAGTAAATTTAAAAAACTTATTGTCATAGTGGATAACTGCAATTTGCCAATTATACTTTTCACAACACCTTTTTTACTACCCTGCTCAAAGACCGGGTTAGCCAAAAAATCATTTAAAGCTTTGTTTTGGGCAATAATCGATGCAAACTGATTGAGCTCGTTATAGTAGCGCTCTAACTGTTTTTCTTCAGTTGCAATTTCAAAAAAAGCACGCGCATAACGTTTGGAAATATTGCTGATCAATTTCTTATTACCACCTTATCCATATATTCTTTAACCATTACCTCGTGATCCTGTGCTGTAATGCTTTGTTTAAGAATTTCTTCAGCCATTTGCACCGACAATTGAACTGCCTGCGCCTTCAACTGGTCTGACGCCCCCTTCAACTCCTGCTCAATGCGCGTACGGGCATCTTCTTTCATCTTTTTAGCGGCTTTTTCGGCATCTTCAATAATCTTTTGTTTTTCGGTAATACCCTGAGCCTTAATCATCTCAAAAATACCGTCAATTTCCACTGAGGCTTTATCGATTTTCTCCGAATATTCACGGTATTTTTTTTCGGCTTCTGCCTTTCTCTCTACCGATTCTTCAAGAGTTTTCTTAATCTCCACACGACGCCCGGAAAAAAATTCTTTTATCTGGGCAGCCAAAAGCCAATAAAGCAAACCAACCAAGACAATAAAATCAAAAGTCTTCTTGCCTAAATCAATCCACTCTTGGGAATCGTGACCGCCCTCACCTTCAGCGGCAGCAAAAGCAGTACTGATTGAAATTAGAAAGATGAACAACGTAAAGAAGAAAATCTTTTTTTTCATTGTAGCGGCCTCCCCAATACTTTCCGGGCAATCTCCAAAGATAATTCCTTAGCATGGCTATCCAAAATCAGCTTGGCCTTTTCAACTTCCTTATCCATTTTTTGCTGAGCTTCCCGTGCAATGACAGGTATTTCATTGCGAACAACATCAACAATGTTTTTAGCCTGATTTACGCCTTCTTGAATTATTTCTTTTTTTAGTTCCGATCCCTTAATTTTGGCTTGTCTTAATTTTTCCTCATATTCAGCAACTCTTTTTTCTACTGATTCATTAAAGAGCTTAATTTCGTTTTCCGACTCTTCAAGTTGTTTTTTGCGTCTTTCAATTATGGATAGAATTGGTTTGTAAAGCAGAATATTAAGCACAAAAATTAAACTCAGGAATAAACCCATTTGGATCAGAAGCGTATAATCAGGAATGACTGTGACCATTGTTTACCTCTGTTTATATCTTGCATTTTTCATAAAAAACCGCGGGTAAAACATTTCTTTTGTTCACTTGGCAGTTTTTATCAATATGCATAACCTCAAATGCATGAAGTTTTTTATTCAATGGTGTTTTGAATATATTTAATAGAAGGATAGAAAACCCTACTCTTGATACTCAAAACTTGGGGTTACTAATCATAACATTATTTTCTTGTCAAGCATTTTCTGACCGTCAGTCTATTTTTTTGTAATTACGCATTATGACAATAATAACAGGTTAAAACTGATTGGTGCAGATGTAAATAAATGTATTTTTATTAGGTACGGCCTGCAGGTTTATCTGCCCATCAATCTGCTTGATGAACATCCTTTTTCTTTTCCGCCACCTCAGCCATATGGGATCTGCCATCAAAAAAAGCTCCTTCTTCCATGATAAACACCGGTGTGTGAACATCGCCCAAGAATTTGCCTGTGGGGTGAATATT
>PLMV01000093.1:0-3065 GCA_003141615.1 Syntrophaceae bacterium
GGGATCGCTCGCGCCTGCTTTTTCTGGACAAAAAGAAAGAAAAAATGGCAGATTTATCTTTTTTTCAACTACCTGATTTTTTACAAAGCGGCGATGTCCTCGTCATCAACGATTCCCGTGTTATTCCCGCGAGACTCTTTGGCAAAAAGCCGACCGGAGGCATTCTGGAAATATTGCTTTTAACTAAGAGAAAAAGCGAAAAAGAGTCTCAAACATGGGAAGTGCTGTTAAGGCCGGCGAAGAGACTGCGTGAAAACGATGTTATCGCTCTCGGTAATAACTGTGAGGCAAAGGTTTTAGCCCGCATATCGAATAAAAAATGGCTGTTGGAATTTTTTGCTCCGGATGGTTTTGAGGCTTATTTAAACCAGTTCGGTAGAGCCCCTCTGCCCCCTTACATTAAGCGTAAGAAAACCGCTGGGCAGGATGTCACTGACCGGGAACGTTACCAGACTATTTACGCGAAAAATCCGGGCTCTATTGCGGCCCCTACTGCCGGACTGCATTTTTCGGCTGATGTTCTGCAAACGTTGCAAGCCAAAGGTATCCAAATCGCCCCGATAACTTTGCACGTTGGTTATGGAACTTTTCTGCCTATCGAAGTAAATGAAGTGGAAAAACATGTTATGGAAGCCGAGTATTATGAAATAAGTACAAAGAGCAGCCAAGTCATTAATAATGCCAGGCGCCTTATTGCAGTGGGAACGACATCTACTCGTACATTAGAGAGTGTTGCCGATAATGATGGATATGTCCAAGCGAAGTCCGGTTTTACCAATTTTTTTATTTATCCCGGTTATAAATTTAAAAGAGTCAACGGACTTTTGACCAATTTTCATTTGCCGCAATCATCCTTATTTTTACTTGTTTGCGCTTTTGCCGGTACAGACTTGATAAAAAAAGCTTATCTGCATGCTGTAGAAAACCGTTATCTTTTTTACAGTTACGGCGACTGCATGCTGATTCTTTAGTAAGTTAGNNAATAATTTCGTTAACGCATTTATCCCGTTTATCGGGGTTAGGATACAAACAGATGCCTTTTCAATTTGATCTAATAAAACAAGACAGTAAAACTTCCGCCCGGTTGGGGAAAATGATTACTCCCCACGGCATGGTGCATACACCCGCGTTTATGCCGGTGGGTACGCAGGGCACAGTCAAATCAATGCTGCCCGAAGAGATCAAGAATTGCGGCGCTGAAATTATTTTAGGCAATACTTATCATCTATATTTGCGTCCCGGCCATGAAACTATCAAAAAACTGGGTGGTCTTCACCGGTTCATGAATTGGCCGGATCCGATTCTGACCGACAGTGGTGGTTTTCAGGTTTACAGTTTAGGCGCCCTGCGCAAAATTACGCCCGATGGCGTTATGTTTCGTTCCCACATTGACGGCTCCAAACACTTTCTGAGTCCACAGAAAGCGATTGAAATCCAGGAAGCGCTCGGTTCAGATATTATGATGTGNNCTTTTTGGCATTATTCAGGGGGGTACTTATCTGGACTTACGCAAACAAGCGGTGGAACAAACCGCTGTCCTTGGTTTTGATGGTTATGCGTTAGGTGGAGTGAGCGTAGGCGAACCTAAAGAAATAATGTATGAGATAACCGACTCAATTACTCCTTTATTACCTGCGGATAAACCGCGCTACCTTATGGGCGTTGGCACGCCCCAGGACATTGTTTTTGGAGTATCCTGCGGAATAGACATGTTTGACTGCGTCATACCTACCCGATGCGCCCGTCACGGATTATTGTTTACAAATTCAGAAAAGATTGTTATAAAAAATTCCCGCTGGCGGGAGTGTAATGATCCACTTGACGAAACATGTGATTGCTACACCTGTAAAAATTATTCTCGGGCATATTTACGTCATCTTTATGTTGCCGGTGAGATACTGGCTATGGTATTAAACACTATTCACAATGTCCGCTACTATATGCGACTTCTGGAGCAAATTCGGGCGGCATTAAAAGAAGGTCGTTTTTTAGAATTTAAAAATGATTTTTTAAATAAATAAGATGAAATTATAAAAAATTCTGATAAAGAGCAAATTTAAGGAGGAAATTAAATTGACATCAACAGCATACGCAATGGGTGGTAACCAAGGTGCCGCCGGTTCAACCGGTGGTTTTGGTGATTGGGGTTTCATGATCATGATGGGAGTAATTTTTGTAATTTTCTATTTTCTGATGATTCGTCCCCAGCAAAAGAAACAAAAAGAACTCAAGGCCATGTTAGGTAACCTTGCCTATGGTGACACAGTAGTGACCACAGGCGGAATTCACGGTAGAGTAACCGGTCTTTCTGATTCAGTCATCACTTTAGAAATTGCCGACAAAGTAAGAATCAAAGTCTCCCGCGGAGCAATCGGAACAGTTCTCCAAAAAGCGGGGGCACCTGCAACAAAGGAATAGCATAGAAAGGGGCAATTCATGTTCAAATCTATAAAAATTCGAATGGCAATTACAATCAGTGTCTGTCTCGTTGCTCTCTATTTTTTAATACCGACACTAATTCCCCAGCTTCCATCCCCCTGGAATGAATATTTCCCCAAAGAAAAAATTCATCTGGGACTGGATCTCCAGGGAGGAATGCATCTTGTTTTGGAGGTTGATACGGAAAAAGCTCTGGAATCGCTGATGGAAAGATCGGCTAATGATCTGAAGGAATCATTAATGGAAAATAAGGTGCGCTTTCGGAAAGTGGAAAAAGCAAACGGCGCNNGACGGCGGACAGCTTGTCAGTTTAAAAATTAAGGATAAAAGAGCTATTGAACTGAAAAAACTAACGGTTGAACATTCTCTGGAAACCATCCGCAACCGCGTGGACCAGTTTGGTGTCGCGGAACCGGAAATTATCCCGGAAGGCGACAATCGCATTTTAATTCAATTACCAGGCATTAAAGATCCGGAAAGAGCGAAAAACCTCATCGGAAAAACAGCCCTCTTGGAATTCAAGATAGTTGATGATGAGAATTCCCTGGATGAAGCTCTTCGCGGCAATATTCCGGAGGGAGATATCATTGCTTATGGTTTACGTACAGATAAATCAACCGGACAAA
>PLMV01000093.1:3206-3337 GCA_003141615.1 Syntrophaceae bacterium
TCGGCGCCTGTTATTCAGGAAAGAATATCCGGCGGTCAGGCTCAAATTACCGGTAATTTCACAATGGATGAAGCGCGCGACTTAGCGATTGTTTTGCGCGCAGGCGCACTACCCGCACCGGTTAATGTTCT
>PLMV01000207.1:0-12540 GCA_003141615.1 Syntrophaceae bacterium
TTTGTTGATTTTTTTTATACGTTAAGAGATCGGGGAATCCCCGTAACACCAACTTCTTTCCTGCGCTTGCAGAAGGCCATGAATATGGGGCTCATTCATTCGCTCGACGAATTCTATACGGCTGCCCGGACCATTCTTGTAAAAAGTGAGCGGTATTTCGATACTTACGACCAGATCTTCGCCCACCACTTCAAGGGAGCTTCTCTGGAAGATCCGACGGCTGTGGAGTTGACGGAAATTGCCAGATCCTTGCTCGATGAGTGGCTGAAAAATCCGGAAGAAATGGCTGACGCTCTGGGCATCGATAAAGAGACCCTGAAAAATATGACGCCGGAAGAACTGATCCAATATTTTCTGGATCGCCTGAAGGAACAGACCGAGGCTCACCACGGCGGCAACAAATGGATCGGAACGGGAGGAACGTCACCTACGGGACACTCAGGCATTCATCCCGGAGGGATGCGCGTCGGCGGAGAGTCGAGGAACCATTCGGCCGTCAAGGTCGCCATGGAACGGCGTTACCGGGATTATTCCCAGGAAGGCCCCCTGACCCAGTTTCAGATGGGCGAGGCCATGAAAAGACTGCGGCGCATGGCGCCGACGGGTCCCCGGGATGTTGTGAATATCGATAAGACCGTCTATGAAACCATGCGCAATGCCGGAGAAATCGAGATCATCTTCGATCGCCGCCTGGCGGACCGTCTGAAGGTGATACTCCTGATTGATAACGGCGGCTGGTCCATGGATCCTTACATCGATGTTGTTCAGACTCTTTTTCACTATGCCAGTTCCCAGTTCAAAGATCTGAAGATTTACTTTTTTCACAATACCATCTACAGCCGCGTCTGGTCCGATCCGCAGAGGCAATTCAAACCGGAACAGGTTGACGATTTCATTCGCCGGGACCCGGAGACCCGTCTGATCATTGTGGGAGACGCCAGCATGGCCCCTTACGAACTTATGCATCCCAATGGCGCTATTTATATAGATGCCAGACCAACAGGCACCAGTATTGAGCGTCTGCGATTCCTGGCCAAGACATTCCGCCATTGCGCCTGGTTAAATCCCATGCATCCTCGGGAATGGGAGTATACCAGGACAACGGAGATGATCCGGCAGATTTTCCCCATGTTCGAACTGACCCTCGACGGACTGGAAAAAGCGGTTCAACACCTCACGTCCACAAAAAATTAAGGGCGAATAATATTTCGCCATTGCATTGTCACAGGGACCAATGTTCCTATTGTGCTGGGATTTCTCGACTACCGGCGTAAAGTAGGCGGTAGAGGTCCTATCTTCTATCCCACGGGGCGTATTGAAGAAGATATGAGAAGATCAAGGCTTTCTACGCCACCATCACAGGCAAATATCATGATATGTTCAGTAATGTCGAACTCAAGTCATAGTTCTCGTTAAAATACGTATATCTTTCTGAAAGCGGTAATTGACTGATTTTGAAAAGTATGCAAGATTACAATTAATAATGACGGGTCTACTGTGGTTGCAACAGAAACCATGCTCCGAAAAGATGTTTTGGACAACAGGAAAAGGAGAGACGTAATGGGAGACAAGGGCGGAAAGAAAGATAAGGAAAAGGGTCAGAAACAGAACGCTGAAAAACAGAAACAAAATTTAAAAGACAAGCTTGATAGGCAGCCCAAAAGAAAGCCTTGATAGAAATCGCGGTGCGGATATCTGCACAACAGCCTTGACCGTTTGAAGTGCAAGGACGACGGTAACGAGCATCAAAATGAGAGTATCATATAAAGCCGGGCTTCTATCCGCCAGGGCAGTTCTTATTATAGTCCCTTTCATCAAAAACAATATCTTATCAAATCGTCATTAAAAAACTTTTATTATAGATTTAAAAGCGATTAAAAAAATAAAGATTATCATGAACAATAGAGACGAGGAAAAATGATGATCAGTCAGGATGCAAAAAATATTATAATCTTTATTCCGGCTCTTGACGAGGATCTTTTAATCCCGCTACTTGAAATCCCCCAGCTCAATCTGGGGGATGAATACGCCACCCGATAACCTGAATAACCTAAAGGTCACTTGGGGTCACGTGTCAGGTCGAGGTCAGGTTGCACTCGCGGGAGGTCGCGTTAACCTCTACTGTGCGGGATAATTCGACCTGCAAGCTTTAGCGCACTTTGTTTCTGAAGCTTGGGTCTCATTATTACAGGGAGCCTCCGGCTCCTGCCAGATGGGGGGGCTCCACTGGTTGATCTCATTGAGTACAGATATTAGAAAGGGCATAAGACAGAATAAATCAGGTGTTATTATGTTACACATTGTAGGAATAGATATCGGATCAGTTGCGCTGTCCGTTGTCGTGGTTGACGAAAAAAGCGCGGTGATCAACTCATTCTATCAGTTTCATTCCGGGGCCATCAGCGATACCTTGCGCTTGATACTTANNCAGATTGCCATGATTGCCGCCGTGAAAAAATATCATGCCGAAGTCGGCAGCATTTTATTTGTCGGCGGTGAAAATTTCGGTCTGATTACGTTCAACGAACTAGGCGATTACGAACGCTTTCGGTCAAACTCTTCGTGCGCCGCGGGAACCGGCAGTTTTCTGGATCAGCAGGCCAAACGGCTTAATCTCAAAAGCATCGAAACCCTCAGCAGCGTTGCGTTTTGCAACCAGAGCAACACGCCGAAGATCGCCACGCGCTGCGCCGTGTTTGCCAAAACAGATCTGATTCACGCCCAGCAGGAAGGTTATTCCATAGGGCAGATCAGCGACGGGCTGTGCGAAGGCTTGGCTAAAAACGTTATTGACACACTCATTCCCGATTCGAAAATACACACACCGCTGATTCTGGCCGGCGGCGTTTCCATGAATTCCGCCGTGGTCAAGCATTTCCGCAACCTTTTGCAGGCCGAACCAATTATCGGTGAACACAGTCATCTCTATGGCGCGATCGGCGCCGCTCTGCTTTACCTGGAAGAAACAGTTCCCGCGCCGCTTGGCGCGAAAGGTTGGGATGAATTTTTCGTTTTGGAAAACAAAGAAAAAACGTACGGCTATCCGCCGCTGCAACTGACGCTTTCGAGATACCCGGAATTTTCCACCACCGCCAGTTATCTGTATAAACCCGGCAACAACCACGCTGCTATTGAAGTGGATATCTATAAGCCCCTGCAAAAAAAGCAGGCAGTCTATCTGGGTATCGACATCGGCTCGACCAGCACCAAGGCGGTTTTGATCAACAGCCAAAACGTTGTGCTTATCGGTCTTTACACACAGACCGCAGGCCAGCCCGTCACAGCCGTGCAAGCGCTCTTTGAGGCCATCGACAACATCTCCCAGAAACATTCCTGTGAATTTATTTTTGACGGCGTCGGCGCCACCGGATCAGGACGCAAATTCATCGGCCGCATCATTAATGCCGATTTGATCATCGACGAAATCACCGCGCACGCGCGCGCCGCTTATGAACTCAACAACGAAGCGGACACGATCATCGAGATCGGCGGACAGGACGCCAAATTCACCACCATGCAAAATGGCATGGTTACATCCTCCGTCATGAACAATGTCTGCGCCGCGGGCACCGGCAGCTTCATCGAAGAGCAGGCCGTGAAACTCGGCGTGAGCCTTTCCGACTATGCCGGGCGCGCCATCAATACTCCTGCGCCGATATCCAGCGACCGCTGCACCGTTTTCATGGAACGGGATATCAACAATTATCTGACGGAAGGATACACCGTTGATGAAGTGCTGGCCAGCGTTCTGCATTCCGTGTGCGAAAATTATCTGGCGAAAGTAGCGGTGGAGGCCAGCATCGGACAGAGCGTATGCTTTCAGGGCGCTACAGCCCGCAATCAGGCGCTGGTTGCCGCCTTTGAGCACCGCCTGAATAAACCAATCTTTGTTTCCCAATTCTGTCACTTGACCGGCGCGCTGGGCAGTGCGCTCATTCTGGCGGAAAACGTTGTGAGAGATTCCGCTTTCCGTGGTCTATCGCTTTATTCAGAAAATATTCCGGTGGAAAATGAAATCTGCGAACTATGCCAAAACAACTGCAAAATCAACAAAGTTACCGTTCAGGGAGAAACGGTGGCCTTCGGATTTCTCTGCGGACGCGATTATGACACCAAACATTATGTCGGTTCAACCAAGAAACAATATGACCTGATCAAAGAACGCAGTAAGGTATTTCCACTGGCCAAAAAGCCCGCCACCTTCAAAAAGTCAGTGAGGATCGGCATTCCCCACGCCCTGTATCTGGCCGAAGAGATGCCGCTCTGGAAACATTTTTTCGCCACCCTCGGCGTGGAAACCGTCACGTCGGAGGGCTTAAAGAACGCGATTAAGTCCGGTAAAAAGATGGCGGGGGCGGAATTCTGCGCGCCGATGAACGCCTTTTTCGGTCATGTGCAATATCTGGCCGACAAGTGCGATTACATTTTTTTGCCTGTGTATCTGGAAGCCGCAAAGCTTAAAGATGAGGATTACCGCTACTACTGTTATTATACCCAGTTCGCGGCCACACTCTCGGCGGGCATGAAAAGCCTGCGTATGAAAAACAAAACTATCATGCCGGTTATCGATCACCACTCCTTTCAATCGCGCATTGAACTCTTTTCCATCCTGAAGTCGATCTTGAATACCGGCTACTGGGAAATTTATAACGCCTATGAAGCGGCGCTTTCCTTTTATTCCGAAGGCCGCGACAACCTGCTCAACGTCTATCAGAGAGAGAAGCCTGATGCGGGAAAGATCAGTGTGGCGCTTTTAGGCAGACCATACGCCATCATGCAAAAATCGATGAATAAAGGCATACCGGACATCTTCGGCGCGCTTAATATTAAAACATTTTATCAGGACATGCTGCCTGTGCATAAGGAAGATTTAACCGAAATAGACCCTCTGCTCAAGAGAATGCACTGGAATTATGCCGCGCGGATTTTAAAGGCCGCGCTCTATATCGCTCGCACACCCGGTCTTTATCCGGTTTATGTGACATCGTTCAAATGCAGTCCCGATTCCTTCTCTCTAGAATATTTTAAACGCATCATGGACAAATACAGCAAACCTTATTTGATCCTCGAACTTGACGAACACGATTCCAACGTCGGTTATGAAACCCGTATCGAGGCAGCCGTGCGCTCATTTGACAATCACCATAAGAACAAAAACCTTCGCCTGATTTCGTCGCGTGCGCTTCCGCTCAATTCCGAGAGCGCCGCTAAAATCAAAGACAAGACGCTGCTCTTCCCCTGTTTTGATCCCATCAACGCCAAACTGCTGGAAGCGGTATTTATCAAAGAAGGCATCGACGCGCGGATGGTGCCGCTCACTGAAAAAATTATCCGTCGCGGCCTGCGCACCAATACCGGACAATGTCTGCCCGTGAACCTGATCGCGCAAAGTTACATGGACTACATTGAAGAAAACCTTTTGGACCCCTCCCAGACAGTGGGCTGGTGCTTTGAAAGCCACGTGGCCTGTAACATCCGGTTGTATCCGCAATTGATCAAAGGCATCATGGAAACTGCCGGCAAGGGTATGGAGAAAGTGGACATGTATATCGGAAGAATATCGCTTAGCGACATTTCCATACAAGCATCCATAGATGCCTATTTTGCCCACATGTTCGGCGGCATGCTGCGCAAAATCGGCTGCAAGATTCGTCCCTATGAAAAAGAAAAGGGCATGACGGATAAGTTGATTGCCCAGTCTGTGAACATACTTTACAACACACTGCTGGGTGGCAGAAGCAAGGATGACGATCTGACCAAAGTGATCAACCTGTTCAAAAAAATAGAAATCATTCCGGGCTTTCGCCCGAAAGTCGCCATCTTCGGTGATATGTATGCCCGCGACAATGATGTGTTTAATCAGGATTTGATTCACTGCATCGAGGAATACGGCGGCGAAGTCATCACCACCCCGTTTAATGAATTCGCCAAACTCATTGCCAATCCCTACATGCGCCGCTGGTTTCTGGAAGGGGAATTCATCGACGTCCTCGTCACCAAAACGCTCATCGCGCTCGTCAACCAGCTGGAGAAAAGCTATTACAAAATATTCAATGAATTACTGAATGAACCGTCTTTGACCACCGCCATCGATTACAAAACTATATACGATAAATATGACGTGACCGTGCAGCATTTCGGCGAGTCCACCGACAATCTGCTGAAGATTTCCGCGCTGATGGAGCACTATCCCGACATATCTCTTTTTGTGCAGACCAATCCCGCTTTTTGCTGCGCAGGCCTTGTCACTGAAGCCATGGCTTCGCGCATTGAAGAATATACAGGAGTTCCCATAGTCACCCTTAATTACGACGGCACCGGGAAGAATATAAATTCCAAGATCAGTCCGTATATAAAATTTCCGCGCCGGAAAGCCATCGCAGTTCACGGCATGGTCAAAGTCAGGTAAGAATTCTGTGCCTGACGTACACCCCGCATTTTGTTTCCTTGACATACAAAACCGTTGTTCTTATAATTGCTTCCAGCAGAAGCAATATCTTATCAAAAAAATTAACGTTAGAACAATCTGGAATTCAACCAGAAGGTGGCATAAATGGCAATAAAGGTTTTTTACACAGCTCACGCTGTGGCGACTGGAGGCCGAAACGGTCACACCCAATCTGATGACGGGATTGTCAGCGTAAATTTATCTATTCCTAAAGCGATGGGAGGCCCGGGAAGAGAAGCGACGACAACACCGGAACATTTGTTTGCGGCGGGATACGCTGCCTGTTTCGGAAGCGCGTGTGAGTTTATGTCGCGCCAACTCAGATTAATTCCAAAGACAATCGAAGTAAGATCTGCGGTGGGTATTGGTCCAACTGAAGATGGTGGCTTTGGTTTGGTAGTAGATCTGGATGTAAAAATCGAAGGCCTTTCTCAAGAAGATGCAGAGAAGGTAGTTGCAGCAGGACACAAAGCATGTCCGCATTCGAAAGCAATTAAAGGGAACGTTGATGTCACGATTAAGGTCGTGGCCGCTTAACCAGCATCTCGCCGGGGGGTTGCTGACCAACCGTAAGGTAAAAAAGCATTGGAAAACTCAACTGGAGGCAAAAGACCTAAAGTCGTTATTATCGGCGGGGGCTTCGGCGGCCTGTGGGCGGCTCGCACATTGGCCAATAAGCCTGTGGATGTGGTGGTGATCGACCGCAACAATTATCACACCTTTCTGGCTCTTCTTTATCAGGTAGCTGCTGCGGAGCTCACTGCCGAGGACATTGCCTATCCTGTGCGCAGCGTTTTCTGTAAAATACCGAATATAGATTTTATTCTGGCGCACGCGCGGCGGATTGATTTGCAAAATCGTCGAATCGAGACGGATGGTGAAACAATATCTTATGATTATCTGATTCTGGCAAACGGCAGCGTCACTTCAACCTTCGGCGTTCCGGGTGTCGGAAAGCACGCCTATTTCCTGAAAACGCTGGAAGAAGCCGTCGCGTTGAAAAATCATATCATCTGCTGCTTTGAGTCGGCGGCGGGAGAACCGGACGCGGAAAGAAGAAAAAGTTTACTGACGTTTGTTATCGTCGGTGGCGGCGCGACCGGCGTGGAATACGCGGGAGCGCTTACGGAACTCATCCATGGCCCGCTGATCAAGGATTACCCCGGCATTGATTTTTCCGAAGCGCGCATCATTCTGCTGGAAGCTGCCGAACAACTGGTCTCGTCCATGCCTTCAAACATCCGGGACTACACGGCAAGACAACTGCGGGGAATGGGTGTTGATGTACGCCTGAAGGCCGCAGTCGCCGAAGTCTTTCCTGACAGAGTCGGTTTAAAAGGCGCGGAGAATATTGAGACGAACACCGTTGTCTGGACGGCAGGCGTTAAGGGAGAAGGACTTGCCGCTGCTTCCAATATTCCGGTTACGCGCGATGGCCGTGTGGCGGTCATCGAGACGCTGCAGATTCAGGATCAGCAGAATATTTATGTGATCGGCGATCTGGCGTCGATCAACGAAGGTCAGCGTATCCTGCCAATGGTCGCACAGGTGGCCATTCAATCCGGTGTTACATCTGCGCAAAACATATTAAGACAAATTGCGAGGCTGGCGCCACAACCTTTTATCTATAAGGATCGCGGCTCGATGATCACTATCGGCCGCAAAGCTGCCGGAGTTGCCATTGGCTCCCGGACATTTACCGGATTTTTTGCCTGGGTGATGTGGCTGGTCATCCATCTTTTCAATCTTATCGGATTTCGCAACCGGGTGATGGTGCTGATCAACTGGGCGTGGGATTACCTGCTCTATGAACGCGCCGTGCGCTATGTCTTTCCGTCGGGCACACCCTCTGAAGCGCAATGCTCCTCCTGTGTCCGAAAGCCAGAGAAGAAAAATGATTATCCCGGAAAATGATAAAGAGAAATGATGATGTTATGATTAAAGTTGTGGCCGTCTGACCAGCATCAGCACACCATCCCATATATAATGACTTTTTTCATTGACATACAAGTCCTTTATTCTTATACTTCTTTTCATCAGAAGCGATATCTTATCAAATAGTTCATCAAAATGATGGGAGCGGTGCTGCAAAAGATTAGACGAACATTGAGGGCGCTTCTAATCAATGCAGATAGAAAATGGAAACGTCTCTGTAAATATTTGCTCATTAATATTTGATGCAATTTTATAAATAGGGAGGGACAGACATGAAAAACGATACTTTTACCTTCAAAGCATCGGACGGAACACAAATATTCACCTACAGATGGATGCCGGATAATGCTTCAGCTATTAAAGGAGCCGTTCAGATAGCCCACGGAATGGCGGAGCACGCGGGCCGGTATGAGCGCTTTGCCGACGCGCTGACAAAAGCGGGATATGCCGTATACGCGAACGATCACCGGGGACACGGGAAGACCGCCGGCTCGCAGGAAGAGGTCGGCTATTTCGCCGATGAAAATGGCTGGGAAAAAGTCGTGGAAGACATGCACACTCTGACCGGCATCATAAAAAAGGAATGTCCAAAGAAGCCGTTTTTCCTCTTCGGCCACAGCATGGGCTCTTTCCTCTCACGCCACTACTCGATGCTTTACGCCAATGAGCTTACGGGGCTCGTCCTTTCGGGCACGGGCGGCGATCCGGGCGCAATTGGAAAGATTGGCCTTTTCATCGCGAAGATGGACGCGAAGATTCACGGAAAAAAAGCAAAGAGCGAAATTATGAACAAGCTCTCGTTCGGCGCTTTCAACGGCTCCTTCAAGCCAAATCGGACGGACTATGACTGGCTTTCACGGGACAACGCCGAAGTGGACAAATACATAAGTGATCCCTGGTGCGGGGCGGTCTTTACGGCGGGTTTTTTCTGCGATATGCTGGGAGGCATCAACTATATCAACAAAAAGGAAAATATTGCGAAGATACCGAAGAGCTTGCCCATCTATATCTTTTCGGGCGCGAAAGATCCCGTGGGCGGAAACACAAAAGGTGTGAGCCAGGTATATAATACGCTGAAAGACGCGGGCATCGGCGATTTGAATCTCAAGTTCTACGAGGACGGCCGCCACGAGATGCTCAACGAGATTAGCCGTGACGAAGTCTTCAAAGACGTAATTGCGTGGATGAATAAACACGTCTGATACCTGTACTATTTTGGGCGTTTTGACCCCATAACACTTCCAGGAGAAAATTATGCCCTTTATCCAAATATTGCTTGTACACATACCGGCGTGGCTGCTCTGCCTTATTATGGTCGTTCTCTATGTTGGCGTATCGATTGCAGGCCTCCTCATTATCCGGAAAATTTATCCGCATTATAAATGCAAACTCCATAACGATATTGCCGGTTTTATATTTGCCACCCTCGGCGTAATTTACGCGGTTCTTCTTGCTTTTATAGTCGTCATTACGTGGCAGGATTTCGACAAGGCCCAAGATGTTACGGTCAATGAAGCTAACTGCATCGCAGCGCTGTATCGGGACGCAACACCATTTCCGGCTGAATTTCGCGCCGAACTGAAAAGCGAGCTGACAAATTATGTAAAGGCAATTATCAATGAAGAGTGGCAAACGATGGCCAGAGGCCAGAGGAGTGTAAACGCGCAGAAGATGCAGGAAGAATTATGGAAACTATACAGCGGTTTTCAACCGAAAAATGAAACGCAAAAAATATTTTTGACGGAATCAGTGAAGAAACTAAATCAAGCGGCTGAAATGAGGCGACAGCGAATTATCTATGCCAGCTCAGGAATTAATCCGCTACTCTATTTTGTGCTTATCGCCGGCAGTATTATTACCATCGCTTTTACAATGTTGTTTGGTACGGAAAATATTATTCCGCACTTGATCATGGTATCATTGCTGGCGGCGATGATTGCCATTACCCTTTTTTCAGTTATCGCCATGGATTATCCGTTTACGGGAGATATCAGTATCAATCCTGATGTTTTCACAAATATGCTTTCATCATTGATGCGTTCGTAGTGCCCTAATCAAGAAATAAAGGGTATTATCAAATGCCGACGGTTGCATGCCGCGAAAGGATAGCACAATGGATAAGAAAATACGCGATGCAGCGGAAAAGCTCTTTAACTCTGAATATGAAAAGCTTACCGAACAAGAAAGACATGTTGCTCATCATATCACTGAAAGAACCCCTATTTCGACAAATGTCGTTCAAGACTATTCCGAACAAATGACGTTTGGCCAGAAGATGGCTGATAAGGTCGCTTCTTTTGGGGGATCCTGGGTATTTATCTCCATATTTGCGTGTGTGATGGTTATATGGATTCTTCTGAATTCGTTTATCCTGCTCAAACTTAACAGCTCATTTGATCCATATCCATACATCCTGCTGAATCTTGTTTTATCTATGCTTGCTGCCATTCAAGCTCCAATTATTTTGATGTCTCAAAATCGGCAGGCCTATAAAGATAGACTAAGCGCGGAACACGACTATGAAGTAAATCTGAAGTCAGAACTGGAAATAATTGCTCTTCATGAAAAGGTTGATTCACTAAGGCAGGAGCAGTGGAAGGAGCTTATTTCAATTCAACAGGAACAGTTAAGGCTCTTAAGCCAATTAGTTGGAGACCTGAAGAAAAATAAACGAAACACCAGTTAAAAAATTTTCATTCCCAGAACTTCATTTATCTATTTCACTCTTTATATGTTCCGACCTATTCTTGACTTAACAGATGTTGTCCAATTAAGTCTTGTTTCTGTTAACGTTTATATTTGGCTTTGAACTCCGGCCGGATATATTTACATACCAACCCACGCCATTGCTCGATAGGGTTGAGGTCATATGCCAATTTGTCCGGAACAGTTCGGTCACGTGCCAAACATTCGTTAATGTAGTATTCCCACTGTGTAGTTCGCAACGAATCAAGAACCTGCATTGCAGCGCCCTGCGCGAGTTCGGATTCATGGCCGGTTACAAGGGACTGGAGCTGTGGAGGAGGTGTTGAGTATTTGTGCCTTCACTTCTTGGGCTGTTCAAGCGCATCCTTGACTACCTGCCTTCTGCGGAAAGCTTCCGCCTCGCTTCCGAACATCTGGTCCTGCAGATCGCGTATCTTTTGTGCCTTACTGTCGGCATCGAGATTGTTGTTATTTTTGATCTCGTTCTCCTGGGTAAAGTAGTCTTCCTCGTTCTTCTTCTCGTCGGCCGTAACCCTGTCGACATCGTCGAGACGGCGCGCCTGCTCCGGCGTGAAAAGCTCTTCCCGGAACTGCCGGATCTTCGCCTGTCGTTCTTCATCCGACGTCATCTCGGCCATGTCCTTCTGGTATATCTTGAACTTCTCGTGGTAGCGGTCCAGCGGTTCGGTGTCATTATCTATGGTATCGGCTTCGTCGCCCCACATGTCCTGTCTCAGATCGTTGAGCTTTTTCTCCTTTTCCGCGCCGTATAGACCATGATCTCCGATAATCATCCCGCGCCTGATTGGATATTCCTGCATCTTTACGATGGGCCCGAAAAGGACGTCGGCGTTATCGTCGCCGAACACTTTCCGCCGGTAGTCCTGCAGCTTGTGGAGATAGTCGATCGCCTCTTCCGGTGTGGAAGGCCTACCCCACGTCGTCATCTTGTCATGGACATCCCGCTGGTAATAGACATAGGTTTTGTACACCGCGAAAAGCTTGTCGGCTTCGTCCTGGGGCATGACCGTGTCAAGATACTCTCGCACCGACTGGAGGAGCTCTTCAGTATTTCTCGAATCTTTGAATTTATCATCCAGGAAAAAGAAATACTTCAGCGTATAGGAATTAATCGCGTCCTTTTTGAAATAATCCTTCACGTCATCCGCTTTAAACTCGCCCTGGCCAAGATAGATCCTGACGTCCTTAATCCCGATTTTTGAGTTCCGGTCAAAAACGTACCCCTCTTGCTTTTTTTCCTTCGTCATAATGCCTGCAATGATGACTGTGATGATGACAGCAAGTACGATCCCTGCCATAGCAATTATCTTATTTCTCTTCATGAAACAAACACCTCTTCTCACGCTGACCGCACAAATCACGGGTATGAACCCCAAAGCAAGCTTCGGACTATTATACCTTCCGCTTCGCGGGATCAATTCCATTTGCGC
>PLMV01000207.1:12622-14957 GCA_003141615.1 Syntrophaceae bacterium
GAATTGGAGTTTCACAAATAAAGAAGAGCGGCATCTCGTCATGCCGCTCTTCATATTTAATGCAATATAAATCGTACAAATACTTTCCCGCTTAATACCCCTTTCCTTTCAGGTCTGATACCATACTCACATAAAAACCTGGGGCATTGAAGAACGGTGTAAAATCAAGGAACTGGTCGCACGTATTCACATGTGATACACCGCCGCCGAATATCGATCCTCCCTGGTTCCCTCTATAGGTNNATGGGGGGAAAATTCATGGTCGATGACCAGCTCTGATAATAAACACCCGACATGTTGGGTGTTTCGGGATTGAAAGTGTTGGTCATAAAAGACACGCTCAGCCATTGCGCGCCCGCCTTGGCATTCTGTTGTCCGCCGAACATCCAGAGATATATCTCAGACACCAGACCGCTTATCCATCCGCCCATGTCCGCATCAAGTCCCAGCAATACGTCAGCCACCGAGCTGCCCCGGTTCGGCGAGGCAACGGTGGTCAACGACGCCACTTTGGATGCCATGCCGAGATTGGATATCATCCACCGCGCGTCGAGCCCTCCCTGTGAATGGCCGATGATGTTGACCTTCGCTGCGCCCGTAGTGGCGAGAACCTGATTGACATAGGTCTTCAACTGAGCCGCCCGGTCCGCGGTGGACGCCATCGCCGTTTGATTAGACTGATACACCTTGGCTCCGTGGCCAGTCAGCGTTGATGGTATGTTGTACCAGTATCCGATGCCGAGCATTCCACTGTCGGTGTAACCCATGCCATGAGATAACACGATCGGATATTTTGTGGCGCAGGTCGTGTCAGCAGATGCAACGAAGGGAAACGCGCCTATTAAAAAAATAAAGCAAAGAAGAATCATTAATTTTTTCATACAGTTTCTCCTTATAAAGTTAGGTAAAAGTTAAAAAATTAGGTGGTGGATTTAGGTACGGCAAACCGATTGGTAGATTTTCTATAGTAATTTAAGATATTCCATATGCCTCCTTAAATCAATGACTTATAAGCGATGCTAACTCTCAGAGAATATATGTAAGATCAATAATATACTTGTTTTTTAAATATTACCTATTTCTATTTGTCAAGTAAATTTTTTAAAAATTTATTTACAGGACGTTATAAATCGCAAAATATGAGGTGTCAATGCAAAACTACTCCCTTACCGTTGTCCTGATAAGGGAGTAGTCGCAATGAAGTCGCTAAGCGGATTAGTTTTAAATGCTTTTAATAAAATCTATATATTGTGTTGCTGTTTCCTGTGGTTTTTCCATCATGGGCACATGGCCGCAATCTTTGATGATCACAGTTTTGTGATTTTTTAACCCCTTTTCAAAAACCGGTACACTGGAGACATCAATGACTTTATCCTGATCGCCCCAAAGAATTAAAGTTGGCGCTTTTATCTTCGGTAGCTCTTTTTCGAGAGATAAAAAATCTGGACCTATTTCTTTGAGCTCCTTTTCATAAAACTTGCGATTGGCTAAAGCAGTTTTGATCATTACTTTTTTGATCGGATAAGGTAAACTTGGCGGGTTAACAAAAAGGAGTGCCGCCCAGCGTGGCACATCGTTGCTGTCTTTTAATACAAGTGGATTTTCGCCTTTTTCTATCATTTTCATTACTACACTTTTTTCCAAGGATGTGACTCCTGCGGCGTCAAACAATCCCACGCTGATAACTTCATCAGGATAGCGCACGGCATATATGCCGGAAAAAAATCCGCCCATGGAATTACCGGCGATATGAAATTTTTTCAACTCAAGTGCCTGTACGAATTTATGCAAACGCGACATTTGATTGGATAAGTCGTAGGAGGCCTTCTCGATCATCGAGCTTTCTCCATAGCCAGGGATATCGGGGATCACCACATGGTAATCCTTAGTTAAATAAGGGGCTAGCATTATCCAGTTGTCTTTGCTTCCAGTATAACCGTGTAATAATAAAATGGTAGGACCCTTGCCTCCCTCCAGATAAACAATGTTATGATCATCGATCTTGATTTCTTTTTTGGTGAGCCCGGCCTTGCTTCTGGCTGCATCCATCATATAACCGGCTACTTTTTCCGGGAAAGCATAATAACAGGCCACTAACGCGACGATAAGAACTAATATTGCAATTAAAACTTTTTTCACAACCTTCATAACCCCTCCTTTTGCTTCAAATTAGGTTAAAATAATATGATTGGTAGGAAAATTAAGAAACAATTGTACTCCTGCCTATTACGCTTAAATCGGTTTAATAAGAACTCCCTTTTTTCGATAACCTAAAGGTCACACGTGATTTGAATATCATAATAGCACTATTTATTAATCGGCATAAACCACTACC
>PLMV01000077.1 GCA_003141615.1 Syntrophaceae bacterium
GCAGTAATATCTGTAAGTTGAATCCCGACGCTGACGAGACAAAGCGGAGGGGATATTTATCCCCGTGATTCATTCGACGATACGCAGATTTCCAGAATTCGATCCACGTTAAAGACGCGTTTTTGCTTGTTCGTCAGGCAATAGGCGTCCAGTCCCAAAAACTGATGGCCGCTGTATTCCATCTCTTCTATCAGCAATGGGCGGATCATCCTTCTTGATTTTTCATCTTTTGCTTTGAGGTAAACAATCTCGATGGTTTGCTTTTCTTTAATCGCCGTGGCAAGCATCTCCAACTTGTCTTCGCGGGTGCAGGTAAGCGCGGCTTTGGCATACTGCATACCGGTTAAGAATTTGACCACCTGCCAATCCATCAGAATATGATTTTTCTTCAGAGGTTGTTTCAGGACAATGCCTTCCAGAGATGTGCAACGGGAGAGAGCGACATACATCTGCCCGTGAGCAAATGTGCCGCGTCCCACATCAATGACAACCTTTTCGAACGTTTTCCCCTGGCTTTTATGAATGGTCACGGCAAANNTCCTCGTTTTTGAGAAAGAATTTGTAGATTTTCCATGTGTAGGGAGAGATTTGCACCGTTTCGCCATTATCCAGTTCGGCTAAAATTACATCTTCTCCTTCATCGTCTTTTTCAAATTTTTTCACCTTGCCGATTGTCCCGTTAATCCACTGCCCGTATGAATCGTTATTGAGCAACATAATCTGCGCGCCTTTTTTAAGTTTCAGCCCGACCGCCGTCGGCAGATATTCCTTGCCGAAGTCGCCTATTATTTCTCCTTCGGCTTGCCAGATTTTGCCGGGCAGTTCAGCCAAACGTTTCTCGTTGATGCTATCGGCCAAATCATTGGTGCTCGTGAGCGAAAGATAAAAATCATCCGTGGAAGGGGTAAAAGAAGGCTGACAGCGCTGATTGAACAGCGCGATATCTTCATCCGTGATGGAGTTATTGCGGATAGTATTGAGCAGGCGGACAAATTCGTTATCCTTCTGGCGGTACACCTTTTCCAGTTCGATAAACTCCAGTTCCAACTGCGGAAATACTTTGGCGCTGAAAAAAAATGGACTGGTATAATGCGAACGGAATATTTCCCGCTCCGCGCTGGAGACAACAGGCGGCAACTGATAGAAATCGCCGATGAAGATCATCTGCACACCGCCGAAGGGGCGTTTGGAATTAGGGCCGTTGAGGCGCAGAAATTTATCAACGCAGTCCAGCAGATCAGCCCGCACCATGGAAACTTCATCAATGACGATGGTTTTCAACTTTTTATAGATAGACGTCTTTTCTTTGTCCGTCGCTCTTTTTTTCTTGATGGCGGCAAGCGTGACATTCGGTTTAAAATGGAAAAAAGAATGAATTGTTTGCCCACCTACATTAACGGCGGCAACACCCGTCGGCGCCAGAATAACGGCGTTTTTCCCCGTGTTGTTATGAAAATAATTCAGCAGAGTTGATTTGCCGGTGCCGGCCCGGCCGGTGATGAAGATGTTTTTGTCCGTCTCTTCCATCAGAAAAAAGGCGCTTTGGAACTCAGGATTAAAATCTATTTCGACCGGTTTGGATACTTTTGTCATTATTTTTCCCGCTATTTAATGTGTCCGACAGTAAACACTTTTTACGTAAGACTTCAATAATAATTCTTTGATTTTAAATAAATATTCGTGTAGAAATACATCATCCAAAGAACAGAATTTGTTTCAAACCGGTATATAAAGTAATACGTATATTAATTGTTATACATATTGAATAATGGCAAAAAAAAGAGACTACATATCAGAAATCCACGAAATAAAGGACAGGCTTTTTAAGCGAAAGAGCCTGCGGGACCAGTTCAATAGGAGGTTGCATCCTGTTGTTTCAGGTTTCCGGTATCTATGTAGTTTGAAAACTGATGCTCCTTTGAAAGCGGAGCTTATGAAGTATGTCCCTGTGGGCTACGTCGCATGCATTGAAGGCTATTGTCGTCTACTTATCAAAGAGTTGATTGATTCTGGTCCACCATTCCAAGAGAGAACTGCATCATTTGATGAGATTAAATTCAATATAGAGACAGTAATAGCCATCATGTCTCGCAAGGTTAGTTTAGGAGAATACATAGCCCATCTCATACCCCTCAATAATCTTGCCGACATTAATCGTGCCTTTTCCATTCTTATGGATGAGGACTTTCTAACTCAACTGAAAAAGGTCGATACTCTTACGACCAAATCTGGTCCACGTAAACTTGCACATCCCTTTTTACATGATAAGGCAATGAATGGGCTTCAAGAGCTTTTCAGGCTCAGACACATATTTGCTCACGAATTAGCTTTGCGCGAAAAAGTTAGCGCAAGAAGAATACAAAACTGCGTTTCCGGTGGCGCAAGTTTTGTATTATCGTTAGAAGAGTATATTAATCATCAATTGCCTAAGTAGTGTATAACAAGGTCGATCTAGCCGATCGCTGCGCGCCGGATGATTTTTTCGTTATGCGGGAGGAAATCATGAGTAAAGAATTCGATTCTTGGTTGGCATCATATTTAGGAGAGAAAAAGTCTGAGGTTTCCTTGCTAATTCGAGACCGAACGGCCTTAGATTTTTTGATCTCATGGTCTATTTTCGAGTCAGATTGTTTTAGCGGATTCTGCAAACTTGATGAAATTAAATCATACTCAGTCAAGCTAGTTGAATCTGCGAAATACAGAACCGGGTCAATAAGCCGGTATGTAGAGCATTTCCACGAAAGGTATCAACAAAACAAGCTATACAAGAATCTAATGCATAAGCAAAAATGCAAAAATGCCGAAATAATTCTCAGCAAGAAAATCAACGATCTAGAAGAAAACGAAAAAGTATTTTTATTGGTGCTTGTTGTATATCGGTATCGAAACAATATCTTTCATGGAAACAAAGGTGTGTCTTCGTGGTTAGCCTATAAAGAGCAAATAAAAATGTGCTGTGAAGTGATGCATCATTTCATAGGCATGTCAGAGGTCGCGCATAACAAGTCAAAGCATACGGACGCAGCATAGCTGCGCTAGTGCTTAAAACATTATGCTTTTGGAATTAGAAATGGTTGGAATTGATAGATACTCAGAGATTTTTATCGACCGAGCGAAAGAACTGATTGAGGAAGAAGACCTCAAAAATAACCCTGAATACCTAGACATCCTTAAGAATCAGCTCTTAGCATTGAAGGGTCCAAAGCAGCTTGCTAGAAAGGTTACTCCACGTGATACCTTCTTTTCAAAACTCATGATTGGCTTTAACGAGATACATAATTCTTATTATTCTCTCTTGGACATTCAAGTCTATATCGGTAGGTTTCCCTATGCCAAAACAAGAGTGTCCAAGACAAGGTATCTATCCTATCACATGGAAAACTACTTCAACGAAGTCTACATCCTCAAAGAACGTCTGAAAGCTTATTGTACTGCAATTGATCGCCTGTATAGGGACGATCAGACTTTTAAGGATCTGAAGACTATTATGAAGGCTCTTTCTGGCTATGTCCAAAAATCACTCAGTGGAATTACCGATGTCAGAAGTAATCACGTTCATAAAAATAGGCTTACCGACGAAAACCTGGACAGACTGAGTACCTTAGAACTTATAAACCATGGACCAGAGAAAATACCTGTCATGAAAACCCTGTATGAGTCCGTCTACAGAGATACCAGAACGAAATATGGCCTAACCATAAAACAGAACAATGAGGCAATTAGGAAAATTCTTGATGTGTATTTTGATGTTATTTACAAAGTTGTTACGAATGAAAACCGGCAAATCAGATACCCTAAATTGAAAAAAGTATAACCAGGCAATCCAGCCGAACGCTGCGCTCCGGCTGATTTTTTTCGTTATGCTGAGTACAGAAGTGTTTCATTTGCAAGGGGATATATTTGAAAAAAGAGAAATCCAGCAAAACAGCCGTGCAGATGGCTCTTTCCAGAACAATAGAGTCTTTGAAAACAGAGGAAGAACGTATCTGCTATGATCCCTTAGCAAAAGACTTTCTAACTCCAAAATATAAGATCCTTATTCAAAATAAACTATTAAGAAACAGTGTAGTAAAAATCATAGATCAGCTTTTTATAGGTCATCATTACTATGTCGTTGCTCGTACAAGATATATTGATGATTTTTTACAAGAATGTATTGCCAATGAAATTCAGCAGGTAGTAATAATGGGTGCAGGTTTTGATTCCAGAGCTTATAGATTTGAAAAATTAAAAAATTTAACTACATTTGAAATTGATTACCCGGCAACTCAAAATGCTAAGAAAATACTTATCCAAAATATTTTTGGAACACTGCCGGAATATGTTAACTATATACCAATAGATTTTACAAAAGAAAAATTAAAAGATCTTTTACTTCAGAACAAATATAATAGAGATCTAAAAACACTATTTATATGGGAAGGAACAACACCTTATATAACTGCAGAATCTGTTGATGATACGCTGGCTTTTGTTACTTCATATTCCTGTAAGGGAAGCTCTATAATATTCGATTATATACTTAAATCAGTATTAGATAGAACATGTAAGTATAAGGGAGCAAAAAGGGAATTTGCATATTTGAAAAAAACGAGTGAGCCATTTACCTTTGGTATCGAGGAAGACAAAATAATATCATTTATGAAAGAAAGGAACTTTAATAATATTGTAAGTGTCGGATCAGATGATCTTAAGAAAACATATATAAAAAATGATAATAAAATAGCTATCAAAGAATGGTGGCGAATCGTACATGCGAATGTAATGTAATTCTGTTATTACTACAAGGCCATTAATTGTAATTAAACAATGCCTAACATACATTGCAGTCGGATACTGCTTGCGGGCAGCATGTGAAGAAAGACATTGCCGGCTTAAAGTCGATAAGGTTTTAAAAGCTGATACTAATACCCGCAGTACCGCTGAATGTGTAGTTAGGCACCCAAAAGGAAATAGGTTATGAATAGATATCCAGTAGAATTATTGGATGAATATATCAAACTCCAGGACGTAGTGAACGATCATCAGATAAGGGGAATTATTATATTTAAGGAACATATAGATACAGACAGGTTCAAAAAATCTGTAAATATTTCCTTTGACTATGTCCCTGTTCTTAGGTGCAAGTATTCTCAGACAGGAAATAAAGCGCTTTGGGAAGAGAGTGATTACACAGATGATGATTTCTTTTGTATTCGTAATACTAACAATATATCAAAGGAAAATATCGTTGAGTATCTGAAAAAAATACCTGGAAATAATGGACCACAGATATTTGTTCAAATAATATGTCAAGATGCTAATGATGTCGCTATTATTACCGTAAATCATATGGCATTTGATGGTTCTGGATTAAAATTGTATCTCTACTTGTTGTCGAAAATCTACTCAAATGATTCTATTGACAAGATAAATCTGGATCGTCGGATGAATACCTTGTTCAAAAATATATCAGCAAAACAGAAGTTTCTTTCTTTATTCAGGAAGACATATAATAGAACAAAAATAGAAATATTGAGCGATAAAAATGATGATATAGAAACCCGACTGGGACTATTCAAGATCGATGTAGCAGAATTCCAGATCATAAAAGGTATTTGCAAAAAATCTGGGATTACTATTAATGATTTTATTCTTACACTTTTCTTTCACGCAATATTTTGTCTAGAACATGAAAAAATAGACAGGGTTACGATACAAATAATGTTCGATCTAAGAAGATATATAAACAAATACCCTGTTTCACAATTCGGTAATTTTTCTTCAATGGAAAGTATGACAATAGTCAATAAAAACCAAAGTTTTTTTGATTTATCTCAAGAAATAAGTGAGTATATGAGAAAAATAAAATCGCACTTCCCTGGCATTAAGAATGTATTAATCATGAACTCATTATTTGAATTTCTCCCACGAAATATGTTTGATAGAATACTTTCCAGAGAGATTCAATCTTTAGGTATATCAACATCAAACCTTGGTATTATTGACGATAAAAAACTATGTTTCAGTGGTCATGAGATTATTGATGCGTATATGCTAACATCTATAAAGAATCAACCAGCTGTACAGTTAAGTTTTTCCACTTTCAAGGATACTGTTACTATGAGTATGCTTGGAAATTATTCAATGAAGAATTGGGAAATAGTTGAAAAACTAATAGATACTATGTCACGAGACGTTAATGTCCTTACTTTTGAAAAGTCGAATTGATAAATTTAGAGATGCCTAAAAAGCTAAGCTACCGTTTTTGAGCTCCTTATTGGCGCCTGACAATTTAAATGAGTTCTGATATTGTAGTTAATAAATATAAATAAAATAAGGCCTAGCGCGCTGATTCGCGCGGCGCCAACAAGTCACTCAAGACGGTTGGCATTTCACATGTACTGGAAGCTCCGCTTCCCGCATGTTCATGCCACCGCTTAGTTCCGCCGTTATCTAAGAATGGCTTGACAGATATGCATAAATGATACATACTCAGGCATCACAATTGTATGAGGTGAAGCTATGAGAACAACTTTGAATATCGAAGATAACCTGATGGACAAAGCATCCAAAATGACTGGAATCAAGGAAAAAACCGCCCTCGTTAAGCTTGGGCTTGAGGCTCTTATTGCCAGGGAAAGTGGTAAGAGGCTTGCAAGGCTCGGTGGGACTCAAAAGCATTTGGAAGCGATACCGAGAAGAAAAGGGGCATTATAAGAAATGGTTCTTGTGGATACATCGGTTTGGGTTTCACATCTGAGGGATGGAAATGCTGAGTTGGCAAACCTGCTCAATGATGGAAGGGTACTATGCCACCCATTGATTGTAGGCGAACTTGCCTGCGGGAATCTTAAGGACAGAGCAGTCATTCTTTCGTTTCTGCAATTGCTGCCGATGAGCATCGAAGCGGAACATGACGAAGTATTGTCATTTATAGAGAATAACCGTTTAATGGGAAAAGGGATGGGCTATGTGGATGTCCATCTTATTACATCCGCTGTATTGACGGGTGTACCTGTCTGGACACTGGATAAGAAACTGGCGCAAACTGCGGATTACCTGCATATAAAATATTAAAAAGAATAGATAACAAAACGTTACAACAGATCCGGCATGACCGCACCGGTGATTTTTAACTTAGCACTGAAAGGTGACAATATGATTAAAGCTATGCGCATATACATCATGCTGGCCCTGGTAGTCATTTCGACATGTTTATATCCTACAGCAAACGCTCAAACGCCATCGTCAGGGATCGGCATCGTGATCATGCATGGCAAGGGAGGATCGCCTGCGAAACATGTCGCTGATTTAGCGTCTTCACTCGAAGGAAAGGGATACCTCGTTGCCAATCTCGAAATGCCCTGGTCCGGAAGACGCGCCTACGATGCGAGCGTGAGCGTCGCGGAAAAGGAAGTCGAAGCCGCGCTTGATGCCCTGCGCGGCAAAGGGGCAAAGAAATTATTTGTCGTCGGGCACAGCCAGGGAGGATTGTTTGCGCTCTATTTCGGCACCAAGCACATTGTCGATGGCATCATCGCGATCGCGCCGGGCGGAAACGTCAGCAGCCCCGCCTTTCTGGAAAAACTTGGCGCGTCGGTGGAACTGGCGCGCACGCTCATCGCCGTGGCAAAAGGTGAGGAAAAGACAAAATTTTACGATTACGAAGGCACCAAAGGCATTTTTGCGGTAACCACCACGCCGTCAATTTACTTAAGCTGGTTTGATCCCGGCGGCGCCATGAACCAAACGATGGCGGTGAAAACCATGAATCCGCGAGTTCCCGTCTTGTATATTGGACCGACGGGAGACTATCCGGGTTTGCTCAAAGTCAAGCAGTCAATGTTTGACTCCCTTCCCCGTAACCCGCTCACAAAACTCTACGAACCGGATTCGAGTCATCTAAATGCGCCTTCCGCGTCACTCGACGAGATTGTGCGATGGACAACTGGCGTGGCAAATATGGTTAACCCGTCACTAAAGGGAAAGCCCGCAAACAGACTCCCCTGAGCTACGATGTTCGCAGAAAAAACACGAACCATTGCATGATTTTCAACTTGCTTTTAAATCTGTTTATTCCGGCTTCTTCCCGACATACAGGCAGGTAATGCCGAACGTGAGAGGATATATTTTAACTTCGGACATGCCGGTCTCCCGCATGAACGCGGCAAACTCTTCCGGTGACGGAAAGTTCATAATTGAATCGGCGAGGTAGTAATACGCGGCAGCATTTTTGGAAAACACCTTGGCCATCAGGGGAAGCAGATAGTTCAAATAAATATAATAAAACAATTTGAAAAACCGGTTTTCAATAAAAGTCATTTCCAGAATCATTATCTGTCCGCCTGGCGCTGTAACGCGCAGCATTTCCCGGAGCGCTTCCGTTCTATCGGGAATATTTCTAATCCCGAAAGCTATTCCTGTAACATCAAAAGCATCATCGTGAAAGGGAAGTCTCAAGGCATTGCCTTGCATAAAATTTAACTGACCGGAGAGGCCTTTTTTCTCCACCTTCTCCTTTCCCACCCTCACCATTGGGAAAACAAAATCAACGCCGACGGCTTTTATATGACGGTGCTTAAGGCAGGCGTTAATCGATAAATCTCCCGTGCCGCAGGCAACATCAAGAAACATATTGGTTCGGAAAAAACGCATCTTTTTAATCGCAAAACGGCGCCAGGCAACATCGCGACGCAGGCTCAGCAGATGGTTTAAAAAATCATACTTGTCGGTAATGGTCGAAAAGATTTCTTTTACCATACCTATGCGCTGCTCATCGCTGATGGTTTTTACCGAAGGATATTTATTTGCTGTTGATTTTTGCATTGAAGAAAATTCCTTTACCGATGCGGACGCAGGAGAGTTGTCAATCAAATCCGATTTTAATCAACCCTTTTTCCTGTAGTATTTTTATGACAGAGGCTGAGTTCTCGACGGTAAATCCGATACGCCACCATTTGGTGCGGATGAAGGCAAAGAAAATCTTGTCGCGTTTGTATCTTTGGAAATCTCTGGGAAACCAGGTATGGAAATCGCCTGTTCCGTGAAAGCGGAATTTACCATTCCAAATGGAAGCCGGTTTAACAATGATTTTTTCAATATCGGAGAAAAGCACTAATCTATCGCGCTCAAAAATATTGTAGCGCTTGAACAGAATACTATCGCCGGTAATGGCGACCAATGAATCCCGATAAGTCGTTTCAGTGGGGCTGTTCAAAAACCCCCTGCTTGGGGGCTGTTTAAAAATGTTCAGATGCAAGGCGCGCAAAAAACCGAACCGCGAGGCGTATATGGATATACGTTGAGCGGTGCGGTTTGCAGCGCAACACAGCAGATGAGCGTTTTTCAACAGTCCCTCGGTGATCAATTAATTCACTCTACTATAAATACAAAAACACATTATTTGCTGCGGACAAGGACCGAATTTGCATGAGCATCAAGGCCTTCCATCTGGGCAAAGCGAGATGTTTGGCCGCCGAGCTTTTTCAAAGCTTCCCGCGAAAAAGAAATAACATTCATTCGTTTGTAGAAATCATAAACTCCCAGAGGAGAAGAAAAACGCGCCGTGCCTTCTGTCGGCAGAATATGGTTGGAGCCGGCCAGATAATCGCCCAATGCTTCCGGCGTAAATGAGCCCAGAAAAACAGACCCGGCATTTCTTACTTTATCCAGGATTCCTGCGGGATTTTCAACCATCAACTCTAAATGTTCGGGCGCGAAGAGATTGGCGAGATCCAGCGCTTCATCAACACTGGCCGTAATAATAATNNTGCTGATCAATTTCCTGCGATACCTCACGGGCTAAACTTTCAGACGGCGTCAAAAGAACAGATGCCGCCATTTCATCGTGCTCGGCTTGTGCCAGCATATCAGCCGCCACAAAAGAAACATTTGCCGTGTGATCGGCAATAACAACGATCTCGCTGGGGCCCGCAATCATATCTATATCCACCTGACCGAAAACGAGTTTTTTCGCCGCGGCAACGTAAGCATTCCCCGGCCCCACTATCTTATCGACCTGCGGAATCGTTTTTGTGCCGTAAGCCAGCGCCGCTATTGCCTGTGCGCCGCCAACCTTGAATATGCGCCGCACCCCGCTTATCTCGGCCGCCGCGGCAATCAGCGGATTTAATTTGCCGTCCCTGGCCGGGCTGACTAAAATAATTTCTTCCACTCCGGCAATGCGCGCCGGAATCGCCGCCATAAGCAATGTCGAAGGATAAAAAGCTTTTCCTCCGGGAGCGTAAATGCCTACTCGCCGCAGAGGCAAAACCCGCTGTCCCAATTCTATGCCTTCCTCAGCCGTAGCAGACCATCCTTCGACAATCTGGTTAAGATGATATTTTTCGATACGCCGGGCTGCCGCTTTAATAACTTCCAGATCTTCCGGCCGGACCAAAGACAACGCGTCTTTTCTTTCCGCTGGTGTTACCTCTACTGTCGCCGCGGTTAACTCATACCGGTCGAATTTTGCCGTATATTGAAACAGAGCTTCATCGCCTCTTACGGCGACATCGCGCACAATTCCCGTAACGTCTGATAAAAGTTTCGGAGAATGGGCTCCGCCTCTTTGGCGTAATTCACGAAAAAAATCTTTAAACTCGGCAGCGTTGGCTTTAATTATTTTCATGTTACTGTGCCATCCTTTTTATATCCGCGCCCAGTGCGGAAAATTTCTTCTCTATTGCTTGATAACCGCGATCAATATGATAAACGCGGGAAATTTCCGTTCTTCCTTCAGTTGCCAGCGCCGCTAAAATCAGGGAAGCCGAAGCCCGCAAATCCGTAGCCATCGTTTGCGCGCCATGCAGCATCGGCACTCCACGGACAATCGCATTGCCGCCCTGGATAACAATATCGGCTCCCATACGCAGCAATTCACTGACATGCATAAAACGGTTTTCAAAAACAGTTTCGGAAATCACGCTCAAACCGCTGCCGATGGACATATAAGCCATCATCTGCGCCTGCAAATCGGTAGGGAATCCCGGATAAGGAAGAGTTTTAACATCAACGCTGTTAATCTTTTTCCCGGAAGATACTTTCAGACCGCCTTTAATGGGCGAAATCTTCATGCCCGTATCCCGCAATTTGTTGATCAAAGTTTCCAGATGGTGCGGATTGCAACCGATTATGTTTATCTCGCCACGCGTCATACCCGCGGCAATCATAAAAGTCCCCGCTTCGATCCGGTCGGGAATAATTTCAGCTTCCGTGGGCTTTAGCGAAGTAACTCCTTCAATTATTATTGTATCTGTACCTGCCCCGCTGATCTTCGCTCCCATGCTTTTTAAAACATTCGCCAGATTGACAACTTCCGGTTCACGCGCCGCGTTGTTTAAAACGGTAGTGCCTTCCGCCAGCGTTGCCGCCATCATGACGTTTTCCGTTCCAGTTACAGTCTGTATATCAAAATAAATATCCGCCCCTTTTAATCTTTTGGCCTTCGCTTCAATATATCCGTTGTTTAATTCTACGTGCGCCCCCATATCCTGCAAGGCTTTGATGTGCAGATTAACCGGCCTTGCGCCGATAGCGCAGCCGCCGGGAAGAGAAACGCGCGCGACGCCCATGCGGGCGACCAGCGGCCCCAACACCAGCACCGATGCGCGCATGGTTTTGACCAAATCATAAGGCGCATCACAACTGGTAATCTTTTCAGCGCTTACCTTGCAAGTTTCATTTCCATCAAATTGCACACCCATACTTTTTAAGAGCTTTTTAATCGTTTTGATATCCATAAGATCGGGAATATTATGAAAAGTATTTTCGCCCGAGGTCAAGAG
>PLMV01000009.1 GCA_003141615.1 Syntrophaceae bacterium
GTTTAATCTCTATGGGTTAAATTACCCGTCGCTTGCGACGAAGAAGAAATTGTAATACAATAAGACACCCCGTTGCTTGCGGCGGGGAGTTTCATTTGCCGGAGTAATATTAACGCATAGCATTTTGATGCAGGGAAATTACGATTTATGCTCAAAGTAATCTCAGATCAACCGGCCATTAAAAAATATGCCGGACAATTTAATAAAAAGTTTAAGCCCTTTATTGACGAAGAGATAAAGGTAAAGCTAGGGCATCAGGGAGCAGGTTTTCCCGCAAAGGTTCTCTGGTCGAAAAGCCTCGGTATTTGGAAATTTTCCCGCGCCATAAAGGAAGTGCGTTATTGGAATGCCTTTGGTGTGGGAAAACCGGGAACGTCTAATGTTCTTTCCATAGCTTCCGAAATTAATTTCCCATGGACCCAAATAGATCGCAAAACCGGCGGTGCGTTTGCCGAGGATGCGTGGGGGAATGTATTTGTAATTCATCGGGGTAAAATCGGCGGCGGAAAAAAGGGCGTCGGCAAATCGCTTTTTGAACATAACTACCGCGGCGTCTGGTCATTTATGGAAGACGGGGATTCACTCAGTCAGGTGGCGGTAATCGGCGCGCTTAACTCGCCTCGCTTTGCCTTGCAGGCCGCCCAGTTTGTCAAAAAAATCGAATTATTGAAATCAACTGCCGCCCCTTCCACACAAACAGAAATGAATTTTTCGGAAATAACTTTTCGGGAAGATTTAGTGGGAAATGTGCCTTCTTCGGCTGAAGACGAAGTCATTTCCACGTGCGACCATGATCTGGTTGTCGGCGAATTGGCCGCTTTGCTTCAGCGGCAGAAAATAAAAATAGGCAACGACACGGAGAGCGAGCTTTTTACAGTTGATCCTGCTGAAAACAGAATTTCTCATATATTTGAAGTTTTAACCGATACAACAGAAAAAAGTGTACTGGCCGCGGCGGGTAAATTACTTCTGCAGACTTCCGCCGCCGCTTTAAATCCTCTTCCTATTCTGGTTCTGCCGGAAGACAAAATGAGTCATTACGAGCAGGAACTGCAAAGAATAAATATTTCCGTTATCGGTTTTCGCTGGCAGGAAGAGAAGGTTATCTTCTCAGGGTTGGAAAAAATCAAGCTCGCTTGATACCATTACGCTTTCTTCGGCTAACTTTGTTGGCTGCGTCGTCGGTTTCCTCAACGTATGTATAATACGCCTCGTCGCCTCCTCCTTGCCGCCTCGTTATCCTTTGAAATCGAAATGGTATGATATCTTTCCAAAAAATTACCGGCTAAATACGCCTGTTTGATTAGATTTACAAATATATAGAGTCGTCGTAATTATTCCCAAAATAGAAGTAATCCGTTGTGAAGTGAGCATGCTAATGTTTGAGTTGATGGGCACGCCGTTTTTTTTTGGCGCGTCCCTCTCGAACGCAATGTTATGTGACTTGGAGTGCGCCACAGACGATAAATGCCGCAATGCCTAAGAAGAACGTTACCAAAGCGACGCGTGTAAATAAAGCAGTTCTCTCGTCAGCGGGCTTTATGGCATTAAGTGCCGAGTCACCGTATTGTTTTACAATATCCATTTCCTTTTGAACCAGCTCTTCATGATTATCGGTATGAATCTCGGAAGCATCTTTCTTCAATTGAGTTTCGGAGTTAACTAAGCGCGCTCTTAGGGTTTGAAATATGCCTGCGTATCAAACTGTGAGAAGAGATGAACAAATCGAGACAAAGAAGAGCAACCAGCTTGCTTCGAGGGCTAGGACAGCACATTGTGATGCTTTATGGGCATCAAGAATTTTCTCTGCGAAAGTAATCGTGCCAACTAGAATTGCAGAAGCCAAGGAGATGATTAGCTTGCAGAATTCCAGCCGACTAATCCAAATAGGGCCGTGCACTTTTTCGATTTCGCTGACGATTTCACCAGCGGCACTGCTTGCCTGTTTTGCAACGTAATCAGCATTAACTGTGAGATTCATGGCATAGACCTTTCACATAACGGGCTGGGTTATACCTTGCATCTGTTCTCTGGGAGTAGAGTCATGAAGAAGGGCGGTATACAGTTTTCGACAGCAATTTGGTTTTTTGTTTTATCTTCTGTTGTCATTGGTTTTTTTCATCCATCAATTTGCCCATCTCTGTGATTGAGGTAACTTTATTATGAAGACTATCGCTTCTTTATCCATTTAATTGCTAAAACTGGAAGCATGAAAAACTCGATCATCAAGGACGGGATGTCAAACATGCTAACCATAAAAACTTTACGCTTATGAGATTTGTTATAGCGCCATCGCTGTATCATTATGAACAGCATTCTGGCGTAAGCATAAAAGCCCGCAACTCCAATTGCAATGCAACACCATGCAAAAAAATCACTCATGGGTAATGTCTTTCTTTTGTGTTTTAGTCTGTGTGTGTATAACAACGTTTATATGTATCTTGTATCACGGATATTCTACCCTCCGCTTTGCGGCATAAAACCTCACAAAAACACTTTTAATATCTAATAATTCAATATTTAATCATTATCAATCATTTTATTCTTAAAATGAATTATCTTTTCTACCACCACGCAGATTTGATCCCTCCGACAGCAAAAATCAGCCACGTGTTTAGAAAGTCGGCGGGATTGACTTATTCGCTGAAGACCAATTATTCATAATGCGTCCACATTCTGATAATTTTCACGGTGTTGATATCTTCGAGTATTTGATAAATTAAGCGATGCTGTATATTGATTCTTCGAGAATAAGCACCGGAGAGATCACCGATGAGCTTTTCATAGGGCGGCGGATTGAGGTAAGGATCTTCTCTGAGTAAATCCAACAGGCGATTAGCCTGAGGTTTAAGACCGGATTGAACGATTTTTTTTGCATCTTTTTTCGCAAGTTTAGTGAAAACCAATCGCCAACTCACCAGCTGGGATCCTCCTCACACTTTTCAACAGGCGTTTTCAGTCCCTTCTTTATAGACTCCCGCATACCGGGTATTGACGCGAGATACAGAGTCTCTTCAATTGCCCGCCAGTCCTCTTCAGAAATAAGAACTGCGGAATTTCTCTTGCCTACAATCTGAACCGGAACGTGTGTGTCCTTTACCTCGTCCACAAGATTGTATAGACGCTTTCTTGCCTCTGATGCTGATAATGTTGTCATTCTTCGCGACCTCCTTATCGTACGCTATATAGTACGACAATATCGCGGCGATGTCAAATGATTTTACGGCGAACGAAAAGATCACCGGGAGCCGAATATAGGAACCGTTGTAATGGCCAAGGGCAGACCCCTCCAGACCCACACTGATTCTTTCATGTTCCACCTAATCGTGACGATGTTTTCCATGACCGTTATCGGCAATATAGCACAAAAGCTGTCCGTGGTTACAGGTGTTGGATTCAAAGTGCAACGTCGGATGATCAATTTTAAATTTATCAGCAAGAACAGTTCTTACTCTTTCCGCTAGCTCATCAACCTTGCCCAGCATTTGATCGGGAACAGTAATCTGGACCGCCAGCGCAATACTTTCCGCCGAGGGATTCCAAACATGCAGGTCGTGAATTTCCTTTACTCCTTCAATCGATTCCAATGATTTCTGAATATCGTGCAAGTCAATTCCCGGCGGCGTGGCATTCATCAAAATAAGAATGCTGTCTTTCAGCAAGCCCCAGCCGCTGAATAATATCATCCCGACAATTAACCAGGAGAATACCGGATCAAGCCAAAACCAGGGCTTATAAATCCAGACAACTCCCAATATGGCAACGACCAAAGAGGTCGCGGCATCACTAAGCATGTGCAAAAAAGCGCTCTTCATGTTCAAATTGACCTTCGAGCCGGCGCGTAGCATCAGAGCGGAGATGATGTTGCCGGCAAATCCCAAAAGAGCAATCCAGATAACTAATTGCCCGGCAATCGGCTGGGGCGCGCGGAATCTGTGCCATGCCTCGATGACAATATAAAAACCGGTGCCGTATAACAAACCTACGCTGACTAACGTGGCAAATATTTCTACTCGTTTATAACCGAAAGTTTGCTGATGAGTGGGGCCGCGACTGCCAATGGCCAGCGCGCCATAATTGATCACCAGAGAAATGAAGTCGCTTAAATTATGCAGAGCGTCGCTTATGAGCGCCATACTGCCGGAGATAATACCGCCGTAAATCTGCACCGCCGGAATGATCAGATTCATGATCATGGAGACGACTAAGCGTTTGCCCCATGATGCTTCTTCATGATGATGGTTATGTTTATGCTGATTAGTTGACAAGGTTCCTCTTTATTAAAGACGACTTGATATAAATATTTATGCGTCAATTTAGCACATTTCCCGCTCTATTAAAATATCCTTTGCTGGAGGGCGTATTTGATTATAGCAATTATTTCTATTGACAAAATAGTCGGGAAGAATTATTATACAAAAAAATTAAATGTTTAGTGGAACTATGAACACGATCATCATTAGAAAAATAATAATTAGCAACATTATAATTAGCTTCTCCATAGGAGGCTTGGTCGCGGAATAGTATCAACTCGAAATAACCGAAATTTAAAACCGCTGCCAGGGAAACCCAGCAGCGGTTTTTTTTGAAAGTGAGGGGAAAATGACAAAAAATAAAATACTGGTGTACGATACAACTTTAAGGGACGGCACGCAGGGAGAACAAACCAATTTTTCGGCGGAAGAAAAAATGCGCATCGCCCAGCGCTTTGATGAGGCTCACTTTCACTATATCGAAGGGGGCTGGCCCGGTTCCAATCCTAAAGATGTGCGTTTTTTCGAAATGGCCAAAGCTGTTAAATTTAAAAATTCTCGCCTGACCGCGTTCGGCAGCACACGCCGGCCGCATACAAAACCGGAATCATGCTCCAATTTAAAGGCTTTAGTGAAAGCCGGCACTCCTGCCGCCGCTATTGTCGGAAAATCGTGGGATTTGCACGTAACCGAAATTCTTAAAACCGAATTGGACGAAAACCTCGCCATGATTGCCGACTCTATCGAATACCTGAAATCGATGGGTAAAGAAGTGCTCTTTGATGCCGAGCATTTTTTCGACGGCTATAAAAACAATCCCCGTTACGCAACCAAGGTTGTGAAAACGGCGCTGGCCGCCGGCGCGGATACGATTGTTCTTTGCGATACTAACGGTGGTTCTATGCCCTATGAAATCAGCTCCATCGTGAAAAAAATTTCTTCTTATATTCCTTTAGACATTACCGGGATTCACGCGCATAATGACTGTGGGCTTGCCGTTGCCAATTCCATCGCCGCCGTGCAGGAAGGGGTAGTGATGGTACAAGGAACGATCAATGGTTACGGTGAACGATGCGGCAACGCCGACTTGATTTCCCTAATTGCCAATTTACAATTGAAGCTTGGGAAAAATTGTCTGCCGCCGGAATCGATCCGTCAGCTCACCAACCTTTCTCATTACATAAGCGATGTTGCCAACGTTCCGCCGATTAATTCGCGGCCGTTTGTAGGCCGCAGCGCTTTTGCGCATAAAGGCGGAGTGCATGTCAGCGCTGTGGTTAAAAACCCCATGGCCTATGAGCATATCCAACCGGAACTTGTCGGCAATCACCAGCGTGTCCTGGTTTCCGATTTGGCGGGTAAAAGCAATGTTGAATACAAAGCCAAAGAACTGGGCATTGACATTACTAAAGATGACGCTATCAGTAAAAAGATCGTGCATGAAGTCAAGCTTATGGAAGACCGCGGCTTTCAGTTTGATGCCGCCGACGGCTCGCTTTCCTTGCTGATTAAAAGAACAATCGGTGAATTTATTGATCCATTTACTTTGGAATGTTTCAGCGTTGTTACTTCACGCACGGAGAATAACCCCTGCCTGTCTCAGGCGACAATCAAAATATCGGTAGCCGGTGAGGAAGAATTAACGGCCGCCGAAGGAAACGGTCCGGTGAATGCTCTGGATCATGCGCTGCGCAAGGCTCTCACGAAATTTTATCCGCAAATCAAGGAAATGCGCCTGGTTGATTTTAAAGTGCGCACGCTGGAAGGTTCAGAAGGCACAGCCGCTGGCGTCCGGGTACTTTTGGATTCCACGGATGGCGAAGAAATCTGGAGCACTATCGGTGTTTCCGAAAATATTATTGAAGCCAGTTGGCAGGCCCTTGTTGACAGTATCGAATATAAACTCAGTAAGGATAATCTCAATATAAAATAATTATACCACTTCGCTTGTAAGTTACCCCCTCGAAGGTGGTAACTTACCGGTAATGTATATTTAAATTGTTATGCACTCCCTTGCGGGATGCGCTCCCGGTCTGTGGCTAACTTTGTTGGCATCGTCGTCGGCTTCCTCAACGTATAACCTGAAGGTCACGCGTGTATAATACGCCTCGCCGCCGCCTCCTTGCCGTCGCGTTATCCTTTGAAATCGAAGTGGTATAAAATATTTTTCTGTCACTTCGATATTTTTTGTCGGAGACACACCCTGCCGCGATGGTTATTTCCTTTTCATTTCAAAGCTTTCATTGCGAAAGTATTTAATTCTTGATATATATCTCCCATAAAAATGATAAGGAATTAAACCATGCTGTCTATCAACAGCCAAAATCCGCAAATGCGTCTCATCAGGAAAGCAGTGGATGTATTGCGTCAAGGTGGGATAATAATTTATCCTACCGATACGGTTTACGGTTTAGGCTGTGATTTGTCCAACAAGAAAGGTATCGAAAGAATTTACGAATTAAAAAGAAGAAACAGGAAACAACCTTTGAGTTTTATCTGTTCGGATTTGAAACATATCAGCCAATACGCCAAGGTTACCGATTATGCGTACAAAACAATGAAAAGGCTTTTGCCGGGACCTTATACTTTTATTTTGGAAGCTTCGCGTTTGGTGCCCAAAATAATTTTACCGAAAAGATCAACGACAGGAATAAGGGTGCCGGATAATCAAATTTGCCTGGACTTAATCAAAGAACTGGGACAACCGATAATCAGCACCAGTGTAAAAACAGCAGATGGCGAAGATTTAGGCACTCCTTATGAAATCGAGGAACGCTTTGGGCGAACTGTTGACTTAATTATTGATGGTGGTATTATTATTCCCGAACCATCAAGCGTCATCAGCCTTGTTGATGACAATATTGAAATTATAAGAAATGGTAAAGGCGATGTCAGCGCCTTTCTATAAATACAACAGGTCGCGCCGCATATTTAAAGAATAGACTCTAAAAAGTCTGTTCTCGTGCGAATTCGCACAAAAATGGCGGCCGGTCAAAAAGGACATTTATGAAACACACAATGCTTATCAACGCTGTTCACAAAGAGCAGATGCGCATGGCTACCGTTAACGAAAAGGGTAGTCTAATTGAATTCAACATTGAGATGTCGGTAAGAGAACCCATTATCGGCAATATTTTTAAAAGCAAGGTGCTTAAAGTTGAACGTGGCCTGCAAGCGGCTTTTGTCGATTATGGCGGCGATAAAGATGGTTTTCTTCCGCTTAAGGATGTTAACCATGAATATTTAACCGAACAGGGAAACGGCCAGGCCAACGGCAAACCTGTGCTCAAAGCTGGTCAGGAAATTATTGTTCAGGCGGTAAGAGAAGCTATCGGCAATAAAGGCGCTCTTTTAACTTCCTATATTTCTCTTCCCGGCAGATATTTAGTCCTGCTTCCCCACAAACCAGGCGGTGGTATCTCCCGCAAAGTAGAAGATGAAGAAGATCGTCAAAAAATAAAAAACATTATGGAACAAATTAAAATTCCTGAAGATATGGGATTTATCGTGCGGACAGCCGGATTCAACCGTACAAAGCAGGAAATTTTCCGCGATTATCAGCTTCTTATGCGACTTTGGAAAGAAATATGTAAAAAAGCAAGCGGTATAAATGCGCCTTCCCTGATTTACCAGGAGACCGACTTTGGCGTGCGCAGTTTACGCGATTATTTGACGCCGGAAATTGATGAAATTTGGGTTGATGATCATGAAACCTTCCGCAAAATGCGCGCTTACTTAAAAGCTGTGGCTCCACGTCATTTAAGAATGATGAAACATTACAAAGAAAAAACCCCCATTTTTGACAGTTTTAAATTGGAGGAACAAATAGGTGTTATCTATCGGGAACGAGTGGAAATGAAATCGGGAGGGTACATTATAATCAATCCGACGGAAGCAATGATTACAATTGATGTGAACTCCGGCCGCGGTTCCCACAAAAAAAACATTGAGGAAACCGCCTTCCAAACAAACATTGAAGCCAGCGAAGAAATTGCCAGACAACTGCGCTTACGGGACTTAGGCGGGTTGATCGTCATCGATTTTATTGATATGATCGACAAAAAACATATTGCCGAAGTGGAAAAATCTTTCAAAAAAGCGCTCAGTGTAGATAGAGCAAGAATCCAGCTCTCCCGTATTTCTAAATTCGGGATGCTCGAATTATCGCGGCAAAAGAAACAGTCAACAATTCAGGAAATCAGTTACACAAGATGTCCTTACTGTAAGGGCAGTGGTCTGCGTCCATCTTTGGAATATGCCGCGCTGGGAGCGTTCCGCAAAATTGAATCAGAAGCGGTCAAAGGCATTTACTCCGAATTAAGAATAATTCTACCGCATGAAATTGCCGATTATATTCTCAATCACAAAAGGAGCGAACTTCTAAATTTGGAATCAACATTCGGCCTTACCTTGCATATTGCAGGTAGCATGGAGACAGCGTGGGATAAGGTGGAAATACAGCAAACTATCAAAGAAAAAACTTTGGACGCTCCTGAACCACACGAGGAAATTTCTCAAAAAACAGAAGAAAATTCAGTGTTAGCCACTGACGAAAAAGCTTCAGTAACTGGGGAGAGTGCCCCTAAAAAGAAAAGCCGCCGGAGACCTCGTTACAAGAAAAGAAGACCGGCGGAAAAAGTGACGGAAACCTCACCAGCGACGGATATTGCGCCGGTAACAGGTTTGATAACGTCTGCGCCTTCCGGAGAAAATCTACCGGTAATACAAAATCCGCAGGCAGAGTCAATTCCGTTTATCATTGAACCGGCTAAGCCAAAAGAAGTTTCTGTTACTCCAGAGACGAACGAATCAGCAACTCACATTATTGAAACAGAAAAGAAAGATGAAGCGTAGGGAAATTGGCAGTTTTGGTCATGAAGTTGGGGGTGGCGCCAGCGTAGGCACGGGAGGTTCAGGATACACAGCCGATGATTTAAGAGCGCGCAGAATCGATGTCCGATTAGAATTAAAAAGAAGGGGATTGAATCCATAAAATAGTGGAAAAAGGTTGATCGGCTCATGTAATCGTATGATGGTTCTCAAATCAGATTAATGGAAATAACAAGAATAAACCGAATCTTCGTACAGGCGTAACTTGTAAAACTATAAAAGGGCTTCCACAATGGAAGCCCTTTTATTTACTGGTGCGCCCAGCAGGATTCGAACCTGCGACATCCGGATTCGTAGTTCTAATTAGAAAAAATTTAACCCCTTGATCTTAGGTCTGATTTCTCGTAAACACTTAAAAATTAACAAAAAAGCAATTCCATCTATTCCCGTCTGTTCTATCTACTTCCCTCCTTTTCCTATCATTCTATCACAATTTTATCACAGCTTCGCCACGGATTAATGGTCCGATGTTCATTTTTTCAGTGGCTTCAACATTTCTTCCTTATTTATTCCAG
>PLMV01000203.1 GCA_003141615.1 Syntrophaceae bacterium
CTTTGTGAATCTTTATTATTTGTTTCCGGAAAAAGCGAACGATTGGGCAGGGTCGATGATTCGACATCGTGCATGGATTTTGAGCCGGAAGAGCAAAAACGGCGCGTATCGATCAGTTCCGCGGCAAATTTTGTCGAATGGGAAAAACATAAAATTAACTTTATTGACACGCCGGGCGATTCTAATTTTGCCTTTGATATAAAATGTTCAATGAGTGTTGTCGAAAATACGGTCATTATCGTTGACGCTGTCGGCGGCGTTGAATTTCAAACACAAAAAGTTTGGGAATTGGCCGATGAATTCAACCTCCCCCGCATTATTTTTATCAACAGGCTGGATCGGGAACGCGCAAACTTCACCACCGCACTGGAAAGCATTAAAAGCAAATTCAAGAAAAAAGTGACCCCGGTTTGCCTGCCTATCGGCGCCGAAGATAAATTCAACGGCATTGTCGATTTAATCGGTATGAAAGCTTATTTATTCAGCGACAACAAGGGAATCGGGAAGGCCGTAGATATCCCCGCGGAAATGAAGGATGAAGTAAAAAGCTTACGCGACTCAATGGTGGAAGATATTGCTGAAGCTGATGACGAACTAATGAATAAATATCTGGAAGCGGGCGAACTTTCTGACGAAGAATTAAAAACAGGATTGAAAAAAGGTGTTTCTTCGGGAAGCTTAATCCCGGTAGTTTGCGGATCTTCAACAAAAGGAATCGGTATTTCCTTGCTGCTTGATTTGATCGTCAGTTCATTTGCGTCTCCGGTTGATCGAGGTCCTGTAAAAGGAAAAAAGCCGAAAACTGACGATATTGAAGAACGGCAGCCTTCTGAAGACGCTCCCTTCTCCGCGATAGTATTCAAAACAGTTGCCGATCCTTACGCCGGCAGGTTAACCTTATTCCGTGTTTATTCCGGCAAACTTAATTCGGACACGCCTGTTTACAACTCTTCAAGAAAGATTACGGAAAAATTCGGTCACATCTTTTTCCTTGAAGGCAAAAACCAGAAACAGGCGGAAGTCCTTATCCCCGGTGACATTGCCGGCGTGGCTAAACTGAAGGAAACGGTAACCGGAGATACTCTGTGCAATGAAAAATCTCCAATTATTTTTGAAAAAGTGGCTGTGCCGCCGCCAATCATGTCTTACGCGATGGAACCGAAAACAAGAGGTGACGAAGACAAGATTGCCTCTTCGATTCACCGCCTAACGGAAGAAGACCCCACAATCGTATTTTCCCGCAATGTTGAGACCAAGGAAATGATTCTCTCCGGAATGGGCCAGGTACATATCGAAGTCAACATCGAAAAGATGAAAAGAAAATTCGGCGTCGAAGTAAACCTAAATACTCCCAAGATTCCTTATAAAGAAACCATTAAGGGAAAAACGAATGTTCAAGGAAAATACAAAAAACAATCCGGCGGACGTGGTCAATTTGGCGATTGCTGGATCGATATTGAACCATTGCCGCGCGGCGCCGGTTTTGTGTTTGAAGATAAGATCGTCGGCGGCGTTATTCCGGGCCAATACCGCCCGGCTGTAGAAAAAGGTATTGTGGAAGCGGCAGCAAAAGGCGTGCTTGCCGGCTATTCTGTGGTAGATTTTAAAATAGCGCTGACATTCGGATCTTACCACACAGTGGACTCATCGGAAATGGCTTTTAAAATTGCCGGCTCCATGGCCTTTCAAAAGGGCGTGATGGACTGTCAGCCGATTCTTCTGGAACCCATAGTAAATATCGATATAGAAATACCCGAAGAATATATGGGCGATGTGATAGGCGATTTAAACAGCAGGCGCGGCCGGGTTCAGGGAATGGATGCCAACGGCTCCAACCAGATAATCAAAGGTCAAGTTCCTCTCGCGGAAATATTAAAATACGCGCCTGATTTACGTTCGATGACCAGCGGCCGGGGAAATTTCACTTACACTGAATCCCATTACGAAGAAGTCCCGGCATACATTGCGGAGAAAATAATCGCCGAATTTAAAAAAGATAAAGAAGAATAATTTGACCACGGGTATGAAATACAGAGATATTTGCGGATTCATACCCTCCGCTTTGCGGGATTGTTCAACTTACCAATTCCGCTGCGCTTCGCTTTCGCAATTGGAGTTTCACAATGTTTACTGCCGGAATCATAACTGTGAGCGATAAAGGCTCGCAGGGTAAACGGGAAGATTTAAGCGGTCCCGCAATCGCAGAAATGCTTGCGGGCGCCGCAATTATTATAAAACACACCCTCATCATTCCCGATGAGAAAGATCAAATTCAAAAAGCTATTATAAATTTTGTGGATGTGGAAAAACTGGATTTGATTTTAACCACCGGCGGCACCGGCGTCAGCCCCCGCGATCTCACACCGGACGCAACTCTGAAAGTCATTGACAAAGAAATTCCCGGCATGGCCGAAGCCATGCGATATGAAAGCAGTAAAATCACACCTCATGCCATGATTTCCCGTGCCATAGCAGGAATTCGCGGACGCTCCCTGATAATCAATCTTCCCGGAAGCCCCAAGGGCGCAAAAGAAAATCTTGCTGTAATTCTACCGGCATTGAAACATGCTATTGAAAAAATTAAGGGAGATGACTCGGAATGTGCTTCTTCATAAATTCCAAGGCATTTCGTTGATGCGTTCCGGCCCAGTAAATATTATGACAACGGGGACATTGATTATACTCAGTACAATTTTCAAAAACAAACGGCGGCACTAAATCACGTACCTCTTCCCTGTCCACGGGATAAAGTTTTTCATTGCACTTCAGACAAATTCCAAACATCTTTTGCTGATCTACTTTTAAAGAATATTTACCGATAACATCATTTAATTGGCTGGCAATATCAACTCCCGTAATTAAAAATAGACGCCCGGAAAATTGGCGCTCAGTCATATCTTTTCTTCTGGTAAGAACAATTCTTTCTTCTGTCGCAGCTTTTCGCAACATTTCCCGGCCGGCTTGATTCGGAAACACAACAGTATTATAACCTAAAATACGCAACCACTTAGCCAACCGTCCTAAAGAGGCATCGGTAATAAATTTGAAATCGTCAAAAATTAATGAGGGGATATTATTTGGGTATTTTGGGTTCATTAATTATTGGCGGCGTATCATTGGCGTTTAGTTCTTTTCGTAAATCTCGAACAATTTTATTCAAACGCCTAATTGTGCGATTTAAACGAAACCGCTCCACTATACCCCAAAAACCTGTAATGATAATTCCAAATAGAAGGGAAATAAAAATAAGCAAATAAGCCGGTACGGGCGGAATATCCAAATATTTATAATACTGCAAATGTACCGGTGTTAAATTTTGCTGAGAAAAAGTAACGATAAATAAAGCAAAAACTATAACAAGAATTAAATAAATTATCCTCATAACATCATGCCTCCTGATGATACTTTTTAAAAAGTGGCGCAAGATTAGCCGCAGTTTTAGCTATATCCTCCGGTATTACCCGCACCTTGCCAACTGTACTCATGAAATTTGTATCGCCTTCCCAGCGCGGGATCACATGGACATGAAAATGATCTTCAATGCCGGCGCCGGCGGCCTTACCAATATTTACACCGATATTGAATCCTTCTGGTTTCATGGCTTCCTGGAGAGCCTTAACCGCTGTATCCAAAAGATTAAATATTTCTTTTCTTTCTTCCTGAGTCAATTCTTCAATTTTTCCCGTATGCCTTTGCGGTATTATCATTAAATGCCCGTTTACATAAGGGTATCTGTTCATCATTACGTAAGCGGTTTTACCTTCGAATAAAATATAATCGTCACATCTGATGGAACATTTGCAAAAAACACAGCCATCAGGTTTTTCTCCTTTAAGGTAGTCCATCCGCCAGGGTGCAAAAATTGTTTCCATATCCAAAACCAGCCTATTAATCCCGCAACTTGAATCCCCCGGCTCCTGCCGGAGGGGGCTCCACTAATTAAATGTTAATTATCCTACCTGCTATACTTTTGTCAATTTCTAATATGCCGATAGTTCTGGAAGAGGCAAAATATCTATCTACCGCCGAGCCGGGATTAAAGAACAGCACATTACCTTTTTTATGATTTGCCGGTTTATGCGTATGTCCATAAACGATGCAGTCTACATTTTTAAATCCGGCTGATATTTTTTCTTCAATGCCCCAGGGAGATCCCCAGCCATGAATAAGGAGGAATTTAAATCCTTTTATTTCAAAAAGTAAATGCTCTGGAAATTTTTCTCTTACGGAACAATTATCCATGTTACCGCATACCGCCTTGACTTCCTTCCCTCCAAAAATACCCAAAACACGCAGATCAACCATATCTCCGGCATGAAGAATCATGTCCACATCACTGAAATGTTCAGCAATGCGCCTTCTCATCCCATAATCATAATCTTCCAGATGAGTATCGGAAATGACCCCTACTTTTATATTCTTCTCTTCCATAATCAACTGATGAATTATAAGCGGCAAGACACAAAAAAAACAAGTCTTATTTAATGACACAAGCTGACTATAGGAAGCGTAAGTGGAATTATCCCTCACGCTTAGCGTGCTGGGATTAGTGACACCACAATTACAAACGCAGTGCAGTTAATATTTGTAAGTTGAATTATCCCGCATAAGCAGGGATATCGAAGATATTCGTGGTATACCGTGAGCGTAGCGAAATGGGATCAACAACAACTATATATTCCGGTAAAAGAAAAAAGCTTTTAATTTGACTTTAGCGCCAAGTAAAGTTAATATTTTACCTATGAATAGCTTGGAAAATTCCCTGAATAAAATTGCTGAAAACATATTGCATATTGATGAAGCTTCCCTCACCTCTTTGTGGGAAAAATACAAAAATAAAGTGGAACAATTTTCTGCCTCTCCCGAATGGGAAAAAGCTATAATTATCTTTTCGATAATAAACGCCGTACGAGCTAAAAATGCTATTTTTAACGAAAAATTGTTAAACAATAAGGCCTCCGAAAAAACGACGACGAAAAGACCTCAAGGCAAACCTTATTTAAAGCTGGTTAAATAATGGAAAAAGATGCCGCTTGGAAAAGAATTGTTGATTTAAGAAACATCATTGAATATCACAATAAACGCTATTATCAGCAAGATAACCCGGAAATATCCGATGCCGAATATGACCGGCTGATGCGCGAACTTCAAGATTTGGAAAACCGTTATCCTGAAGAATATTCTGCAACATCTCCGACTCAGCGCGTTGGATTCTCCCCTCTTGCTAGGTTTGCTTCCTTTAACCATCCTTCGCTGATGTTCAGTATTAAAGATGCTTTCTCTAAAAAAGAAATCCTTGACTTCGATGACAGTATTAAGCGTGTGATAAAAAACGATGAGCTTTCATATGTAGCCGAACCAAAGATAGATGGCCTAGCTATTAACCTTATTTATGAAAATGGCTTATTCGTTCGTGGTGCGACGCGCGGGGACGGAACAACAGGCGAAGATGTCACAAAAAACCTCAAGACTATCCATTCACTTCCCCAAAAGATGAATCACATCTCAGACTATCCGATTCCATCTTTTATAGAAATACGTGGCGAAGTTTATATAGAAATTGAACAATTACAAAAACTCAATCAAGAAAGAATTAAAAATGATGAAGAACCTTTCGCCAATCCCCGTAATTTCGCCGCCGGTTCTCTTCGTCAACTTGACCCGAGAGTCACAGAAAGACGACCTCTCAAGATCTATTTATACGCGGTTGGCAACGTTCGTGGCTGTAGTTTTACGAATCACTGGGAAGTTCTGCAAACACTTTCTAAGTGGGGATTTCCAGTTAATCCTCTTTTCCAACATGCAAAAGACATCCATGGATGTATTGAATATTTCGAGTACATTGGTACCATAAGAAAAGATCTACCTTACAAAATTGATGGTGTGGTTTTAAAGGTTAATGACCTGTCGCAACAGAAAATACTTGGCAATATATCACGTAGTCCTCGCTGGGCGTTAGCTTGCAAATTTCCGCCAGTTCAGGAAGAAACAAAAATCATAAAAATTGAAGTTCAAGTAGGACGAACAGGTGTTTTAACACCTGTTGCCATAATGAAGCCGGTAAATGTGGATGGCGTCACGGTTAGCCGTGCAACATTACATAATGAAGATGAAATTATAAAAAAAGATATTCTTATAGGCGACACGGTTGTTATTCAGCGAGCTGGCGATGTTATTCCTGAAATTGTAAGAGTTATTCCAGAAAAAAGAACAGGCATAGAAAAAGAATTTAAAATGCCCTCGCAATGCCCCGAATGTAATTCGCCAATAGTACGTCTGGAAGGTGAAGTTGCCAATCGTTGTATTAATCTATCATGCCCAGCTCAACGTAAAAGAGCAATTTACCATTTTGCAAGTCGTCAAGCGATGGACATTGATGGCCTTGGTATAGAACTGGTAGATCGTTTAGTAACAAATAACTTAATCAAAACGCCGGCTGATTTGTATAGATTAAATTTATCTTCTTTAACTATTTTGGAACGTATGGGAGAATTATCTGCTAGAAATCTTATAGTAGCCCTAGGAAATAGTAAACATACCACTTTGGGACGTTTTATTTACGCATTAGGTATTCCCAATGTAGGTGAATCAACAGCAAAATCTCTTGAAAAATTTTTTAGAAATGTTGATAGGCTGATGCAGGCACATACAAAAACAATTCAATATATCTCTGATATAGGACCTGAGGTGGCTAAATCCATTTATCTTTTTATGAGAGAAACTCACAACAAAGAAGTGATCTCTCAATTAAGAACACTCGGAGTTTTTTGGGATGAACCTATCAAAAAAGAATCCACTATATATACCTCATTAGCAAGTTTTTTAAGTTGGCTATGTAAAAAAAATGAAGGTGACTGGAAAAAGATAATAGGCATAGAACCAGAGAAAGCAAAATTACTTAAATTTGAGAATTTAATTAGAACCAATGAGAGTACTTTATTGAGTATTAAAGGCATTGATGACACATTGGCAAGAAGGATTATCAAATTTTTTAATGATAATGATAACCTTAGATTTATTTGGAAAGGGATAAACGGTTTAGGACCCGAAAAGACTAAATCATTAGCAGATAAATTTGGGAATTTAGAAAATTTAATGGAAGCAGATGAATCTGAATTATTAAAGATTAATAGTATTAATGAAACATTAGCAAAAGATATTGTTATATTTTTTAAAGAAACAGAAACCGTACAAGTCATACAACAACTTAGAAATTGTGGCGTACGTTTTGATTATGAAATAGAAGCACAAACGATTTCCCACTTACCTTTTACTGGTAAGACATTTGTTCTGACTGGCGCATTAACTAATTATAAGAGAGATGATGCTAAAAATAAAATTGAGGAATTGGGTGGTAAGGTATCAAGTAGTGTTTCAAATAAAACGGATTTCGTAGTTGCTGGATTAGAACCAGGGTCTAAATTAAACGAAGCAATAAAATTGGGAATTAATGTTTTAAATGAAGATGAATTTGTAATGTTGCTGTCCAAAGAGCAAGAGAAGGATTACAAATGAAACCTGAAACAATTATAAAGGTTATTAGCAGTTCTGGTGAGCCTTATGATGTTCACTTTGAATTTTCAGACAATAAATTCAAAGTTCATTGTAACTGCCCGGCCGGAATTTATGGGAAGCTATGCAAACATAAAACAGGACTTCTTGACGGAGACTTGTCTTTACTTTTTAACAAGACAGATTATGAAATACTTGAGCGAATACATGAAGTTGTTAAAAAAAGCAAATACTCAGAAATAATAACTTCTTACAATATTCTAAAAAAAGAAATTGAAGTGGCTCAAAAAAAAGAAAAGAAACTAAAAGAACAATTAGAACAATCTTTAAAGACTGGCATAGATATTTCTTAAAATAATTATTGAAAGTAAGAATAAATGAAAAGAGTGCATGCTTATATAAGCGGTAGAGTGCAGGGAGTATTTTTCCGCGCGGAGGCACAAAGAGCCGCTAAGGGCTTTAACCTTACCGGCTGGGTGCGCAATATAGCCGACGGCCGCGTGGAAGCTGTGTTTGAAGGTGAAGATGAAAACGTGGATGAAATGCTTAAATGGTGCCATATAGGCCCGCCCGCCGCGAGAGTCGAAGATGTTTTAACCGAGGAAGAACCTTATACCGGCGAATTTCGTGATTTCAGTATCAAGTATTGATTAAATGTTTTTAAATTGCCTATGAAATGTCTGGTTCGTCAATAGTTTCATTTTTTATTACCAAGTCGGGATCAGGTAGAGCATTCACTTAATTTCACTCTTGTCTACGGCTTGATTTGTCGCCTTTTGTTTTCCCTTAATTTCCTGAAATAAACCCTGTACTTTTGATGAGCGACTTTTCTTCTCTTCGGGAACAACATAGATTTCATGGAGAATCGCTTTGAGTGTCTCAAGGAATAGTTTTAGGTGTTTGGAGTCCCATTTATCCCACGATTGCTCATGTACTTTGTCGCTGGTCATATCTTTGATGTGGCATAGGATGTCAAAGAGATCGGAGTCAACTGCTGTAAACTTCTTTTTCAGAAATTTGATCCGACTTTCGTAGTCAGCACCTTCTGCCTTCTCAAAAACTGTCAGCTCATATATGGCTTTTCGGCAGCAGGCTGATGCGCCAGTAAGGTAGTTCATCTTAACGCAACCTTCAGCTTCAGTGATGAGTTCACGGATAATCTTTGGTACTCTAGTGTCTATAGTAAAGAAAGAAGTTGGTACCGAGTAGAAGAAGGCTGCATCCAAGTCTATTTTGGAAGAAAAACGGGTTTGGGAAGCAAGAGGACTTTGAACATCTTCATAGGTAAGGTGCATCGATTTTTTGCCGCAGCTATCGCACTTGACGCGCCAAATGTAACATGTTTTTGTTGTGGACCAATCGAAAAAGTTTACCCCCTGAATAGTGTAGGCTACGTGCCTACGGTTGCAAAACGGGCAATTCCAGATCTTATCGTCAATGAAATATTTCTGGTCGAGATGAGAATCGTCTGACATGTCTGCCTCCTCTGACATTGTCTGTCAAAGCGAACGGTGTTTATATGTATCCTTGTACCATTGGCATACTGCCCTCTACTTTGCGGGATACCATTGTAACGCGTTTATGAAGTTTAAGCCTTATATCCCACGTCGCTACTCTCCTGGGATCAATTCCACTTACGCTTCAAACTTCACTTCGCTCGTTTTAAGCGAGTGTCATTGATTTGCATTCTTTGATAGCTTCCGCAAAACCCTGCATGGAATTCACAATTGTCGCGTCGTCAACGCAGTAAGCGATACGGAAGTAGCCGGGGCCGCCGAAGCCGCTGCCGGGCGCAACAAGAATATTTTTTTGCAAGAGCATTTTGACAAATTCTACATCATCGGGAATCGGGCTTTGGACAAATAAATAAAAAGCGCCTTGCGGTTTTTCAAATTTGTATCCTGCTTTAGCCAATCCCGCACAGAGCAGATCACGTTTTTTCTGATAAACTTTTACATCAACAGCGATATCCTGAAGCTTGGCAACTATCCGCTGCATCAGGGCCGGCGCATTCACAAAACCCATTATACGCGTGCATAAAATCAGCGCGCTGATTAAATCGCCACATTCATGAATCTTAGGATTGACGGCAATGTAGCCGATCCGTTCTCCCGGCAAAGACAGCGTCTTGGAATAAGAATAGGCAACAATGCTATTGGGGTAAGCTTTCAATACACTGGGCACGGTGACACCATCAAAGACTATTTCCGCGTACGGTTCATCAGATATGAGATATATTGCCTTGTTGTATGCCCTGCCCTTTTCTTTCAATAGCCTGGCTAAATCAGCGATATTTTTTTTGCTGTAAACCTTACCCGTCGGATTATTGGGCGAATTAATAATAATTGCTTTTGTCTTTCTATTTATTGCCTTGGAAATAGCAACGATATCCAAAGCAAAATCAGCTTTGGTCTTGGCAAATTTTACGACACCGCCATAATTTTCAATGTAAAAAGGATACTCCACAAAGAAAGGTTTAAGAACAATCACTTCATCACCGGGATCAAGGAGTGCCTTAAAAATGACGTTCAGTGCGCCACCTGCGCCGCAGGACATTACAAGATGATCGGCTGACATTTTTAATCCGGTGGTCCTGCTGATTTTGTCGGCAATAACCTGTCTTGTTTCGATATATCCGGCTTGGGGCATATAGCCGTGCTTCAGAGGAATAATCTCTGCCGCGAGATTAATAAGCTCTCTTTTAAATTCATCAGGCTGCTCCACGTTGGGATTACCCAGACTGAAGTCATAAACCTTGTCCACGCCATATTTCTTTTTGAGAAGAATTCCTTCTTCAAACATCTTACGGATCATCGATGATTGAGAAATGGATGATTTGATCTTTTTAGCAATAGTCATATTTAAGAAATCCCGTTTCTTTTAATCTTCAATATATAGCTGTGCCATATTAAAATGATAATTGATTTACTGGATTCTTTTTAATCAATTATGTTTTTTCCGTCGTAATATAACAAAGATTCCCAGCAAAACCAGTACCGCAGGCAATAGATATTGGGAGTATTTGGAAAGTTCAAAACCATAAAATTCATTAATGAGGAATACTACTCCCGCAACAGTGATAAACCAGCCGCCAAAATCTTTTACTCTCTGAATAATTGTGGATATTCCAATAACAATTATCAATATTGGCCAGGTCTTTCCAAATGAATAAATACCTGCCTTAGACAAATAGATCAATACTCCCAAAGTAATTAAAATCAATCCTCCTGTCAGCCTGTGAAGTTTTGAACCAACCATAAATATCTCCTCCTCATAAAGATTTTAGCGGCAGAAGATTAACTTCTGCCGCTTTGATTTATAATTTTTCCGCCAATTTCAAAAATGGTTTAAACAGATCAATGGGTATTGGAAATAATATTGTGGAATTGTGTTCCGCAGAAATCTGATTCAATGTCTGCAAATAACGTAATTGCAGAGACATTGGCTGTGTTTCCATTAAAGCGGCCGCTTCAATTAATTTCTGCGCGGCCTGGAATTCGCCTTCAGCATTGATGACCTTAGCTCTTCGTTCTCTTTCCGCTTCCGCTTGTTTAGCTATTGCCCGTTTCATTTCTTCCGGCAAATCAATTTGTTTTACTTCCACCAGCGATACTTTAATGCCCCAGGGGTCAGTACTGCGATCCAGTATTTCCTGCAGATGTATGTTGATTTTTTCCCGCGCCGAAAGAATTTCATCTAATTCCACCTGCCCGCAAACACTGCGGAGAGTGGTTTGGGCAAGCTGAGATGTGGCATAGAGATAATTTTCGACATCTATCACCGCCGCATTGGCATCAACAACCCGGAAATATACTACTGCATTTACCTTGATGGAAACGTTGTCTTTGGTAATAACATCCTGCGGGGGAACGTCCATAGTGATTGTCCGCATATCTACTTTTACCACCTTGTCAATGCCGGGAATTATGATGATCAATCCCGGGCCTTTGACGTCCCTGATACGGCCTAAACGGAAAACAACAGCCCTTTCGTATTCATTCAATATTCGAATTGCGGATGCCAAAAACATAAATACCAGCACGATAACAACTATCAACGGTAAAGAAAAATTACCAACCATTTTAAGTTCCCTCCTTTAATTTATTTCTAAGATTATTATTTCTTTATTTCTTCCACGATCAAGCTCAGACCTTCGACCTTAATAACTTTTACTTTTGCTCCTTTTTTTACCGGTTTTTCACTTGTTGCCCTCCAGTATTCTCCTTTTAAAAATACTTTCCCTTCATTGTCAATGTCGGTCACCACTTCAGCTTCAGTTCCGACCATTGCTTCCACCCCGGTGAAGTGTTTCCGCATTTGTGCTTTAATCGCCAACCAGATAACCACAATAAAAAAACCGGAAGCCACCAGAATGGCCGGGATTAAAACCTGCAAAGAAATGCGCAAGGCAGGCTCCGGTGTATCGAATAATAACAATGATCCCATAATTAATGAAATCACTCCCCCGACAGTAAGAATACCATGACTCATAACTTTTATCTCCGCAATGAATAAAATTACACCAAAAATTATCAGTAAAATTCCCGTATAATTTACCGGCAATGTGGACAGGCCGAAAAACGCCAGCAAAAGCGATATTCCACCGATTACTCCGGGCAAAATTGCTCCCGGCGTGGAAAGTTCAAAATACAGGCCCGCCAGTCCTATTAACAAAAGGATATAAGAAATATTGGGATCGGAAATAGCCGAAAGCACACCCTGACGCGTCCCCATCTTCTTATTATTAATTATTGCATTTTTTGTTGATATTTTCTTTTTGCCCTTGGCCAGATTTACTTCTTTTTGATCGATGGCAACTAAAAGTTTGTCGATATCGGGAGCTACAAAATCAATAACGTTTAGCTTAAGCGCTTCTTCGGCAGTTATTGATTCACTTTTACGCACAGCTTTTTCCGCCCATTCTTCAGAGCGGCCCCTTGCTTTGGCAATGCTGCGGGCGTAAGCGGCAGCGTCGTTTTCCACTTTTTTGGACATGGTTTTATCCATACCGTCTCCACCGAAACCGATCGCTACGGGATGAGCGGCGCCGATATTTGTACCGGGAGCCATTGCGGCTATATGAGCAGCTTCCGTTATAATGACCCCCGCGGATGCGGCGCGAGCTCCGGGAGGTGAAACGAAAACAATTACCGGCAGGGGCGCGTTGAGAATGCTTTTGGCTATGTCACGCATGGCTGTATCCATTCCGCCCGGAGTATCAAGTAAGATTATCAGTCCTTCAGCTTCTGTTTGTTGCGCATCTTTTATACTATTGGCAACGTACTTTGCTGTCGGCGATGTAATAACGCCGTCAATTGTAATAACATTAAATACCGGTTTCTTCTCTTCGGCCCAAGCTCCAAAATTCATGATTATTAAAACCGCAATCAATGTGAAAATAATTTTCTTGAACATTGTTTAACCTCTTTTGCTTATTGGTTTGAATAATTAGGGCTGAGTTTCCTTCATAATCATCTGGACATCTTCCCATACCGGCTTCTTAGCCGAAGGGTTTCGTAAAAGATATGCCGGATGATATGTCGGCATTAATTTTATTCCTTCATAGGAATGAAAACGGCCGCGTAACGCGGATATCGGTATATCCGTATGCAAGAGTGTTTGGGCGGCAAAAGTTCCTAAAGCGCA
>PLMV01000058.1 GCA_003141615.1 Syntrophaceae bacterium
GAACTCTAACTTAACATGTGGTACAAATATTCACGGCAGGTCAACCGGATCCTGCAGTCAGGTGCAAACTCATTGAAACCACAACATGAAGTTTACGAGGCGAAAAATGTATAATGAATTTTACGGATTTTCGGAAAAGCCTTTTGAAATTACGCCGAATCCCAAATTTCTCTATTTGACATCGAGCCACCGGAAAGCCATGGATGCGATGATGAAGGGCATAGAAAGTCGACAGGGCTTCATTAGCATCACAGGGGAAGTGGGAACAGGCAAAACAACCCTTATTTACTCTCTCTTGACGAGCCTCGATGATAAAGTAAAAACAGCCTTTATTTTTCATACATTAATCACCTTTGAAGAATTTCTGGGAAGCATCCTCAGGGAGCTATACCTTGAGGTTACAGGGAAGGACAAAAAAACCCTTCTACATCAGCTTGTTGAATATCTGTTGCATCTCGGCAACGATGAGATGGTGGCGGTGATCATCGATGAGGCACAGCATCTTGCAATAGAAACACTACAAGAACTGGGGAAATTATCCGATCTGGGGTCCCTGGCATCATGGCGGCTTCAGATTGTTTTCGTGGGACAACCGGAATTTGAAAATATCCTCAATTCACCGAGTCTGAAAATCCTCAACCAACGGATAAGGATCAGACGCGAAATTACGACCATGACCGCCGAAGAGTCGCGAGACTATATTGAGCATCGCCTTAAACTCGTTGGAAGCAGCACTTCTAAGACATTCACCCCCAAGGCGATCTCTGTGATCATCAAGCATACGAAGGGAATTCCGCGCATTATCAACATCGTGTGCGACAACGCCTTGCTAAACGGCTTCAACGAATCCAAGAAAAAAATAGATGAAAAGATCATTCGTGAAGTCATAAAGAATCTGGAAGGCCCGTCACGCTGGAAATTCAGGCCCATGAGAATCTTCAGGTTTGTCAAAAGAACGCATGCAACCTATCGTGAAAGAATTCTTTCTCCAAGGCAGATCGCCGTTATTCTCCTGTTCCTGCTTGGTCTGGGAGGAATAGTTTCTCTGATGTTTGGATTCCTTCGATACGGGCCTTCAAATCTACGTAGTATCGAATCCATGTGGACTTCTCTTTTCCACACCGAGCGACCTCTTGTTACCGCTCCTCAAACAACAACCACCAAGACTTCAAAAGTCGGCGTGCGTTATCCGCCTGTTGAATCCCCCCAACCCGATGTGCCGCCATCCGCATCTTCGATGCGCATAAGTAATGAAACACGATCAATGGAATCCATTATAGTTGAGAAAGGGCAGAGCATTAAGAGCTTAGCGGAACAATATTACGGAAGGTCGAATATAACCATCGCTGACCTCATCTTAGATTCCAACCCCGAGATTACCAATGCCCATCTCATTTCGGTAAACCAAAAAATCAGGATGCCGAAAATTACGGAAGGAAGCCTGATCGTCCAATCATCCGATCGAACGTATAAAATTAATGTCGGAACGTTCTGGAGTCCTAAATTCGCCAAGCTTTACAGAAGCGAACCGTCATTGAGAGGAAAAGAAATCGAGATTGTAGCCAGAAAAGCGACCCCTAAGCAGACATGGTATAGAGTTGTCGTCGGAAAATTCGACAGCGAGGACGAGGTTCTGAAAGTGATCTCCATCCTTAAGGATAGAAAGCTGCTCCCCCTTTTCACAGCAGACCCTAAACTGCAGTGAAGTTCCGCTTGACAACCCTACGTTCTCCGGTCGCGCAACCAGTACAACTGCAGGGCAAGTCTTTGCTTGTCTCATTATTAACTGGGATTATCTTCCCAGTGGTTCCGATGGTAATGAATTAACATCCCCTTACAGCGGTGTGACAATAGAGACTTTTGACGGTGCGCTTCTTTGGACTTGGTCAGGAAACGGAGCTGTGGTAAGTGGCACCACAGGTCTGTACGCCGCTCCGTTTGGTGTATTTGCTCCAGATGCTACAAATTATGTGACTGTTCCGAAAACCGATGGAAGTGGAAGTTACACAGCAACACTTGGTGCGAATTACAATTACTTTGGAATTTGGTGGGGTTCTATTGATACATATAACACACTTTCCTTTTATAATGGTGCGGACTCAGTCGCCTCCTTTACCGGCTCATCTATAGCTGACCCGTATCCCGCAAACGGCGATCAAACATCTTTTGATACAAATTTTTATGTCAATTTCCTTGATCTGCCCAGTTTCAATAGTTTTACTATGACAAGTACCAACTACGCATTCGAGGCTGATAACATTGCCGTAGGCCAAGTTCCTGAGCCAGCCACAATGCTCCTCCTTGGACTTGGGTTGATTGGATTGGCAGGGGCCAGGAGAAAGTTTAAGAAATAACCAAGACCATAAAAGGTTTAATTGCAAAAAGGCAGGGTCAGAAACGGTCCTGCCTTTTTTACTGCGCACTTCAAGTTAATAAATACAACTCACGCCCGACAAACATCGGCACTAAACCCCACATTTTGTGGTTGAGATTTCCTTGACATAAAAAAACTTATTTATTATATATTCGACCATGAAAAAGGAAGTTCTTAAAAAATATGGATGGATTTATATGACTATGATTAAGAACCATCAAGCGGTCATAGTCATTAAGTAACGTTCCAATCCCTAAAATAATTTCAACACACAGGGAGCAATCCTATGAAGGATCAATCACTCCGGTTATTAATGGTTGATGATTCGGAAGATGATGCGTTGCTTTTAATCCGTGGGCTTAAAAAAGGCGGATGCAATCCGGTACCTCCTATTGTATGATGATGTTCGATGCTTTTCATATGCATTACAGAGTTACTCCACGACTTTTAACTTGCCTATGCGATCCGCGTGAAGACTGCCCAGATAAAGATATCCCGCATACTCCTGTGCGGATGTTACATCATACAGGTATTTCCCGGTCGGGTCCTGAAGAGTTCCGGTTATATTTCCCTGCTCATCTAGGGCTACCACGAATCCATGCTTCTTGGATTTGGACCACAGCGATACCGGCAACTTGCTCAGTAATGATTTAATCCGCGGATATTGGTGCAACACATCGAGCACATCGTTTCTGACTGTGAAAAGAGCAAGCCAGAATTTACCCTTTCCATTGGACGAGATGTTGTCCGGGAAACCGGGAAGGTTTTCGATAAACATGTCGCTCGTTCCGGCTTTCGGTCCGGCAAGCCAGTATCTGTGTATGCTGTATTTGTAGGTTTCGTTCACCAGCACAAAATCCTCATCCCTGGACAGAGCCACGCCGTTGGCGAAATTAAGTCCGCGCAGCAACACCGTCACCGTGCCGGTGGCGGGATCGTAGCGCATGAATCTGCCGTGCGGGCGTGCTTCAAGCATATCAAACAGATAATCTTTTAATGAGAATTTGTCGGAAGCGTCTGTAAAATAAATCGTTCCGTTCTTTGCGACATCGAGCGCGTCGGTGCACTTGAACGGTACGCCATCAGCCGATGTCGCCAGAATCATGATCGAGCCCTGGGGGTCAACCGAGAGAAGGCCCTTATTGGCGTCAGCCACGATTAGGTTACCTTTTTGGTCAAACTTCATGCCTAGAGGACGTCCCCCGGTTGTGGTGAACGTTTCGATGACGCCGTTGAATAGAAGCCGTGATATTGTTCCGGCCGGGGTTCCGAAATAGAGGCGGCCTTTTTCATCCACCGCGATTTCTTCGGGACTGTTGACTTTACCCTTGGCCAGAAGCTCCGCTTTTTGCAGAAGATCATTGGGTTCCAGCACTCCTGTCATTTCCGGTTTTTCAGGGGCACTATACGCGACAGGATCCACCGGAGACTTTAACGCGATTAAAATAATTATTGAAATAATTATTAAGAGAATGGCAATTCCTACAGCGGATAAAATAATTTTTTTAAACATATCCAGCTCCTTGTGATTGTTTTTTGATTCAGCTTTCGCATTACTGAAAATTAGTGAAACAAATTGATTTGCATCAATACCTTTTTAAAATTCGTCTGTCAAAAGAATATTGTCATGCTGATCAATTTGCAAAGGTCGCAATTCCATTTCCTGTGTGATTAAGATATCTTTTTTGCTCAAGTTTTTGAGTGTTAGAGAACCCAACAGATCTTTTATCAAGGCATCGCGCGCCTGACTTCAGAAACCTTGACTGGATCACTTGTATTCGATTAATTTCGCGTCCGGTACGCGATCAGCCATCATCCGCTAATTCTGAGGAAGAATGAGCAGGTCATCAGTGCAAATTTCTGATAAGAAATTGCCTTGAGCGCTATCTTCAAGTTCATATTTTGTAAAAAATCGTGAAATCGCCGGAATTCTTTACATTTATAAATATCTTAATCTATGTCGTTAAATTGTTTTATATAATTAACTGATAGCACCATCCATATCCCTTCTTGAGTGTCGGAATAATTTACAAATATTATCATTTAAAATTTAATAAGATATTATTATTCTTTAAAAGAAAGCACTTAACGAACTGGTATTATATTTGCATTGAATTTTATAAGGATAAAAAAATACTAAGGAAAAGAGAATTGAGATATGAATATGAAGGATCAGTCACTCCGGGTATTAATGGTTGATGATTCGGAAGATGATATTCAGCTTATAATCCGTGAGCTTAAGAAAGGTGGATACAATCCGGTGTATGAACGGGTGGAAACCGCCGATGCGATGAAAAAAAATATCGAAGAAAAGCAATTGGACATTATTCTTTGTGATTATGAAATGCCGAAATTCAATGCTCCCTCAGCCATTACCGTATTAAAAAAAGCAAATATTGACATCCCTATCATCATTGTATCCGGAACTATCGGCGAAGAAACAGTCATAGAGTGTATGCGTTTAGGTGCCCAGGATTATATCATGAAGGGTAACTTATCTCGTCTTTGCCCGGCCATAGCCAGAGAATTAAAAGATGCAGAAGTTAGAAGCAAGAAAAAACAGGCGGAATTCCAAAGGGAGGCTGAGCTCGATGCGCTGCGTCAGAACATCACCGAATACAAACTGGCGGAGGAGAAACTTCAACAGACCATTGACAAACTCAAGCATGTCATTGACGCGAGCATGCAGGTAATGGTATCAGCCGTGGAGACCAGAGATCCCTATACGTACGGTCACCAACTCCGGTCTACTAATATGGCATGTGCCATTGCCACTGATATGGGATTAGATCAGGATAAAAAGGATGGAATCAAAATGGCAGGTGGTATCTATGAAATCGGAAATTTATGCGTACCCGCTGAGATATTATCCAAGGCTTCCAAACTGTCAAACATCGAAATTTCCCTGATTAAGGAACACTCCCTGAGGGGATACGAGATGCTGAAGAATGTGGGATCGCCATGGCCGCTGGCGGAGATAGTCTACCAACATCATGAACGGATGAATGGCTCAGGCTATCCAAGAAATCTGACAGGGGATGAAATTCTCATGGAGTCCCGTATTCTGGCCGTTTCCGATGTCTTGGAATCCATGTCTTCCCGGCGTCCCTATCGTCCGGCCTTGGGTCTTGAGGTCGCCCTTGAAGAAATCGAAAAAAATAAAGGAATTCTTTATGACAATGCTGTCGTAGATACCTGCCTGAAACTATTTCGGGAGGGGAGGAATAGCTAACAGTTTGATTCACATTCCATGAGATGTTAATGTGAATCAAGTGGTAATCCGTACTTCAGATACCTTATCGAAAGCGATAAATATCTTTGTACAATTGCAAGAGTCAAAAAGATCATGAATTATCCCTGAAAATTCAAGCGAGAAAGCACAGGAACGTGAAAGCTTTACTTCGCGTCAGTATCAAATTTTTTATAGCGGATACATGACAAGAGTTTATTTTGGGATACCTAATTTTTCCATTAAATCATATAAAGTGGGACGGCTGACTCCAAGATCCGATGCTGCTTTAGTTAGATTATTTTCATTGCGCGCCATGGCTTTTAAAATGAGCTCCTTCTCCAATATTTCGCGAGCATCTTTGAGCACAATACACTCTTTACTGCCTGCAATTGACTTCATTTCCAAGTCTTCCAGTGTAATTTTTTTACCTTCAGACATAATCACAGCTCGTTTTATCCGGTTCTCCAATTCCCGGACATTTCCGGGCCAGGGGTAGCGCTCAATGGATTCAATAGCCTGGCTGCTGAATCCTTTAATTTTTTTTCTGATTTCACCTGTATATCGATCCAGAAAAGTTTTAGCCAGGAGGACGACATCTGCGTTTCTTTCCCGCAATGCCGGAAGAGAAATCTTTACAACGTTTAGACGATAATATAAATCCTCCCGGAAAGTTGAATTTTTCATTGCTTCTTCAAGATCACGATTGGTAGCCGCCAAAACTCGAGTGTCCACCTCTATTTGTTCTCTTCCCCCTACACGTTCTATAGTTTTTTCTTGAAGAAAACGAAGAAGTTTTACTTGAAGTGTCAGCGGAAGATCACCAACTTCATCAAGAAAAAGAGTTCCTCCTTCAGCCATTTCAAATCTTCCTTTGCGCTGAGCATGCGCGCCAGTGAATGTTCCTTTCTCATGTCCAAAAAGTTCACTTTCAATAAGATTTTCAGGAATGGCGCTGCAATTGATAGGAATAAAAGGCTTGGACTCGCGGATACTCAGCCGGTGAATGGCACGGGCAACCAGTTCTTTGCCGGTACCGCTTTCGCCTGTTATTAAAACGGGGGCGTCGGTTGTTGCCACTTTGCGAATGGTGGAAAAGACATCCTGCATGGGGGGGGAAGTTCCGATCATGCCTTCAAAAGTGTCGCCGCTCAAACGATGCCGCATCTCACGTTGCTCCTGTTCCAATTGAGAAACATGGAATGCCCGCCGCAGCACAACTTTCAGCTCGTCTAATTGAATTGGTTTGTAAAAGAAGTCGTATGCGCCTTTTTCGACAGCGCGCAGTGCATGTTCTTTTTCACCGCGTCCGGTTATGATAATCACTTTTGTGTGGCTATAGTTATCAAGGATATGGTCGAGGATAGCGAAACCTTCTTCAACACCGGCTGGATTTGGCGGCAGTCCCAGATCCAGGGTGACTACTGCCGGCTGCTCTTTGTTTATAATGGCGATGGCGCTTTGCCGGTCTTCAGCCAGATAAACATTATAGTCCGCCGTTAACGCCCATTTCATCTGAGTGCGCAGATCTTCATCATCATCAACGATTAATAGTTTTTGTTTTTGCAAGCAATACCTCTGTAAATAGTAACGAGTGAATAGTAACAGGTAAAGATATAATGATAACTATTTACTACTTATTAATAACACGCTTTAGTCCGATAATCATCTTGGAGATAGAATCCAGTTCATTTATTAATTCGTCAGCACATTGATCCGTCAATAAGTGGAGCCCCCTCCGGCAGGAGCCGGAGGCTCCCTATAATAACGCGACCTCCCGCGAGTTACGGCGCATTCCTCCCCCGGCTGGAGCCGGGGGATTCCAAGTCGCGGGATTGAAGTTCACGAGATATGATAAGTTGTGTTTCTAACTCGGATAAACTTCCTTGCGCAATGCCTCCTAAAAAATAGGGAATTCGCCTGTAATTTTATAAATTTTCTTGACAAACTCAATCGCCTTTTTCCAGACATTCAGTTTATGGTGCGGCTTTCCCATTTATCCATCTCTCGTTCTTGTTACTACTAACTGTTTACCTGTCACGCGCCACTATAATTTATTTACCGGCAGCAAAATACTGAATGTCGTTCCTTTACCTTCTTCACTCTCAATATTTATTTTACCGCCATGCGCATCTACAATAGTTTTACAATGATAAAGGCCAATACCCATCCCCTGCTTTTTTGTTGTCTGAAAGGGACGGAAAAGATTTTTCTCCATAAACTCTTTAGAAATTCCGCAGCCGGTATCGCTTACGGAAATTTCCACCCAGTTATCTTGAAAACTTGTAGCAACAGAAATTTGTCCAACATTTCCCGTAGCATCGTATGCATTCATGAGAAGATTCTCAAGTACTTTGTGCATTTGTTCCTGATCTATGGGAAGCAGAGGTATGTTCTGATCGAAATTCTGAGATACCGGCGCCTTTACATATTCTTTCAAATCGTAAACAGCTGCGGTTATCAGGTCATTTATATTTGTTTCGCGAAAGGAAAGATCAATTTTCTGGCTTAAGAGGGAAAGGCGGCTGCTCATCTTGTTAATTTTGGATACACTCTGAGAAATAGTTTTCAGCGCATCTGTGCGGAATTCCGGGTTATCCATATGCAGAGGCAGATTTTGCGTCACCAGAGACAGTTTTGATGCCAGATTTTTCAAATCATGCATAAAAAAAGCAGACATGGTCTGAAAAGCCTCCAGTTCCTTGGTCTGGCGCAGACGTTCGGAAAGTCTCAGGCCCAATAAAGCTGCCGCGGCCTGATCGGAAATAGTTTTAATCAGGTCCGATTCTTCAAAGGTAAGCGATTCATAAAATACTTTTTCGCTTAAAGTCATTATTCCAATTAGCTGTCCGGCAGAATTAAGAGGAACGCAGTAGCGGATGCGTGATTCCTTGGTTTCCAATTTATAGATATGGGCCAGATCAGAAACCCAGTCATCTTCGCGCCCTTTCAAATCGAGCGGCATGTTTTGATTGGTCATGGCGCGGATCATCTTTGTTCCGCCTTCTTTGAAAAAGTGCATTTCTTCGATCTGATCTGCGGTAAACACCGTTGACCCGCCAAAAGATAATTGCTCCTGCTTTTCGTCAACAAGCCAGATGCTGACGGAAAGAATCGCCAATGTATCCGACACCATCTTGACGATAATACTGCATAGCTCGTCAGTCTTTGTGACAGAGGCAGTTCTTTGGGTGAAGTCTTCCCATATTTTTTGATAATCGTATTGCGGACGCTTTAAATGCCGACTGATGAAACGTTTTCGTTTTGTTCGCAGTCGGTCGGAAAGCAGAAAAGTAGCCAAAATAATAGTTATAACAAAAATCAGAAAGATAACCAGGTTGATATTTTTGAGCCATTCGAAATGCAGTGAAATCCAGGCCATTATTCCCAGTGATATAAAATATGCGCCAACAATCAGGATAGTGAAGGAGGTATAGAGAAACTGGTGTGAAAGCTGAATGCTGGCATTCAGCGGCCTGCCGCGAAATAGCGACCGGAAAATAAAAATGTTGGCTATCAGAAGAGCGCCCAGATCAACTACATAAAGACCTGTGTCCACACCGTTAAAGAGGACAACCTGACTGTCCGTAAAAATCCGTATTCCAAAAATACTGCCTATACCCAGAAACATGAATTTTGTTTGCCAGCGAATGTGGCCGGTAGAATGACGGAAAGTTCTTTCCAGATTCATGAGAATGGCTATGGATATTATAATTGAGATGATGTGCCACAGATAGCCGGACAATCCTATCCGGATAAACATAGTTGACGAATTTTGCGGCGACAGAACTAAAGAAATGAAATCGTTATTAAAAAGAGTAATCAGGGAAAGCGGCGCGGCAACTGCCAGCAGCAAAACCCACTTCCATTTAGATATTTGTTCAAAATANNGCAGCCTCCAGAGACAAAAGCAGCATGCCGAAGGCAAATATACCCTGAACAAAAGAACGCGGCCCGCGGCAAATGCCGATGGCAATCACTGCAATAGTAACGCCCGCCGCCACAAATGAAAGCCCAACATTAAAAGCCATGATTCATCCGTAACTTCTATTTTTTCTGTTTAACTATGAACTTTTAATTGTTAACTGTAAATCGAAAACCGGCCATCCGCTATCAGTAAATCAGATTACTTCTTTTCCGATCTTCTTAAAAAAAACAATATCGGGGCCAACAGCAGCAGCGCCAGAATGAAAAAAGGCGTGCCGCCTTCTCTATGCAGAGAACTGGAAAGAATTCGCGGATCAACATAATTTCCCAACAAGGAGAGCGTTAAAATCCGGATGCCATTTTTAAACATAGCAATCAACACTGCGCAGATAACAAGAAAAATTATTTTCCAGTAGGATTTCAGAAACATATAACCGGCCAGAATAGCGACAATAAAAATAGCCATCCCTGACCGGATACCACTGCATTGTTTAGCCACTTCGACACTTACATTGGGTAAGTGAAAGACAAAGCCATCTCTCACAAATGGCACTCCCGAGGCCAGAAATAACAGATTTACAAACTCCGTGGACCCGGCCTGTAAAAAATAGATGATATTGTCCATGAGAGCCGTGGGGATCGGAACGGTAAAAATCAAAAAGAGAAGAGGGAACAAAGCGGTTCGATAAGCCTGCATACCGTAAAGAAGAATAAAAGCTCCGTTTATAAAAATGAAAATAGAAAAGGCGATAAGAGACGCGTAATTGTTTTTATCCAGCGGCGCGCCCCATAGAATTCCGCCCAGAAACAGAGCAATGCCCAGAAGCAAAACGGGAATTCCCAAGACAAATAAATAATTTACTTTTGCAAAAATTTCTTTGCGTTTAATGTAAATCAGATAAATGCTCACCAGAGGAATAAGTGCGATATGAGAATAATATTCACTTTTATTTGAGGAATAAAGCGCTTTGATCGGCGTATAAGCCATGATCAATGCCACAGCCGCAAAAAGAAGAAAAACAATATTTCTAGTGTTAAGATGTTCCTTGATTTTTTCAGCAAGAGAATTTTCGCTCATATTTACCTTTAAGAATATTTTAACAATCTTATTAATATATTAGGCAGAAAAATGCGAACACTTTTTTAATGGAATTTTCTTTTCTCCTTTATCCTTGTCCTTGCACCTTGCACCTTGCACCTTGTACCTTGTACCTTGTAC
>PLMV01000138.1 GCA_003141615.1 Syntrophaceae bacterium
CTCTTTATTGAAGTGCAGGGCACGGCGGAGCGAGTTCCTTTTAATAAAGAACAACTGGATCAAATGACTCAACTGGCCGTAAGCGGAATTCAAAAGATTATTGACCGGCAAAAAGAAGTTGTGGGTGACCTGAGAACATGAAGATTGTTTTCGCTTCCGGCAACGAAGGAAAGGTAAGAGAAATTAGAGAAATGCTTGAAGGAATGGAAATTGAATTAGTTTCTTTAAGTAATTATACTCACGTGCCGGAAATTGTCGAAGATGGAAAAAGTTTTCTGGAAAATGCGTTAAAGAAAGCAAAGATAATTTCTGAATTTACCGGCGAAACTGTTTTGGCGGATGATTCCGGATTGCAGGTCGAAGTATTAGGAGGCGAACCGGGCATTTATTCTTCTCGTTATGCCGGGGAAAAGGCCACTGACGATGAAAATAACGCCGCGCTTTTGGCCAAATTAAAAAATATTCCACAGGAAAAAAGAACTGCTTTTTTCAGGTGTGTGCTAGTGTTGTACAGAAGAGATGGCAGTTACGATTGTTTTGAAGGTAAATGGAACGGACAAATTATTGATGAGCGGCGCGGAAATAACGGCTTTGGTTACGATCCTATTTTTTTCGTGCCGGAGCTGAAAAAGACTGCCGCGGAATTGCCCGCGGAAATAAAAAACAAAGTAAGTCATCGGGGGCAGGCATTTGCTCAGCTCAAAAAAACCCTCGGGGAAAAATTGAAAAATTAAAAGTCGGGGCGTAGCGCAGCTTGGTAGCGCGCCTGCTTTGGGAGCAGGATGTCGCAGGTTCAAATCCTGCCGCCCCGACCAATAAGCATTTGATTTAATTGCTTATTCTCATTGTATTATATACTTTACATCATCGTCTAACTAAAACGTTGGGACAGTAGTGATATTTCATAAAACTACACAACTGGAAGAAAAATTATCGATTAAATCACGGGTATGAATCCCAAAGCAAGCTTTGGACTATTGTATCCTCCGCTTTGCGGGATTGTTCAACTTACCAATTCCGATGCGCTTCGCTTTCGGAATTGGAGTTTCACAATAAAGAGTCAGGAGAAATTTATGAAAAAGTCTTTCGATGCCAAAACTCTAATTTATCCCACACCTGTATGGTTAATAGGGACATATGACAAAAGCGGAAAACCCAATGCCGCAACCATAGCTTGGGGAGGAGTATGCAGTTCCAAACCGCCGTGTGTGGCTATATCGTTAAGAGGAGCTACTTATACGCACGGCAATATCATGGAGCGTAAGGCATTTACGGTAAACGTGCCTTCTGCGGGNNCAAAGCGAGATAGGTATCCATACGCATTTCATCGGCGAGATTATTGATGTCAAGGTTGATGAAGCAATGCTGGGAGAAGATGGACTGCCGGATATTTTAAAAATCAATCCGATACTTTATGGCCCGGAAATACAATCCTATTATGGTGTCGGAAAGTATCTGGGGAAAGCTTTTGCCATTGGTAAAGATTTGAAATAACCAGAGGAGTCCCCTCCGGCAGGAGCCTAAGGCTCCCTATAATAATAAGACTCGCTGATAATGAGACCCAAGCTTCAGGAGCAAAGTGTACTGAAGCTTGCTGGTCGAATTATACCAGGCGCAAAGCGCCGTGGTAAAATAAGTTTTATGAAGTTGGAAGCGGTAGTCGAATTATCCCGCGAAGCAGAGGGTAACGCGACCTCCCGCGACTTGGAATCGATTTCAGGTCGCGGGATTGACAAGTTTGTGCGGAGTATATAATATATGGCAAATAAGAAGGAAAGGAGATGAATCATGGCTAAATCAATTAAAGGAACAAAAACAGAAAAAAATTTATTGGCGGCTTTTGCCGGCGAGTCACAGGCAAGAAATCGCTATACCTACTTTGCCAGCGCCGCAAGAAAAGAAGGTTTTGAGCAGATTGCCAATATTTTTTTAGAAACGGCGGAAAATGAAAAAGAGCATGCCAAAATATATTTTAAACACCTTGAGGGTGGTGATGTTGAAATCATAGCCGCTTATCCCGCCGGTGTTATCGGAGATACCAAGAGTAATCTGGAAGCTGCGGCAGCCGGTGAAAACATGGAATGGACAACCCTTTACGCTAATTTTGCCAAAATTGCCAGGGAAGAGGGGTTCCTCGAAGTGGCTATATCTTTTGAACAAATATCCAAGGTAGAAAAATTCCACGAGAGCAGATATCGGAAACTCATCGCCAATATTGCCGGTAATGAAGTTTTCAAAAAGAAAGCAACTGTGAAGTGGCACTGCACCAATTGTGGTTATGTACATGAAGGACCGGAAGCGCCAAAAGAATGTCCTGCTTGTAAACACCCGCAATCGTATTACGAGGTTTTAGCCGAAAATTACTAGTGAGACTCGCTGATAGTGAGCCAAGCTGAAAACGAATGAAGTGAAGTTTAAAGCGTAAGGCGAACTATACCAGGCACGTAGTGCCGTGGTAAAACGAGTGAAACGACGCTCGAAGCGTTAGTCGAACTTGTCCCCGAAGCGATAGTGACTCTCGCTGAGAGCGAATGTAGTGAAGCTCGAAGCGCAAGAGGAACAATCCCGCCAACGTAGTTGGCAGGGAAGCGTATAGGGATAATGAATGATACCTTATTCAAAAAAGTATCAAGGCTCATTATGTCCAATAAAGATGTATCTTGACAATTGTTACACCTACTACTGTTCAGTATGGAGCAGCTTTCAGAATTGATGATTACGGAAAGAAAATCAGTTATCTATTTTGTAAGTCCCGATAGGCCAGCGATCAGGAAGGATGCGAGGACATAACCCATCATTTTGTGAAAGTAAAAGTAATATCTTGCCCAACTCTTAAGATCAATTCTGTAATGTTCTTCGCGAAGTCTTACAATAGGTAACAGCATATCTATGCTATAGGCCAAACCGTACGGCATTTTGTTGTCCGGCCCCTCTTTGCTTATCTTGAGCACAAACATTCCGAGAAGGATAAACCCAATGATCCAATAGAAGCTGTAATAAATACGATATCCGAAGCCGATAACAATTTTCTGCAAAAACAACCAGAACCGACTAAAAAAGCCCGACGTCTGTTCGAGTTCACGGTTTTTACCTGCATAGAGCACGTCTTTTGCTTCTCCCTTATGACCTTCCTTTTCAAGGACATTGGCAAGGTTTTCGTAAGGCTGCGGAGTGAATTTCGTCTGTCTTTTCAACCACCCCTCCAACCATCCTACGTCTCTTGTACTCATTTGTCCCTTGCTATTTTCTGGAAGCCCCCCTAAGCCCGCATAGGTGAACCCGTCCAACTCTATGTTACGAGGCCAAGCGTCCGGAGAACAGTAGAGAAACCCAACTTGCGCATTTTGAAGCGTTAATTTTGCTCCTTCGGTCCAACTTGGTGCAGGAGGGCCAAGGAGAAGTGCGCCGACAACTTTGGCCTCCCTCATGCTGACTGAGGCGAATGTGCTGCCAGATAATTCAAGATTGCCAGTGATTTCGGCTAATTCTAAATTTATGTCTTTGCGAAATGTGGCTCCGTTCCTCATTTGGAGATGCCGTTTTACCTGCAGATTATTCATATCCAGTTTGCCTGAAAAGGAAGATCCATCCATACACAACAGCCCACCAACCTTGGAACCACTCAAATTGACTTCTTTAAATATGGCTCGATCATGCATGATAAGGTCTTCTTGCACTTGAAGGGCACTCATACCCAATTTGGCTCCAAAAGTTGACCTCGACATATCTACTTTGCCGCTAATCTTTGCACCGCTGAGATCTACTTCCTCGAACTTGGTATTATTCATAAAGAGGTTTTGCTCCACTTGTGCATTGTTCACGTTAAGGCGCTTTTTGAATCTGGACCCGTCCATGGCCAATTGGCCACCAATCTTGGCGCTCCTGATGGTTACCTCTGCAAATTCTGCCTTACGCATATAAACGTCTTGTCCCACTTGTACGCTATCCATATTTAATTTATCCGAGAAAGAAGATCCGTCCATGAACAAGGTGCCACCAATCTTCGCACGCGCCATATCTACTTCCGCAAACTTGGCCTTGCCACGCATCACAAATGTTCGTCCTACGATTATGTCACTCATCTCCAATTTTCCAGAAAAAGTCGACGTATCCATTGCTATTTGGTCGCTAATCTTTGCACCGCTGAGATCTACTTCCTCGAACTTGGTATTCATAAAGAGGTTTTGCTCCACCTGTATACCACTCATGTTCAGTTTCCCCGAGAAGGATGCCCCAACTATACCTAACTGGTGCCCAATCTTGGCTCCCACCAGATTCACTTCCTTGAACTCATTTTTACCAGTCATATATAGGATTTCACCTACCCGAATACCATCCATATGCAGTTTGTCCGAGAAGGAAGAATCCTCAATAAACAGCGATCCCTCAATCTTGGCAAAGTGGAGAGACCCCTCTTTAAGCACGTTACCCATAAAATACAGGCTGTCCTCGCTCTGCAAATTATATGCACCAAATCCCTTGTTAAATTTACAGCCATGCAAGCCTATCGCACTGGAGGTTCTTATACTATCAAAGCGCACGTACGAATCGAATCGACATACGCTTAATCTCAATTCACGAGTAAGAGATGAAGATGAAAGGTCAAGGCTTTCTTTGAACCAAGCACCTATAATCTGGACTCCATTTCGTGTCAGAGCTTCTTGATAAGGTTTGTACAGAAGTATGGTCTCTAAGAATACAGGACGAAGAATACGAGTCTCCGGCCACTTTGACTCCTTCATTGGGTCAAGATTACCGCCGTAAGCTTTGCTCAAGTTGAAGTCAGCCGCTTTGCCTTGGCAAACTTGATTCCATACCCATTTTTCTTGGGGGGTCCAGCTAATCACCGGTTTCGTCTGGCACTCTTCTTCTTGCAAAGCAGAGCTATCTTTTGTAGGCATGACTTGAGCACACAAAGTAGAAGCCCCCACTGTCACAAACAAAAGGAGGGAAAGGATGTGACACCAAAGAATCCGGTAATGGTTTTTATGAAGCATGTAACCGCCACCTCATAACGGCCTTGCTAAAAAACTTATTTTTATTATTTCCCCATTGTATATTGGTGACACAAGTTTATGTCAAGAACAAAGAGTCGCAAACCATGAAGGAACGATGTGAGTCTGTATTGGATAAAACAATTACCACTCGTAATATTCCATGAGGACGACCTTGGTCAAAGTCTCTTGTTACAGGAAGTTATCAATTGTCCTGACACTCACTGTTAGGCCATGTCTGTTCATTACACCTTAATTAGAAACGAAGCACAGTTCGTCCCTGCCACCTGAAGGTGGCGGAATCGTGAGCCTGTGGATCCCGAATGGGATCCCAAAGCGAAATATCCCCGAAACGAAGTGGAGCGGGATATTTCGACTTACGCTTCAATGAGCCTCGATTTTATACTATCCCATTCGCCTTACGGCTCAGGGATAGTTCCACTTACGCTTCGAGCTTCATTACATTCGCTCTCAGCTTGTGTCACTAATTTTGTTCTTCTTGACAGCTAAGGGAAAATACCCTAGATTGGCGCAGTTTTTTTAAGAGGAGTTCAGTTTTTATGACGACCAAAAGACAGCGCCGGTCGGAAAATATCAAGGAAAAGAAAACAAAGAAATCTACGAGAATTATTTATCTCTCGCTTATTCTTGGTGGAATATTTGTTCTGCTGGTTCTTTTCTTTGTTACTTTGTTCAACCTCTTATTCCCTCCAGTGGACATGGACGCCCTGAAAAAGAAAGAAAAACAGATAGCTAAAATTTATTTTTCCGACCCGCAGGAGCGTTTTTTAATGCCCGAAAAGCGTTATGTTTTTAAGGAAAATGATGTTGCGGCACAAGCCAAAGAAATTGTTAAAGCCCTGCTTGAAGGTTCAAAAGCGGGGTTGGTTAACACATTTCCCACCGGTGTCAGTATCAGAGATGTAAAAGTAGTCGATGCTGAAATCGCTTTGGTTAACTTCAGCAAGAACCTGACTAAACTGCACCAGGGTGGTTCCACGGCGGAAATGGCTACAATTTATTCCCTGACAAATTCCATAACGCAAAATGTTCCCGGTATAAAAAAAGTAAAAATATTAGTGGAAGGTAAAGAATTGTCCTCAATTAAAGGTCACATTTCTACTCGAAAAGCTTTCAGCCCTGATTTGGAACTTCTTATTCCGGAAAAAGAGAATAAAAGTTAATTATCTTATGGCAGCGAAATCAAAAATATCCCGCACACGCAATATCGGTATAGTCGCTCACATCGATGCCGGAAAAACAACGGTGACGGAAAGAATTCTTTTTTACACCGGAAAATCTTACAAGATGGGGGAAGTCCATGACGGCGAAGCTGTTATGGACTGGATGCCGCAGGAGCAGGAAAGAGGCATAACCATTACTTCAGCAGTGACGACTTGCGCATGGAATAATCATGATATTCATATAATTGATACACCCGGGCACGTGGATTTTACCATTGAAGTGGAGCGCTCCCTGCGTGTTTTAGACGGGGCTGTAGTTGTTTTTTGCGCTGTCGGTTGCGTACAGCCGCAATCGGAAACTGTCTGGCACCAGGCGGATAAATACGGTGTTCCTAAAATTGCCTTCATTAATAAAATGGATAGGGTCGGCGCGGATTTCTTCAACGCTATCGGCATGATGCGTCAGCGTTTTACTTCCATTCCTGTAGCCATACAGATTCCCGCGGGCAGTGAAGATAGTTTTCGGGGGGCGATTGACCTGATTAATCAGAAGATGCTGGTTTGGGATGATTCAACACAGGGCATGGAATATTCAACGCAGGAGATTCCGGAAGAATATGCCGGTATGGCAAAATTAAGGCGGGAAAATATGATAGAAACACTCGCCGAGGTTGATGATGATCTGGCTGATAAGTATCTTGGTGGTGAAGAAATTACCGTAGCAGAAATAGAGAAAGCTTTGAGAAAAGCGACAATCTCTCTAAAAATAGTTCCGGTGCTTTGCGGCGCGGCTCTGCGAAATAAAGGAATTCAACCCCTTCTTGATGCTGTCATTGATTATCTGCCGTCTCCGGAAGATATTCCGCCCGTTAAAGGGATAAATCCTGTTACCAAAAAAGAAGAATTCAGGCATAGTTCCGACAAGGAACCGCTGTCGGCGCTGGCTTTTAAAATTATGCTTGATGAAGGCCGAAAGCTTACCTATCTGCGGATTTATTCCGGCAAAATCCGTGTTAATGATGAGGTTTATAATTCAATAAAAAAGAAGCGGGAAAAAGTCGCCCGCCTGTTACGTATGCACGCCAATAAACGGGAAAGAATAGATACAGCTTCAGCGGGAGACATAGTTGCCGTATTAGGGTTAAAAACTACAACAACAGGCGATACTCTTTGTGATGAAGAGCACCCGATTATGCTGGAACTGATAGAATTTTACGAGCCGGTAATCAGTCAGGCTATTGAAGCCAAAACACCAGCGGATCAGGAAAGGCTGACAATGGCCTTGGATAAGTTAATAGAAGAAGATCCAACGCTGAAGGTAAAATACGAAGAGGAAACCGCGCAAACGATAATTTCCGGCATGGGAGAACTGCATCTGGAAATTATTGTTGATCGTTTGAGTCGCGAATTCAATAGCCATGTCAATGTTGGCAGACCCAGGGTTGTTTATCGTGAAACTATTCAAAAGAAAGTAGAAACGGAAGGAATATTTGAAAAGGAACTGGGTGAAAAGAAGCACTTTGGTCATATTCGCCTTTCTTTGGCGCCGCGTAAGCGGGGTTCAGGAAATGAAATAATTAATAAAATTGATGATAGTATAATCCCGGCAGAATATTATGAGGTAATTGAAGCAGGCATCAGGGAAGCGATGATGAACGGCGTACTCAATGGTTATCCGGTAATTGATGTCGAGGTGACGATAACAGGCGGTTCTTTCCGGGAAGGCGATTCCTCAGCCCAGGGTTACAAAATTGCGGCGGCGACTGCTTTCCGTGACGGCTGCAGCGGGGCTGATCCGGTTATGCTCGAGCCGATTATGATGGTCGATATTATTACACCCAGTGAATTTGTGGGTGATGTTATCGGTGATATCAATGCCCGCAGAGGTGAAATTCAATCCGTTAATCCCAAGGGAACAGTAAGCGAAATTAAAGCTAAAGTGCCCTTGAAGGCCATGTTTGGTTATTCCACTGATTTGAGATCATCCACTCAAGGCCGGGCCATTTTTTCAATGATTTTTTCAGAATACAACAAGGTGTAATTCACTATAGCCGTCTCATTTTAAGGCTGTAAAAGGTAAATTATTACCAAAATACCCAACTAAAAATATTTTTATTATTTTCTTGATAATTACTATATGTAGTAGTATCATTCATCCGTACCCCAATATATAGCGTCATCGAGAGGCATCGATATTTAATATTCTATCTGTTAATGGAGTAGTGAATGAACATTAAAATTAAAAAAAGAGACGGCCGTTTAGTTAAATTTAATGCGGAAAAAATCACCAACGCCATCGCCAAGGCTGGCGCTGCCACCGGGGAATTCGATCTTAAAGAAGCGCATAAATTGACTATCAAGGTTTTAAATCTTGCCGAAAATCTTTTTGATGGCAAAGTTTTAACCGTCGAAGAAATTCAGGATGTCGTGGAAGAAGTTCTTTTGCAGACTCCTTATCGAAAAACGGCCAAATCTTATATAATTTATCGCGATCAACATTCCCGTTTAAGGGATATTACCAATAAAATGGAAGTTGATCTTGTTGATCAGTATTTAAAGAAG
>PLMV01000147.1 GCA_003141615.1 Syntrophaceae bacterium
ATTATATCGGTAATAGTTGATTGCAGTATTACTAATAATATTGATAAAAATGGCAGTGATAAATAATAAAGCATTGTTATTTAATTTCATTTTCCTCGGAAGCTAAAATTAATATTTCCTCCAATTTAGAAAAATCAACGAAAGGAGCAACATTAATTTTCAAAAAAAGACTGGCATCCTGCCGGTCAACATGACTGACTTGACCAATCAGCAAGCCCTTGGGAAATACACCGCCCATACCGGAAGAAACAATAACGTCTCCTTCTTTAACGTCCTGAGTTTTAGAAATATATTTCAATATGAGCCCGCGGGGACCTGCTCCACTGATAATCCCCTGCGTACGTGTCCGCTGCACAATAGCGCCAACGTTACTGTTCTCATCGATAAATAATAATACTTTGGAAACATGCCAAGAAACATCAACCAGTCTGCCGATTAATCCCGGAGGCGCAATTACCGGCATGCCTGTTTTAAGACCATGAGCTGCACCTTTGCTGATCAATATCGTTTTAGAAAGCGCAGTCTGCTCTCTACCGATAACGCGCGCGGAAATGAAATGATAATTATAATCATCTCTAAGGTCTAGAAGTTTCCTTAGCCTTTGTGCTTCCAGATAACCTTCTTGATATAAAATCAGGGCCGCTTTGAATTCGTTAATCTTATTTTTTAAATTTTTATTTTCTTCTTCAATACCGACCAGAAGAACATAGCGCAGCCAAGCATCGCTTACACTTTTGACGGAAGCGCTCAAAACTTTTTGCACAGGCGCAACCGCCTCTAATACAATTTTTCTGAAGAAACTTCCATCCGCCCCATACTTTAAATTATAGGAAAACATAATCACTGCTATGACAAGAAGAGTAACGATGAAGATAGCTGTTTTGTATTTCCTTAATAAAAACATTTTTTACCTGATAGGAAAATAATTATAACACTGCGTCGAACGCTATCTACTGGAATAGATTGTATTATGCTCCGAATGTTTTTTATATTTGAAGAGCAATATCTTTGAGCACATTGAGTTGATCTAGCGCCATGCCTGCGCCTCTGGCCACAGCGGACAGAGGATCATCAGTAATAGTTATAGGCAATCCTGTTTCTTCTCTGATAAGGATGTCAATATTTTGCAGTAGGGCTCCACCACCTGTAAGAACGATGCCCCGATCAACAATATCACCGGCAAGTTCCGGTGGGGAGTTTTCCAAAGTATCTTTAATTGCATCAACAATAAAGGTGACCTGTTCGTTGATGGCCTCCCTGATTTCTTCCGAATTAGTTTCAGTGATTTTAGGAATCCCCGAAATCAAATCGCGCCCCTTTATGGAACCAATTTTAATTTCTTCAAAAGGATAGGCACAGCCAATCTCAATTTTGATAATTTCCGCTGTTCTTTCCCCAATAAGTAAGTTGTGCTTCCGCTTCATATATTGAACGATTGCCTCATCTATCTTATCACCGGCAACTCTCACCGATTTCGAATACACAATTCCGGAAAGAGAAATAACGGCAACTTCCGTCGTCCCGCCGCCAATATCCACCACCATTGAACTTGTTGGCTCGGAAACCGGCAAACCGGCGCCGATAGCTGCAGCCATCGGCTCTTCAATCAAGTAAATTTCTCTGGCACCGGCCGATTCCACTGCCTCACGTACGGCACGTCTCTCCACCTGCGTTATCCCCGACGGCACGGCAACAATAATTCGCGGCCGCACCAAAGACTTGCGGTTATGAACACATAAAATGAAATGCTTCAGCATCGCTTCAGTTATATCGAAATCGGCAATGACACCGTCGCGCATTGGCCTGATGGCGACAATATTACCCGGAGTACGCCCCAGCATGTTTTTAGCTTCATTGCCNNTCATTTAAAACTATCCCCTTATCTTTGACATAAACAATAGTATTGGCAGTACCAAGATCAATAGCAAGATCGTTGGAAAATTTTCCTAAAATATAATCAAGCAGCATCTATCCTCCTGTTTTTTCACAAATTAAGATAATAACTTCCCCTCACGGGTTATTTTCTATACCGTATTTCATTATCCTAATCAACGCCTTTTTAAATTATGTTTGCATTTTGCAAATGACTATAATAATAAAGCAAAAGTTTCATTTACTTTTGGACAAATTCATTATTCTTTCGAGGTGACTTTATGCTGAGATTTTTTCGTAAACACGCACGTGGCTGGTTCATGATTGCAATTATAGGTATCATCATCGTTGTCTTTGTTCTTTACTTCGGTTCCAGCAGAGGCAGTCGCACCTCAAATGCAATTGCTATAGTTGATAGAAGAATAATCAGCGAAGCTGAATTTCACAACGAATACGAAAAATTGTTGGATAAAACCCAACTTCGCTTCGGCAGTAAGCTTACTCCCGAAATACTCAAGAAAATGGATCTCAAACGACAAGCGTATAATGACTTGCTGAATCGGCAGATTATCATTGCCAAAGCTGCGGATTTAAAGATTCAAGTTTCCGATGAGGAATTAAGAAATATGCTTATGTCGGTACCCGTATTGCAGACAAATGGTGTATTTGATGAACGCAAATACCAGCAAATACTTCGCTATAATAAACTCTCCGCCGAAGATTTCGAAGCTCTCCAAAAAGCCGAGCTGATTGCCAATAAAATTGAAACGATTGTGCGTGAAGGCATTAAAATTTCCGATCAGGAAATTTACGATTTGTACGCTTTACAGAACCAAAAAATTAACGTTAATTTTGTGCAAATTTACGGTAAAGATATCAAAAAGAAAATTACTCCGACCCAGACTGAATTGGAAGACTATTTGAAGCGTAACAGTAATTTATTTAGTATCGCTGAACAGACAAAAATTAAATATATATTTTTTGCGGGCGATTCTTTTCCCTCGGATATCAGTGATTCCGATATTATGGGCTATTACAGCAGCTACAAAGATAAATATAAGACGAAAGACGGCAAACAATTATCGTTGACCGATGTTAAGAGCGCCATAGTTAAAGAATTAAAGAAAACAAGGGGACTGCAAAACGCTTACTCCGAGGCGAAAAAGGCCCATGACATTATTTATCAAGAAGATAAATTTGAAGCTTATGGCAATAAAAATAATTTAAAAATTCATGATGTGGAGTTTTTCCCGATTAATAAACCGCCGCAGGAATTTACATCCATTAAAAACTTTACAGCCATGCTTTTGGAATTGCAGAAAGACGAGATCAGTAAAGTCATTGCTGCCGAAAATGGCTATTATCTTTTGAAAGTTATCGATAAAAAACCCGCTTACCTGCCGAAACTGAACACCATAGAAAATGAAGTCCAGCGCCGCTTTATAGAAAGCGAAATGCAGATCCTTGCCGAAAAAGAAGCGCAGTCGATTTTAGAGAGTACAAAATCAGGAGACACTCTCGATAAAATCGCAGGGAAAAACGGATTGAAAGTTAACGAAACAGGGTTTTTCCAGCCGGGGAATACTATTCCCAAGTTGGGATCTAACCAGGATGCGGCTGAAGTTCTTTTTCAGCTCTCGCCCAATAAACCATATGCGGAAAAGCCGCTTTTCATCAATAATGCTTATGTAATATTGAAGCTTAAGGATGTGAGCAAACTGGATGAGAAAGACTTTGAAGCAAAAAAAGACCAGTATAAAAAGATATTGATTTCCATCAAACGGGAAGAAGCCATGCAGACATGGCTGGAGGGCAATAAAGCGGCCATGATTAAGGAAAAAAGAATTAAGATTAAAAAACAAGTAGAGGATCTATAAACACGGGTATTTATGAAACTTTACGCCAATGGCGGAATAATACCAACACTCTGCGCTTGCGGGATAATTCGACTTACCAATTTTCAATACGCTACGCTTTTGAAATTGGAGTTTCATTACAACTAACAAATATTACTACTGCACTACGTTTGTGAAGTTTTTGTCTCATTAAAATAGTCCCACTTAGCTTCGCACGTGGGATAATTCAACTTGCAGATATTATTGTACTGCGCTTGTAATATCTGAGTTTCATTAAAACTTGAGTCTCATTAAAAAGGGAAGAGTTGGCAAAAACTCTTCCCTTTAATCATTGGTGGGATGAGCGGGATCGAACAAATAGGCTAACAATATTTAATCATTACGTTTCTTTGTGACGTAATTTTTGCGATATACCATACCGTATACCATAAAAGAAAATACAAACCAGAGTTTTACTTTGATAGGACTGCTGCATTTGTTACACCTACTAAGGCTTAACGTGTTTGGGTAAGAAAAAGTGAAGATTACCATTTGAAAGAGATTGACGGTTGAATTCAGCAGAAGCCGCGTCAGTAGCGTTTAGCTGGAATGGCTTTTTGTGTATCGTTTCAAATTTCGTCTACATTAATTTATGAGACCATAAACTTTCTAGAATATTTGTTTCTCCAGAGTTCATCTTGTACGACAGCTTTAATTTCTCGACGTTCACTGTCTTTAAGTATCTTATCCAAAACTCTTTGTGGTATAAAAACATTATACGATTTTCCCGACGCAAGTGACAAAGGGCATTTGCATTCTAATTCGTAATTGGAGAGACTTGATAGTACCCAACCCACAGTCCAAGAAAATCGCCGGTATTTCAAGATATGAGATATAAAATCTATAAATCTTTTTTTTGAACTAGGATAAAGAATAGAAATATTGGATAGGTGAACTGTGTAAAGTGATGGATTTTGAACTGAAATGTAAACACCCGTTATCCACTTTTCTTCAATCTTATCGGTACCATATACTATTTTGACTTTCACTCTTGGTATTGCTCGAGTAACATTCCAAATAAAAACGATAGTAGACAGACAGGCTGCGTATATGGCTAAAAGCTCAGTAACTTTCAATACCAAAATCCCCTTAAAGGTCGTTGCAATTATTTTGTTCAAGAGTAATTTTAAAATGTTTGATTAAATCATCGCGCTCTTTCTGTAAATCCTCTTTACTTCTTGGCCCATTTTTTCTTATTTCACTTTCTGTCCTGTCCTTAATTACTTGAAATGCGACATTTGCAGCGTCCTGTGATGCTTTTTCTTCATCAATGTATTTCAGTTTCAGTGGTGTTGCCCAGTCCGGAAACGATTCGCACTCATTAAGTCTCGCAATTGCATCCTTGTCCTCGGGATCAATTTCCTGCCAGTCGCGTGCTAGTGACGTGAAAAGATAACCAAGCGTCGGCAGCATCTTGTCGTATGCTTCACGAAGTGTATGATTAGTCGTCTCCTCTAACTTAGCTTCGTGATAATCTATTAGCCATCTAATTGCATATAGAATTGTCTTCTTGGGATACGGTAGTATGCTGCAATCACCAATAAGAGGTCTATGTGCGGCCATCAGGTCCATAAATGCAAAAACAATGTCATGATACTTATCCCGGGAAAGTTTCGCTTCGAGTCTGTTCAGATTAGTAAGCGCATTCACGTCCCCATTTTCCGCAGCTTTTCGATACCATTTGATGGCTTCAGCGTAGTCTTGAGACACGCCTTGACCATTTTCATACATCAAGGCCAAATTGTTCTGCGCTACGGCGTAGTCTTGTTCCGCTGCTATCCGAAACCAGTTTGCAGCTTCCACATAATCCTGTGGAGTGCCATTACCATCAAAAGCCATCTCTCCAAAACTATTTATCGTCGCAGGGTCTTCGAGGAGTTGCAATTGAGTTTTTAAGTGATGAATTTCTTCTTTGAGTTGCTGTTCCGTAGCTTGTTTCTGACAATCAGGTTCAGCCTTCTTAGCAAGATGCTCTTCCAATTCGTCTTCAGCTTCCGCAATTTTTTTTGCAAGGGTTGCAAATTCTTTACGTTCTTCAAAGGATAGAGGCCCCTTTTTTGCTTTAGCAATACTATACATAATTCCTTGGTAAGAATACTTATCAGTATCATAAGCTTTTTTAGCAATCATAAATTCCAATTCTGCTCTAATCAAACTTACTTCTGCATTGGCTTTAAGATAGCCAACGACTGCTTCGTACTCCTCATGGTTTTGATACGCTAGATTTAACGAATACAGTTCCCGCAAGGCATATTTTATATGTGACTTATCTATTGGCGTTCTTGCGTCAGCCGCAATTCGAATAGCAATATACACGCATAGTAAATCAAATGGTTTTTTGTCGGCGACAAGTTTTTTTTCCAGATGATTTATAAGATCAGATTCCTCTATATAAATGATGTTTGTTGCACTTTTTATAAATTTCTTTATCTTTCGAGCAACAAAATATTTTTGTAGTTTGAGAAACATATTTTCATCTCTTACAAAATAATTAATATACGAACTTCGTTTTTTCTGATGGATTGAATATCATAATAACATGAATCCTCTTTTTAAAAAAGAGGGAAATGCACAGTTTCATTTGTTACGGATTGAAATCTTGCATCTTTGTTGACGTTGACAATTTGTTTCTTACAGGAAGAGGTCTTTGCTGAAAATAAAGAGACGCATAAATTAGCCGCCTCTTATATTATAAGCTCTCCTGCTAGCCATCTTCCGTAAAAGCTACTGCTTAGGATTTTTTTTGCTTTTTGGAAAAGTGGACTCCAGTTGCTGAGATTGAGTCTTCTTAAATTTTTCCTTCAGCAACTTTTCGTTTAGTCGGTGCAATCTCATATTCTCTTTGTCCGGCTGGTTCTGGTTGTCCGGCGTATTCTGCCTTGATGGTCCTAACGGATTCCCGGAATGAATCAATATCCCCAAAGAGTCCGCTTCCTCCTGCGTCATCGAACTTACTTTGATACCCAGAGCCGCGTACCTTGCCTTTCTCTTCTCGTCCAACGAAATCACCCCCGTTTCTTTTAAATAATTTCTTTCTTTGGTGGAATAGTGGATGCCTTGGCCGCTAATGCCTCCTGCAACCCTTTCTCCGCGATCTTGTGCAGCGCCAGTTGTCCTGCGTCCGGCGGATGCTTCTGAAACATTCCTGCTTTCTCGAATTGCCCTACGCAGGCTTTCTTGAAGTCCTCCCAGCTTTGACCTTTCTCCCGCATTATAAACACTGCGTTCTTTGGTCTTGTTGTAGATTCCATATTTTTGTTATTTGTGTTTTCCTTGCTCATAATGCCTCCTTTTTTACTTCAATCCGGCTGCTTCCAGAAGAGCGTCCACCCTGTCTGTCTTTTCCCAGGGAATCCTTTACGGTCGAATATGAGCATTGATGATAATCGCTCAGCACTGAAAAACTAGGAGCGTGCCATATTTTTCCGTCCTCTGGATTGTAACGATTGGCATTTGCCTTCCTTTTATTGAGTTGTCCGCCGCAATAAGCGCAAAGATTGTCATTCTCGCAATAGCAGGATACTCTGACTATAAGAAAATCATCCATTATCTTATTTAGATCAAGACACTTTCCTTTGTAATCTCCACATACCGGACAGATCACAAGCCCCTTAGGAAGTCCGTTTTCCTGAAAACCCTGAAGGCATATTATTTCTTCATGTGTCGCTTTCCGGCCTCCCTTTGAGAGGTTTCCTACAATATAACCTGACGTTCCGTTTCTTTGGATAAAGTCTTTAAGTTCTTTCTCTCTCAGCAAAAGATCAGCATCAGCTGGCTGTTCCTCGGAGAGCAGCAGCCGGCCCGTTACAAAATGCCCCCCACCCTTGGGGCTTTGTTCTAAAAAACGCGGTTTATTCTCCGGTAAAAAATACACACCCTTATTCTCATTCAGCACAAGGAAGACCCCTAATTTGTTAGCGTCCGTTTGAGCTTGCGCAAGTCGAAAGAGATCTTCAGGATTGTTTTGTTTGGAGAGAAGGTTGATGTGAAAAAACCAGTCTTTGATAACAATCATCAAATAAGGATACCCCTTGAAAAAAGGTTTTTGCTCCCTGCAATCATTTTCATTCTTTGAATTATTTTTGTTCATAATGCCTCCTTTTTCTGTTAAATTTGTTAATGTCAGTTCCGGACATCATTTCCTATTTCCCGGAGCTGAAAAACCATAACCACCAATGACAAGGCGGTCATACCTGTCCCAAAAACAAAAAACCCGCGCCAAGAGGCAACGGGTTCATTAATAAAAACACATTGGCCTTTAGCACATTTTTATAGCGGAGCAAGTAACCTGTTTAAATCGCCGCTGTTATTTATTTAGTCATGCTATGTTTCTCATCTCATGTTCATCGTCCAAATATTGTTTCCTTTTTTACTTCAGTCCAGCAGTTTCCCGAAGATCTTTCACACGGTCTGTTTTTTCCCACGGGAAACCATTGCGGCCAAAGTGGCCATAGTTGCAACTCTTGCGATAAATCCACCCTTTTGGCGCGGTGAGTCCCAGGTCCTTGATCATCATAGCCGGACGGAAATCAAATATTTTGCCATCCATAAGAATCCGGGCAATCTTATCGTCATCAATTTTCCCCGTGTCATAGGTACTGACATTGATACTGAGCGGTTTGGCTACACCAATCGCATAGGCAATCTGAATCTCGCATTTGTCGGCCAGTTTCGCGGCAACAATATTCTTGGCGGCGTAACGGGCATAATAAGCAGCGGAACGATCCACTTTTGACGGGTCTTTACCTGAAAAAGCACCGCCGCCATGTGATCCCACGCCTCCATAGGAATCCACGATAATCTTACGACCTGTAACACCAGCATCGCCGCATGGACCGCCAATAACAAACTTGCCCGTCGGGTTGATGAAAAACTCTGTCCGGTTGGTCAGAAGTCCCGTTTTATCGAGAACGTTATGCGCAACATCTATCAAATCTTTACGTATTCGTTTTAGTGGTACATCGCGGGTCTGATGGGAAATTACGACTGTTGTAATTTTAACAGCTTTTCCATCCTCGTGTAACACGCTAACCTGCGCCTTGGAATCCGGGCGGAGATATTCAATAACCTTCTCCTTGCGAATCCGGGTTAGTTCCTCCAATAAGCTGTGTGCAAACATGATTGGGGCAGGCATTAATTGAGGTGTTGCGTTGGATGCATAGCCGAACATCATGCCCTGATCGCCTGCGCCCTGATTTTCAATGGGCCCACGGTCTACTCCTCTCTCGATATTCTCCGACTGCTTATGAATAGCGCAGACGTAGTTAAAAGTGTCGTAACTGAATCCCTCGGAGGGATCATCGTAACCGATGTCCTCCACGACATTACGTGCTATCATCTGCGGATTGATCTTTTTCCAATTCTTGCAGGAAATTTCTCCAAGATTAACTACGAGATTTGGCCCCACAGCGGTCTCGCAACCCACATGGGCATGTTCATCCTGTTCCAGACATGCGTCCAGAATTGCGTCGGAAATCTGATCACATACTTTGTCCGGATGTCCTTCCGAAACCGATTCCGATGTGTAAATATGGCGTGTCTTCAATTTACTCATGTGATTTTCCTTTCTTTTGTAAATGGTTGTTTTAAAGCCCTTAAAAACAAAAAACCCGTGCCAAAAGGACACGGGTCATAAAATCAATTATGTTGCCAGCCTTTAGCACATTTTTATAGCGGAGCAAGTAACCTATCTAACTCACCGCTGTTAATTATATGATACGCCTTTCTCAGATTTTGTCAAGACATATTACCTACTCCCGGGAAAACAATAATAGGAAGAAATGCTTGTTGCTTTCACATAGCGTTAGCGATCCGTTGGAACGCCTTGTTAACTGGTTAACTTCCAAACCGACTCCGGATATGAAAGATAATAAATAGAATTGAAACCATAGGTATTACATATAATATTATCCTTTAAGCGAGCTTTGCCTGAATTGAACAGTCCGTCACTCACAAGGAGCAACCTTACGTCTGATATATTCTTTGAATACTTTTGAAGATTCTTTGCTTTCTCAAATATGACTCTTTCAATAATATCTTTATTAATAGGAGGCACAAAACCGACTTGATCAGACACATAATTCCATCTTTTGTATTCGCCTAATTGATCTGAAAGTCTCAAAACATAAATTACACAGCCGTTATAGGGCTCAATCCGTTTTTGTTCAAACTCCGATAGTTGCGATGCCTCCTTTGTAATCGAGCTCAATAACTTATCGTGATGACCGATATAACCCAATAAATTAACTCTGATGGCGGAACCATTTGACTTGTAATAAACATCGGCCAATTTTTGAATATTCTTCAGGTTATTCTTTTCATTAGCTTTTTTTGTAGATCCCTTGCTTGACTCGTCGAGATATATTTCTCTGACCTCTAACCCAAATTTCCCTAATTCTGTTGTCACTATCAGGTCAGGCCAACTGACTTCATCAGGAGAAGGTGCTACGGCCCAAGACTCTTTAAGCAACTCACCTGTTCTTTTGGCATAAGTCAATTCAAGACTTTTCTGATTTTGCGAGGTCATGATTTATCTTTATACACAACTTTTTAATGAAGATGGATTTTTAACGATTACTGGTTATAACATAGCATAAAAATAATATTTTGAAAAATAAGACTTACAGGAAGGAAGCATCACTCGGATGAATCGAATTAACTCTGATAATGAGCATTAATTAAAGATTAAAATTCCGGCACTTTGACGGATAGATGCTTTTCAAACCATTCCGCGACCAGGCGGCGGTGACAGTCTTCGCCGGGTTTTTCCCAACACAACAAGATTACATCTTCGCCCAGATCGTCCAGGACTTTGGCTGGGTCTAGTTTACCAAGCACGTCGCGCTGATACTCTTTGACATATGCCGGCCAGGATAAACCTGCCCTGAAGCGATTGAGTAAGTCTATCGACGGCGCTAATAAAATATACCGGCGGCGGCCAGCCCACCAGCGCGGCGGCCAGCGTGCAATGCTAACGGCGTTTGGATTGTCTGCTATTGTTTTATTTCCGAAATTTGATGTTTTCACTATTTACCCCTTAATTATATTATACTTTTTTTATTTGTGTTTATCAAGAGAAATATAAAATAATATCGCTTACTTATCATTATTTTTTCATTCTCAATTTTGGCATGTATTTTGTCCAATTCAATACGCGGCATTTAAAGGCTTCTCTTTTTTTTGTTGTTTTTTATCCCCGCCAACATAGTGGTGGTAAGGGTTTACGGTCGCTCTCTAACCCTTTATGGATATGGGTTTACTCTTACAATCGCCAACATAGTGATAGTAAGGGTTTCTTTTTTTATCCCCCGCCAGCCCAGTGTGGTATTGAGCTAGACGTCGCTTTAAAATGGTCGCCACTCAATTATTTTAAAGTTCCCCTTGTGAGTATATGCATGTCATTTTTAAAGTATTTTTTGTCGTTTCTGATCTTGTGGCATGGTTTTTGTCCACGTCATTTTGTCAAAAACTTTGATCGAGCAACAGGCCAAGTAGAAGGTGACCTCGGCGTTGCGGCCGATTTTGGTTCTATATCCGGATCAAAAAAATCTTCCGGGTTGACTTTCCTTTTTTCTATAAAATCTTTCAACGATTGTTCCGATACGCGAACGGAGCGACTACCGACCTTTATGGCCGTCAGAGATCCTTCAGCGATCAGGTCGTAAATATGCCGTTCTGTGCAGCTGAGCAAATCAGCTACAACATGCAGTGTCAAATATTTATCTTGGATCGATGTCATTCAATTCCTTTATTCACCTATCTCATAATGTGGAGCATTATCGCCGTCTCATCCATGATGATTTCGCAACCACCGGTTTTTCACTTTTCGATTTATTGTCCGCCGCGGATAAGGTTTGTTGTCTGAGACGCTCAGCTAACAGCCGCAGACCGCCGCCGGGAAATTCCATCTCGACGCAAACCGACGCCAGGATTTCCGCATCGAACAAATGATTAGGACGTTGGTGAGGGTTAACCCATTCCTCCGCGCCTTTATCGACAATTTGTTTTTCTTCGGCCAGGATTTGCTCAGCATAATCCGCTCCGGTACCGGCGTGCAGAAATGCAGCGCCAGGCAAATTACGCGTGTCTTCCTGAGCGGCAAGTTGCAAACGATAATGGAACTGATCTTTGGCCTTTTGGGTATCGACATGCAAAAGCCTGAGCGCTGCGGGTAATTTTTTGCCCGAAGGAGTGGACATTATTGGTTCGCCAATTTTTAACATTCCCGGAAGTGAATTTGTTGCGCCCTTAGTTCCCCAAAGAGCGACGCCGCCGCGTCCGCGGTTTTTTATAAGCCAATAATACGCTTCTTCTGTCATGCTCATGCCCTCATATTTCTCGCCGCCGCCCGTATCCTTACAGGCGCGAAAGATACGCATTTTGCGGTCTGTATCGCCGACCGGATAACTGGATTCGTAAATTAGTTTTTCGACTTCATCTTCCGTCTCCAGAAAGCCATAATGGATCAGCCAACTGGTGAGTTCCGCCGTCCATGCCCTCACAACAAACCAGAAGCCGTGTTTTTGCTTGTCAATGCCGCATGTCAGCGCAATCGCGGATTCGGGAACGGTCTGCGGAGCCAGGTCGCAGCGGGCCGCTAATATCTGCGCTTCGTTTTTACTGATGATGGTAAGTTTCCACGGTTCGGCCAAATGTTTATTGCAAAAGTCTTTCAATTTATTGATGTCGCTTTGGCCTTTTAGGAATGCTGCGGCAATGGTCGAAAAGGAAATAAATGGCGATATCCAACTGGGAATGTGGAAGCCGATCTTTGCCGGACGGTTTATCCGCAGGTATTCCATGAGTTCAACTTCGCTTTTTCTGTCGCGCCATCGGCCATGACGAACAGCGCGGTCTCGGTCATAATCATTCCAATGCGCAGAACACTGAGGGCACTCATACCAGGCGAGTTTTTCGGATTCGATTGTTTCGGCGGGAAGGGAATGATAATCGCCTTTTTCATCCGGTTCCTTTTCGTGTTCCCATTTGATATTCTTAAAAATCATTTTGTGATGATGGTCGCAAAACGGGCAATTAACGTGATAATCGAAAATGACCTGGGCTTCTTTGGTTAATGCTTGCCAGATGTTTCCTGATTCGATTGTCGGCGTGCTGATTTTCCACTTTTTACAGTTGTGACGATATGTGATTGCACGAGCTTCTCCCAGGGATATCGGATCGGTTTCACGCTTTCCGGCTGTGTCGGGGTATTTATCGATTTCATCAAATACCAGATACCTGATCGGTTTATTAGCCAGCCGGGAGGCGGAACGTGCCCACGCCATGTAAAGTTGCATATGCTGGAGGCTAATGCGCAACATGCCCGCGTCATCGTCGATACCGGTCATGTAGGATGCCAGGCGCCGGCTGGATTTAATCATGGGCTGGATTCGGTCCTGACAGTTTTCTTTGGCCGTCAATTCGTCGGGGTAGATAAAGAGCACGGGGCCAGGATCGCGGTCTATGGCATATCCGATGCAATTTAGGGTTGATTCCGAGGCGCCCACTTGAGGGGCTTTGCATAAGATAGTGGTTTGCACGGACGGGAAAAAAGAGGCATCCATGATTCCGGCCAAGTAGGGTGTAACTTCATTTTTCCATCGGCCGGGCAGCACCGACATTGTAACATTACGATGCAATTCAGCCCACTTTGATACTAATATTTTTTTATGCTTGCGGAAGATGCGCCGTTCACTTTCGGAAAATTTAATTCGGTGCCGGATTTCGCCTTCTTGCTTAAGCATTGCAGGAGGCAGCCAGGGGGAGTTGCGGGGTATGTGGATAGTGTTTACGTTCATAATATTTCTTCTACCGAGTCGCTTCGCTCCGGGGATCGTTCTCTGGGATTATTTTCATGATCCACAGGCTCACTATCAATTACGACTTCATATTCCCTACTGCTCGCATAATGGTTGATGTGTTCATCAATATCGTTGCTCATCTTATTGATTAGCTCTCCCACTTTCCGCGTGTCGCCGCCGGACAACTCTATCCAATCGGAGACGTTAGTTTGCACCCAATGCTTTAATCCGGCAATTAATATCCCGGCGCGCGTGGCTAGTTCGATTTCCATCTGCTCACGGGGAATATATAGGCCGCGGTCTTTTTCGTAATTAAATGTTTCTCGGTCATTTTTGAGTGTGAGGTTTCTTAATTCGGCTTCGAGTTTTTGCCTTTGTAATTCATCGAGGCCCTCCTGAAGACGTTTGCCGGTCGCCTTTTTTTTGAGCCAGGTTTCTGCGTACTTCTCTATAGATTTTTGCGTAAAAGTTCCGTCAACCTGTCTTAGCAATTTACGCTCAATCTTTATGTGCCGATTTAAGGTAGCTTTGGATGTTTTCCATCCATTTTCTTCAAGATATTTTAAAATGGATTTTTCCGTAGAATATTTTTCATCGGATTTTTCGCCGCCCTGAGCCAATCTGAATTTTTCCAGAGCTTCCTGCGCAGAGTTCATATTCCGATAATTTTGAGAAGACGGGTCTTCCTTAACATTTATTTGTGTCTTCAAATAGGCATTAAACAGTAATATACCTTTACTCTTTATATCATCGGGTTTGCCGTCGATTAATTTTTCGAGTTCTTCTTTTTGCATAGTTTAATTTTTTATTTTACTTTTTTTTCGCCAATTGGCGAAATTACTTTTATTAGGTTCTTCCAAGTAATTTCCTGATCAGGATGATTTAAAATATATTCCCGGACTTCTTTTTCGTGAAACACTAAATGGTTAATCCGGCCCGCGCCGCCGTATTTGCCATTACGCAAGAGGGTAAAACGTCCCGGTTCATTGATAATTTTAACGCCGGGATTGTCGCGCAGGAGCTTCCAAAGCTCAGCTAAAAGCGGTGGTGTGCCTTCTGGTGGCGACTGGATATTCCGGATACCGGCCTGCGCCGGTATGACGGCGGAGATCGTCAATACTGGCGGCAGCCCTGCTCTTATCCACTGTCCGAGGTCTATCCCCATTTGATACGCTTCGCCCGGATCCTTGCCTCTGGGTACGGGCCACCGATCGCAATTATCCGGAAATTGTTCCGCCCACCATTTAATGGCTCTCTGTGCCGCTGTCTTTCCGCCTCCCACATCACCATAATCAAGGGCGTTGAGTATCTGTACAGCCCCTTTTAAAATGGCGTAGGCGGCAGCGTCAGGTTTTCCTTCGAGTGTTCCCAAGGCGACGGTTCCGGCCAGATCGGTGGACGCGGCGCAGGCGATGGCATCGAGTTCGGATTCGACAAGGATAAATGCCTTGCGTTCGGCGCCGATGACCATTGTGGCTTTAGATGAACCCCAAATAAAAATATAAGGATCGGGATATTCCTCGGTACGATGTTCTTCCGGTCGGCGGATTTTGATGCGAATAATTATTTGTTTTTGTTCCTGGATTCCCGCCTGCGCGGGAATGACACATAGAAGTGGAATTACTAATCCTCTGGGTATCCACAATTTGCGCGACTTCCCATTTTCTTTTTTCTGATCAGGCAATCCCCACGCGGTATGGTGACGGAATATGTCCTTGCCGTCTTCGCCGGGATTCCAGCCGAGGCGCGCTTGTTCTGCGGCTTCGGCGCTAATGCCGCGGGAGGCCAGCCAGGACAAGGCAGATTTGTTTTCTTTAAGATTACCTTGTGCCCAGGTGATAAATTTCTGCGCCCTTTCCTGCCACAAATCGGTTGGGTTTTTATATTGTGTCGGTTCGAATTCTCTTTTTTCCGGTGGCGGGGTAAAGTCCGTCGGGCGATCCGCCATAGTTATATCAAGATAGGCGCAAGCATCTTTAAAATTCATTCCTTCAAAATCAATAAGGAACTGGATATTGTCACCCGCTTTCAGGCAAGACCGGCACCAATAACTCCCCTTACCATCGTTCTGGTTCGGCCAAATATGAAAGCGATCACTCTCCTTTGGTCGTCCCCCATCACCACATCCCGGGCACGGACCGTGCCATTCGCCGCCGTGCGTTGACGAAACTTTCTTAAGATTCACTTTTTTTACTGCCAGGTCGTAGGTATTCATAATTATTTATGTGGCGGGTCAAATTGTTTGGGCCGCCACAGTTTTTTATTATTCGGATTGCCTCTTTTTACAGGAATACCTTCAATCAGATTTAGGGCAGCCGGCAAAATAGGGAGGATTTTCTTTTCATCATCATCTAATGCTTTCAAAGCCATTGTTGTGTTTGCGAGACCCAAGATACTACAGACATCTTTAGCAACCCACCATGGATCGTTCTGCTCGTCCAAAATGACACGTACGGGTCTGTCTTCGTAAATAAAGGGAATAATATTGGTGTTTTCGTTCATGATCTTTTCTCCTTTTTTATTATATGTAGATGGTTTATTTTTTAAAAATCTTCCTTTTCTTCTTCTTTTTTTTATATCTATTTATTATTATTATATATTTATATATATATTTAATATATACCCCACCCCTTAGGGACAGTTATCGATATTTGCAGGGAATCTCTAATCATTGATAATTAATAAAACCGCTCTGGCGTTCATATAGCGAAAACGCTCCCCGCCTCCCTAGAAAAAATCCACAAATCAGACTATCTACTCCGATCACTGAATGATTACGAATATTTATATGCTTTGAGCGGAAATGACGCAATTTTCTCATCTGTCCCTTGATTATAGGGACGAAGGGAGGCTTTGTTGACTTTTCCTTGTTTGTTTTAATAAATTTTAATAGATTTGCTTTCATACGTTTATAGCCTCCCCGCCTCCCTGATTAATGTCGCAAGTATCGCAAGGCGGTTCTGTGGGGGTTTTCTTTCCGAAGTGCAGATTCCGGCATTCAACACATTGAGTCGGCCATAAGGCAATGCCGTGATAAATGTTGCAGCCGTTGGATTTGGTTTTGCTGAATTTCATGGAGAGGTTTTTGCCGAATTTTGTGCCTGACCATTCTTTCTTTCCAATGTTTGAATTATACCAGGTGATGAATCGCGCATAGAGTATAGATGCTTTTTCATGAGCGCCCGGCTCAAGGAAGCAACATTCATCGATGAAGTCGGCTAGTAGATCCTCACGCCGGCGATATTCTTCGGACGCTTCCAGTATTGTACGAGGTGGATTTAGTCCAACCCGCTGCCATTCCAAACATCCCTTGACCAGCCAAGCTAATATCCCTGACGCTTCTTTGCGGAGCTGATCACCAAGATCAAGTATGGCCCGGCGCTCGTATTCGTTTTGAGGTTCCCGATTAACAAAACTGATATCATGCGGGATTAAATGAAAGCGTTCCCAGAATGCTTTATCATTGGGAGGGGCTTCGGGCTGTGTGTTAGTCTGCAAAAATAGTTTGTGCGTTGGCTTAAATCTGATTGGGCGCTTGTCGTTCGGCCAACGGCCCTGCAGTTCGTCGCCGCCGGTCAACCATTTTATCTTTGCGGCGCTGAATCGCTGGTCGTCATCAACCTCAGCGGCAAAAGCGAAGCGTAAACCTTTGAGGCTCATGGTGTCGGGCGATGGCCCGGCGGAGGATCGGGAAAACTTCTGGGATAGAAGCATTTCTGATGGGATCGATCCAGCCAGGGAACCCATCGCGTGACTGATCGCCTCTACGATTTTGGTGCGGCCGTTCCATCCCGACTTTCCGAATAATACCGGAAACACTTTCTCCTGCGTCAACCCGGTCATGGCATATCCAAAAAGCCGCTGGAGGTATTCGACCATTGATCTATCTGAATTTTCCTTGTCGCAGTTATGTATCTGCAACAGGGTTCTGTCCCAAAGGGGCGCTGGTTCGTCTATGTCTTTAAATTCAACAGGGCTGGCCAACGATAAGTAGTCAGACGGGCGGCCGGGCTTGATCTTTCCGGTGGTTAAGTCAATAACGCCATTGGCGCAGGGGAAAAGCATGGGCTTCTCGTCGAACTCTTCCCCGGCGATGGCTATCAGATTGTCTATGGTATGCGCGAATTTAAGAGTTGCGGTCCGGCGATTGTCGCCGCGTAACTGGCGCGCACGCTCCAGGAGTTTGTCACATTTTTTGCGGAGTTTATTTGATTCGTCCTTGTCATCGGTATTGGCACGCAGATCCGCTGTTGTTTTATATTCTTCAAGATATTTCTTGGCGACTTCATCAACCGCGGCTAAGGCTTCATCCAAAACGTCCAACGTCCAGAAATGTCCCTGCCATTTATACCATTCTCGTTGACTTTTACAGTAAAGGAATTTGTCCCGGAAAAGCGCAGCGTATAACATGCCGTCGCCCAGGGAATTGGAAAAAAGGCACTGCTGGATAAATTTACTATCTATCTGCGGTTTGTCATCCACCGCCGGGATTCCGGCGGCTTCCAGCTCAACGCGATTTTCAACCAGCCTATGGATGTTGTCATCTTTGTCGCTCATACTTTAATTTTTTCCTTTGCCCCGGTTCGTAAATACTCCGCAATTATTCCTGAAATCCCAAAGGCCCGATCAAAACCATAGTTATGTGGAGTTGGATTTTGGGGTTTCGCTACCCGTGTGCCGATCAGCTCCTGCCAAGGACCCACGGCCATTTTATCGGCGGCGACACCAGCTGGCCTACTCGCTGCGCTCTGTAGATACTGAAAAGGATTTTTTGCACAGGGGGTGCGGGGTTGGGTACAACGCGGAAACTCTACGTCTACTCCCGTGATATTTACATTATAAAATTTTATGAGTTGATTAATTGAGAACACTTAACCCCGCCTAATCTATCGTACTGTAATTTATTTCATGATATTATTATCTCATTCGTTAAATGGGAAGCCTGCGGCGTCTCATTTCGGATTGAAAATTTAATACCCGCCAATCTTTGAGGGATATTACTGCGCGTCATTTTATTTTTGGTGTATTCCTAACGCGCTCAATCAAGGCCTTTTTTTGCAAATCTGAAAGCAACCGGTGATAGGGAATAACATCATCCGCCAACCCCGTATCCACGGCGTTCTTACCAAACAACAGTCTGGCTTGTGTGTCCATGACAACTTTCTGATCAATCCCACGATTTCGAGATATTGTTTTCACTAACAGTTCATAAATTCTTTCGGTTTCATTTTGCGCAGCAATCTGCGCAGTTGTTGATAGGGGAGCGTGCGGGTTAAAATCGATCTTCCGAGTCCCAGAAAAAATAGGCGTATAATTTACCCCAAGATTTTTATCATATTGACTCTGGTCCACGTGCATGCAAATGACGCCGATTGAACCGACGCCTCCGGTGCGCGGAAGAAATATTTTGTCCGCTGCGGAGGCGATGGCATAGGCGCCGGAATAAGCCATTTCGTTGACAACGGCGTAAATAGGCTTAGCACCCCGGGCATTGAAGATTTCATCAACTAAATCAAATACACCGGCTACTTCACCGCCAGGGCTGTCGATATCAAAAACGATGGCGCCAATGCTAGGATCGGAAAGCGCGGCAAGGAATTGTTCCCTGATTGAATCGTAGGACGTGCCGCCGAAAATACAATCAATAATTAAGTCAATGAAATTTGCGTGATAATGCAAAATGCCCAGGATGGAAATGACGGAAATGGACCCATAGCGGATTGATCTATTATTTTGTTTTGCTTGTTGTATTGTTTTTAATTCCTCGTCAGGCACAGAGAGATGGGAGCTAGGTGGGCCATTAAGTGAAGCCAAAATCGTGGTTAAATTTTGTGGGCAAATCAGCGTTGGAATATTAGTTAGCCGTTTTGTAATAAGTTCCGCGGTGACATTTGCTTTATTTTTTTTAAAGTGCATTTTTATCATCCTCTTTAGTTTTACCAGACCGGCAACGATGATGGCAAATCCGACCGCGAGCACGACGCGGCAACGACGTCGCCTGAACCTGTAAATATTTTTAAATTCAAACAAGGTATTGCGCTCTCCTTATTTTCTGTAAACCTCAGTATTCAAACCTGTCATCCGGTCAAAGATCCCGCGCGGCGAATTCGCGAGATTGAATTCACGCAGAACCTGAAGCGTCTCTATACTAAGGGTGACATAAAAACGCGGATCTGTTCGAACAATATCGAAGGCTTTATCAAAGCAGTCTATTATTTCATGAGACTTTAATAACAACGAGTCCAACTGTTCTTGCAAACCTTTCTTCACTTTAAAAATCGCCGGCGATATAACATAATAAATTTTTTCCTTTGCGATTCTTACCATTTCCTCTTGCTGTGGGAGATACCTCACATCAATATCAACGATAATATCTTCCAAAATTTTTATCTCATCCAGCAGATCTTTCTGCATTTTATAATGAGATTCCATGTCATCAACAGTAGAAGGTAAATTTTTGAGTTTCATTTTCTTTTCAGAAATAGAAGTTACTGTTTTTCCCCGAAAATCTTTAGTTTCATTAACTTTGTTCAGGGCATTAATCAAAATATCAGTGTCTTCTTTAGATTGTGTCTTCTCGATGTGGTCAAAGATTTCTTTTGCGGTTCCTTGAGGCGTTGGTTCATTTTTCATGTTGTATTTCTCCTTAAATTTTTTATTTTATCTAATATTAAGATATTTCATCGATTCTAATTTCCTTCGAGTTTAATTTGTTTTCCATGTTGTTCTCCTCTTATTATTTAATTTATTTTTCGGCAGAGCCGGCGGTCGAAAAAATCCGCGCGTTGGACCGACACGCGGCAAAATCTCCGCCGACCTCTGCCATTGGATGACACCTACTCCGCGGTAAGCCGCGCAGCAAAACAGCGGGGCCAGCCGATTGATCGATCGTTTTCCATTCTATTTTCTCCTTTTAGCGAGAGCGAGACGGTGACACCGCCGAATGCCACCGCCCCGCTTAACGACTGACAATGCCGGAAAAAGGCAAAGGATGAAAACCAAAACCGGCGTCGGCAGTTCGTGATTAATTATCACTTCTCATCACCGTTTATTTTATCGCGGGAGCCAAGTTCTCTCGCAAGCCGTAAAATATCGGAATTGCGCCAAACCGCCACTCTTGGGGAAATGTGGATGGGTGGAGGGTATAAGCCTACCTTAATTCCATGAAACCACCCGCTCCGGCTGAACGGCAATATTTCAAGAACTTTGCCTATACGCATAAAACCGGCCTCAAGCATTTCATTGCCTAGATCGCCGCGTTGACATGCGAATTTTAGGAATGCGAACATGAATAAATACGATAAAAGTTTTTTTATAGATTTCATTTTATTCTCCTTTTGATGGTTATCATTGGACTCTAAAATACCTGTTTTATTTTTTTATGCAAGGAAAAAATCATTATAATATTAAATATTTAGGTTAGTTTCTCTCTTTTTTTATCGAAATAATAACCCAAAGCAATTTAACGTTTGATAATTTATATAAAAACAGGCAGGTATTGTATGGTCCTATCAAAGTTCTAATCAGGGGAGGAATGGGAATTAAAAAAGGCCGGACGTGCCGGCCTTTTTTAATGATAATTAAATAATTTCTTCTTTACGTAGATCCTTCAGATGGTTGCGAATGGTTTCGGTTTTCTCATCACGTGCACAACCGTGGAACAAAATATATTTTGTCAATGCAAACCATGCACTATCAACTGTGGTTGTTCGCTCAATTCCGTATTTTTTTAACAATTGTGCCGCCTGTAAGGTGATGATAAGGGGTATTTCTGAAATGGTGGGGGTTATTTTGTATGTTTTGGATTTTAGCGAATTATCAACTATCCGATGCATGAGCATAACAATTCCAGGAAATCCAGCAATGGCTTTGCGTTCGTCATCATTTGCCTTCCACCCTGAAAAAAGATGCCAAAAATGAGGCTGTAGTTTTCTTATTATTTGCTCGATCCTTTTTAAACGTTTCAAAAGACTTTCCATTTCTCTGCGGCGAGTATCGTTTGACATCTCCCTTCTTGCATTTTCAAAAGGTATGCCTCGCTTATAATGATTAACAAGTTTTCCTAATTCAATCTGAAAAGCATCTCGCTGGTCTTTAGTTAAACCTTGTTTACTCATTTTATGATGATGAAATTCTGGTATAGTTCCTTCTGTCATTTGCTTTCCTTTTAGATCTTGCTGATCGAAGATTTACCACCTGAGATAATTTTCAAACCCCGGATTGCCATTGACGAATTGTTGCATCGTGGCAATCTTAATCGCGGACTCTTCGTTTTCTTCACTTTTTTTTCATCATCAAAAATTACTTCATGATCCTCCGTCGATATTGTCCGAACCCTTAAATTACACGTTATGGATATATCCATTAGAGCTAATTCCATTGAATCACCAAAATCTCTTGACGGTACTTCCGATATCTCTGCAAGTTTAAAAATATAATTAAGCGCTTTCACAACCTCATTATAATTATAAACTTCAATATCTTTGTTGTATTTTTTTCCTTCGGAGCGAAAAAAGTTTTCAATCACAACGACCTTTTCCCCATTAAGGTATCTAATCTTCATCGAGTACCTCCTTTATCATTTCTATAATATCCTTACGTTTTATTTACCCTGTTATCTTCTTAAACGGAATAACCTTTGCACCTTGTTTCAATCCGTCCAAATAATCAGCCCATTTCTGCATCATTTTCTTTCGTTCGATAAGGTGTGATGTTCTGTTGTAAGCGCGGCCAAGGGGGTCTTTGACTGCATGAGAAAGCTGATGCTCAATAAGCTCAGGCCTTACTTGCAAGACCTCATCAAGAAGTGTTCGCGCTGTTGCTCTGAAGCCATGCGCGGTCGTTTCGCCCTTTTCAAACCCCATGCGCCTCAGCGCCGCAACAAGGGCATTATCGGACATTGGCCGATCAAAAGAACGGGCTGACGGAAAAATATAGCGGCTTGCACCGGTGAGTTCCTTAATCTCCGTCAATATCTCTATTGCCTGTTTTGACAGTGGCACCAAGTGCGGTTCTTTCATTTTCATTTTACTGGCGGGAATATTCCATTCGGCATTTTCAAAAGATATTTCTTCCCATTCAGCATGACGCAATTCTCCTGGCCTGCAAAAAAGCAAAGGCAAAAGTCTCAACGCACACTTTACAACAAAAGACCCTTGATAGACGTCAATGGCCCGGAGTAGTTCGCCCACTTTTAGCGGTTCGGTGATTGCCGCCATATGACCTTTGTGGGGCGGTGGAATCGCTCCCTTGAGATCAACTGATGGGTCACGATCAGCGCGTCCCGTGGCTACTGAATATCGAAAGATTTGGCTACATGTGCTTCTTACGCGATGGGCGGTATCTAGCGTGCCCCTTAATTCGATGCGGCGCAACACTACCAACAATTCTAAAGCTTTGATCTCTGCTATCGGCCTTGCCCCCATATACGGAAAAACGTCGTGCTCTAATCGTCTTAAAATTCTTTCAGAATGGCTCGGTTTCCATGTGTGCGTATATTTAGCAAACCATTCACGAGCTATGATCTCGAAGGTTTCAGTTGATTCAGTATTTGCTTGCTTTTGCGCCTTACGGAAGGCTCGCGGGTCAATGCCATGTGCTATCTGTGACCTTGCTTCATCGCGTTTTTGCCGCGCGTCAAGAAGGCTTATTTCCGGGTATGCGCCAAAAGCAAGAAGACGAGCTCTACCATCAATTGTATATTTGAAACGCCACAATTTTGAACCGGCCGGTGTGACCAAGAGAAAAAGGCCGTTACCGTCAAACAGCGTCATCGGTTTTGATTGAAGTTTGACTTTCTTAATTTTCGTGTCCGTTAGTGGTACAATTTTTTTAGGCATGCTGATTCCTCCTTTTTTGGTATACGCAATTTTTTTGGGTATACGTTAACCAAAATATATACCAAAAAATCTTGGATTATGTGTTAAAGCTTATAACACGTCTTTGGACTAAAAGCAACAAAAAACCAGCTATTTCTAACTGGTTTTTGTACTTCTTTGGATTTTGTTGGATTATGTCTTGGTGGAGATGAGCGGGATCGAACCGCTGGCCTCTTGAATGCCATTCAAGCGCTCTCCCAGCTGAGCTACACCCCCAATAATACTTCTTGAATTGAGCAGCCCCTTAACATGTGTATTTATGGCTTGTCAACAGTTTTTAGCTTGACTTTTTGCACCCCGTCTATATAATCGCTGACCGTGCCGGAGTGGTGAAACTGGTAGACGCAGGGGACTCAAAATCCCCCGTTCGCAAGGACATCTCGGTTCGATTCCGAGCTCCGGCACCATAATAAATACAGTGGCTTACGTGATTTTAATGATTAGTAAGCCTTTTTTATTTTTCCCATAAAGTTCATTTTATCCCAGTTCTATCCCAGTTTCTAATTTCTACCTCACCATTCCCAAGGCAATAGAAGTCCCCTGCTCTCTCCAGCGGTTCATTGATATTTCATTGACATTCAAGACCGGACTTCGTATAGTTTCCATATCCATGGGTTTCACTAAGAAAAGCGGCGATCTCCAAACCGAATCATTTATGATGCTAAAATCATAAAGCTGAAAGGTTGACAATGGCGCTTATACCATGTCAAAAATGTAAAATTTCAATCAATGACACTGTAGATATATGTCCTTATTGTGGATATAAAGTTAATCCAGATCATGTTAAAAAAACAAAAATACAGAAAAAAGGATTGCTAATTACAATAGTTATTTCACTTATCTTAGCTTGTTTTCTTGCTTATTATTCTTCCGATACCCCAAAAACAGAAACTCCCAATTTACCTACGAGAGATCAAGAAGGTACGAACACGCCGGCGGAAACCACCATGCCAGATGATGAAAGGGCCTTTATAAGAGCAGTACAGGAAGCTAGTACCATATATGACACACAACCAAATGAGCTCAAAAAATCTGCCGAGAGAACAGCCCGAGGAAACGCTATAAAAGACGCCCTCCATGGTTCTCGAACTATTCACGCATGGATTGGAACACTGACCGATATGAGAACAAACAGCGATGGTAATGCTATCATCGAAATTCAACTAGACGGAACGAGCATCAGAATCACGACTTGGAATAACGCTCTATCCGACACATTCGATCATACCCTTATCTTCCAGCAGAGCCCCTTGTATTCCTCGATAGCCGGGATGCACAAAGGGCAACGAGTGCTATTCAGCGGCAATTTTCTTCCCTCTCGTGAAAGTGATTATGTGAAAGAAAAAAGCATGACAGAAGAAGGGAGTATGCATGATCCGGAGTTTATTTTCAGATTCGAGAGCGTAGGGGCAAATTTGCTAGCCCGACCCCAGAGTGCCATCGAAAACTCTGACGCGGCTATACATCGGCAACAGGACGATGCCGATGCTTTCAAAAATAAGGAGAGACTTCCACCACTAGATAAATACGTTGGCCAACATCCGCGTGAAATATTAAAAGAGCCGGCCATTGCCAGCAAGTTTCAGTCGCTTCTTTTAGATAAGGAAAGTTATGATATCTTTATGCCCAGGATAGATGTGTCGAGCGGTGTTGAACTCAGAAAAGGGTTTTACGTGGGTGCTGGTTGTTTGCCGCACGCCTGCGGCATCGATGAAGCTGCGTTTACAATTAACAGGAAGACGGGGGAAGCTTATGCTATAATGATCGTCGATGGTAAACAAATAACATGGTACGGCGTAAAAGACGCGTCAACTTTACCGGCACCTCTTTTAAAATGGTTTAATGAACGTAATGGGCCATCCGTCGTTGCTGTTGGAGGTCAATAAATGAATACGAAAGAGCAAGATCGACAATTGGGCCGGTATATTAATGCTCATATGTAAATTTTATTATAGCCTAGATTTTGATTCACTAACCCCATTTTACACCTTTTAATAAAAATAAGGGGGCTCACCCACATGATCTGGTTTATCGTAGCGATAGCGGTTGCGTATGCGTTTTGGCTATTCAGTAAAACCAAGAAGAACCCCTCCGTTCCTACATTTAAAAAAGCTACCGAATCAATGGGAATAGATATCAGTCCGGAGCTTAATGATCCAAAAATCAAACCTATCCTTGTTGCTCATGCAAAGAAAACATGCAATGCAATCGAAAACATTCCGCAACAATATAGAGATAAAGTGGCGAAAGCTGTATTGGATAATTTTTATGGCACGCTTCCCGATGGCCGATCATTGCTGGAACAACTTCAATCTATTTGCCAAATGTCAAAACAAGAAGCAAGGTTAATTGCGACAGATCAAACTAGTAAATTAACAGGCAGATTGAATCAGGCAAGGCAAGAAGACATTGGTGTTGAAGAATATATTTGGCGTACAGTGGGAGGTCAGCGGGTTAGGCCTTCTACCCCGTCAATGGCAAATAGTAACACTTACTGTGATCATTATGAACGGGATGGCAAAAAGTTTAGATGGGATAGACCGCCTCATGGCGGTCATCCCGGCCAGTCGCGTTTGTGTAGATGCCGTGCGGAAGCAGTAATTGATCCTGAAAAAATAGTCAGTAAAGCAACGCGGACATAATAGAAGGGTTGCTCTCTCGTTGGGATAACTCAACAGTCAGTTTTCCGTGACAAATGGGATGCCGTTTTTCACATGCTCAAGCGGCACCATAGCCCAGTCGTCAATTGGCAAAGGTTCAACTTTCTGGTGTGGTTTACTGAAAAGGGCACTATGTTTTTTCATGAAATTGTCCACTCTTTGTCTGAACTGTGGGGAAGCCCATTTTGTAGGCACGCGCTTCTTGGGAAAAAGTTTCTGCCAAGCATATTTATCGGCCCATATTTCATGCACAGCAATCGCAATCCTGTATTCCTCCCATGTAATTTCACCCCGGCCGGCCATAATTATAAAATCAACAGGATGCGTGCCACATAGGTTATGACCGACTTCATGGTAAATTAAAAATTTGTAAATCAAATCTTCGGGGACTTTCCTCCAATCCATGTTGGGGCGTGGTGTATTATGGAATTGTTCAAGATCAATCTTATTTGTGATTTCTATTCTTGCCTTTTCAATTAGGTTCCCTGGTATAAGGCCCAACCTTGAATCTTTGCATACCGGTAAGGACCAAAAATTTAATTCTGCAAAAGCTACCTCTCTAAAATCTTCACTTTTTTTGACGTATAAAGGAAGGCCTGCCTCAGTTTTTGAAATGACAGTAAGTTCTCTCAACATGCCAGGAGTAATGGTGAGTGTCTTAAAGTCTTTCAATTTCTTTTCTCCTTTCATGCGGCCACCTTCTTTATCGGTTCATTAAGGCCATCTATGCCACGCTCTGCTTTCCCTATAAGGTTCTGAGCGTCGCTAATCGATTCAACTATTTCATAAATGATGGTACTCATACCGGCATAAAGATTACTGATATCTTGCTTCTCGATTGTCGTAAAACCTTCTTCCTGTGCTGCAAAATCATTACACGCCTTCAGCACGGTAGCCTTTTCATTGCATTTAAGAAGAATGCCAGACACCTCGGACAGAGCGCTCTTTATTTTATCTTGAGATTCTTTCATGCTTTCACCCCCGCCTGTTGTTTGACTTTCTTTAATAGTGCTTGTGATTTTTCACGATTCTCTTTATCTAACATACCCTCAAGGTATGAATCGATTTCATCGCCGGTGATGTGTTCTTTCCAAAAGGCAATTAACTTGAAAGGATCCCATTCATTTAGTATTTCTCGGAATAGAAAGGAAAACATTGCATATTGACAGATCATTTCACAAAAACCAATCTCTATGTCTGATCTGTCCTCTCTGCGGCGCATATCCAAAACGCAGTCAGTCAAAAGGGGGATGTAATTATTGTCCCGGCATATGTATCTCAGAAATTGGCCAGCATATTGCTTGCCCGTTTCACAGTCTGCAAACCAGTTATCGGTCGGCGTTGTATCCCAAAAATTGTAACTTCTTCCTTGCCGCTTGGCTTCCTTTTTGTCTAGTTTCGTAACGAATGATAATTCTTTTTCATATTCTAAATCGTTTCCAAGTCCCATTTTCACACCTCCATAAAATAAGAAACCCCTGAAGATCTCTCACAGCGCATAAGTGCTGCCTGCAACGTCACCATCACAGGAATCTTCAAGGGCTCTATTAAATAAGTTATTATTCATTTTCCTATGCTTTGAGATTGATTGTTTGCTTGATAGATAGCTATCATGCAAGGTTTCTATTTGTCAAACCTTTTTTTTATGGTATAAGTACCTCGATGAAAGAGAAAAAAATGTTTGCAACCCGAATGGACAAGGACGCATTAAAAAGCTTAAAACTGCTAAGCGTGCACGCTGAAAGGCCTATCAATTCACTTCTGGAGGAGGCCATTCAAGACCTTCTTAAGAAGTACGAAAAGCAAGAGAAAAAAGCATTCATCAAACAACCCCATACATAAGCGCTTCGACCTGACTTATCCACGCGTCGCTGTGCGTGTCGCAAACGTGTGTTAAATTCAAAATTATGTAGCTTCGATTTAGCTGAGAGTTGAGTTCGCTTTCCAGTTTGACAGCAAACCCCGGCTGTAGGCGTGGTTCAAACAAAGATGTTATAGTAATTCCAGTCGCCGTACTTCGGTCAGGCGCTAAAGCTAGCATCGGTTCCGCTCTCAACAAATTCCCGTTTTTAGAACTTATCGTTACCTCTCCACCCAACAGTGGCCCAGCTAGATCATCAGATGCGTAGAATACGTTCTGGTTGATCCACCAAGTGAAACGATATATCCTTGCCAATTCGGTAAGTACCTTCGCCACAGATCCAATGGCGGTATAGCCCTGATTTCCCAAAACGTACTCATCTGATATGGTTATGTTTTTAGTGTCAATTGTAACTCCGGGTAGTCCAGAGGTGCCCGCTTTATTAGAAAGAAGTGATTTTACTATATCACTTATAAGTGTTCCGGGCGCGAACGTAATCGAACAGAATACTTGGTGGCTCCCCCAGTTTGAAAGAACAAACAGTGTCGTTACGATATCAGCACCCTCTCGCTGATGCGTGGCATACAGCATACTTCCGGTAAACACTTCCACAACAGGGGTATTGGCCCAGCCCGCCGATACTCGTACTTTTGCCCCGGATACTTTACTCAACACTCCCCTCAATTCTTTACTCAGATTGTATATCTGAATCGAAGAAGGAATGGCCGCATCCGGTTCCTGTTTGTGAAGGGTGAATTTTATCCGCAACTGTTTGTCAGAGCCGTCTCCGAATAGCTTTACAGAGCTTTCTCCTGCTCCGCCGCCACTCATTTGCCATTCAGGAAGAGAGAATATTTCAACATATACCTGACGGATGAAAGGATTCGTCATGAGATCACCCCCGTAGGCAATACGATATCGACGCCGGGTTGCAACCAATTCACGTGCTGATCTTTGTTCGCATCCACAGGACAAGGCGTAATGCGATAGATAAACTTCTTTGAGTCGAAGCGTTGAGTAATTTCAATCCGCGCTTTTCTTAGATGGCTACCAACATTTATGCGCGTCGCCGAGACAGTACAGCTATATGTGTTAACAGGATCCCCGATACTCCAGCCGATATCGGATATCTTGAAGTTTTCATAATAAGGCCATTGAACCTTTAAGTCTTCGACCACCACTTTACAATGAGATATTGCGGCTTTTCTGCTCCTATCGGTCGTCCTTTTTTCGGTCTCCTTAGAGACATTCCCCAGGTGCATGTCTACCTTATCCACATACTTTTTCATTATTGCGCCCTCCTGATTTGTTATCTTTTTTAATTTTAGGTAAAGACTTAATCATTTCTTCCCGCGTGCATTTTGCCCGTTCAGTGATAATTTCTCACTTATCTCTTCCAACATATAAAGACCCGCAAGCGTAATAGTCTCTATAAGATCAGGTTCGTACTTAAATTTTTTATAATATTTTCCCGCCTTCTTGAATGCCCGACGCATTATCGTATTTTTCTTCTGAGAATTTATTTTAGCCATGTTGATTTCTCCTTTTTTAAAATCATTATCCAACTTTTCGATCGTCAATATTTCGTATCTTCATCATCGGGTAACTGCTCCATAAGCTTTTGACGGTTGGCTCGCGCCCGTTCATCTGCCGAAGCCTGTCTCATCTCCAAGGTGACTCTTTTTGCTCGCTCATCCCAGCTTTCGCCGGTGAGGGAAGAAGCAAAATTAAGATCCCCGCTAAAACCGATTTCACCTTTTTCCGTCCAACCCTCAAACCTTTGGTATGCGAGTTTGATTGCCGCCACATTTTTGTCTTTAATCGCCTCAAAAAGCTTATGATCAGTAAAGGCCAAAAACCGGGCGTACTTTTTGCGCCTGATCTCCAGCGCCTCTTTTTCGATTTGGTCAAGTTCGTCAACAGTAAAAACCTGATATAAATATTGACTTTTTTTATACTTACATATCCGAGTTGCCAGCGTCGAACGATTGACAAACTCATGATCAGGATTGGCAAGGTATTCAACGATTTTTACTCGAGCTGCTTTTTTTGCATTTTTAGCCATTTTTTGTCCCCATTTTGTAATGAAAACTACTCTGCATTTTTAAAAGTCTGTGTCGCTGCATCAAAGCGAAGTTTAATCCTACTGTAATAATTTTGTTTTATTCACAAATCCGATTTCCACAATTGCCGGCTCAACTTCATGCCCCGTTCTGAAATTCTCCATTTCATGCGTTCCTGGCAAATATTTAGGATGCTTCCCTTCTCGCGCGGAAATAACTTCATAAAGTCTTTCAAACTCTTTTTGCTTCCATTTTTGCTCACTATTTTCCATCATACAGAGTTGAGGCCAGCCGCCCATAACCTGAATTACCGAATGAATTACCGGATCATCAAATTTAACACTCTGATAATTTCCGATCCGCGCCACGGAGTTTAATACTTCCAACCAAGCTTCAGTCGCTTTGTTTGCCGCTTTACCGCAAAGAACTTCGCGGAAGTCTGCTGGTTTCGGAAAAAATCTATTTGAATAAATAATCTCTTTAAATGCCGCTTCGCATTGTTCATCCGTAAACGGCTCAAGGACTTTCCAGTATAAATCTTTCATCATATTTGACAATGGCCGGTCGTATATTTCACAAAGTATGGTCATATACTCTTTGTATTTAATTTCATTCTTCATACTGGCGGACTCCACGTATTAAAAGATTCTATGTTTTGGATTGTCTTATCCGAAACTTTACCGGCTAATGGATGTAATTCAGTTTCTTCATCAAGCCATCGCTTGTCATTTAACCATGTTGCAGGCGAAGGTATGTATTTCCCTTTTTCCTTTAGCCACTCTTCGGTTGTTTTTGATTTATCTATTGAGAATATTATTATTTGTAAAAGTTGTTCATCCGGATTAATTTTTAGAAATGCTTTTTCTGCTTTAGGTCTTGCCTTCTTTTTTGGGTAGTGTTGCCAAAATGCGTGAAACGCACTTTCCTTTTCCTTTTCCTTTTCCTTTTCCTTTTCCCTTTCCCTTTCCTGTGATCTCGGTTGTTTCCCCGTTGTTTCTCGGCCATTTCCCTTTTGCTTCACAGGTGGTGCCGGGTATCGGTTAGGCGATAACGCTTCCTTCCCTGTTATTCTCTGGTGACTGGTAAAAGTAGGTATTAAACCGTAATATTTACCATCAACTTCATACTTCATAATAAATTTGGTTTCTAATAAAAGATTTAAAGTTTCTTCCATATCAAAATTAATAAATGGTAAAATATCAAGTTTGATCTGCCGGGGCTTCCACTCAAATCGACCCGACTTGTCACAAAGAGTCAAAATTTCAGCATAAACCAACATTGGGTATTTTCCATGGTGTTTATTTTCTAATTCCTGCAAATCTTCATGTCTGAAAAATTCCGGTTTAATTGTCCTTATTCTCGCCATTGTATCTCCCGCTGTTTATAACAGTTGTGCGTATTTAAGAATCTTTTGGACATTGATAATTCCCTCACCTCTACATCGGTAATTTATCTCAATTCCAGGATGCGTTTGCGGCATTTCATCATCGCGTTTTACCCACTTTTCCTTATTCTCATCATAAATTACAGTGGGATCATCCCAGCGGCATAAACGCCCTTCCATCATGTAGTGGTTCCCGTGCGCCTTATTTCCCTCCGGATATTTCCCGCCAGGCTTACCAACCACCCGCTGATCCTTGACGGTGCGCCACTTATATGTTTCTATTCCTATGGACTGCTGCCTTGCCTGGTTGATATTACCCACAAGCTTATTCGTCTGGTCCCGCGCAATCACACGCGCACGGTTTCTTGAAACTTTGCTCACTGCCTGAATATGATCAAGAAGGCTTCGGCCCTCCGGAAGAGGTTTTCCCACATAATTATCCGCGACGGCCTTCGCAACTTCACCCATGTAGTCTCGCGGAATGGACTTTATCAAGCCAGCAGCTTCCAAACTAGATCCCTGTAATACCAGTTGCATTTCAGGAGTGTCTACCAGCGCCTGAATATCCACGCCCAGGGATTCCTGCAAGCCATGGAACATATTATTTCTGGTTATCTGATCCACTGTGGCCATCCAGCGCCTAAGAATATCATCCGAAACGATATTATATTCGGTCTGCGCTTCATCAAGAACCTTTTCAATCAGGTCTGCAATTTCATAGGCCGGCGCCCCGGCTGCCACCATTTGCTTGATTCTTTCCGTTGCGGGAAACAAAACCTTTTCCCACAATTTATTCATCCGGTTGAGCAGCTCGCGCTCACCACGGGTTTTTGGTGGGCCCATTTTCAATCTTTTTGCCCGTATGCTTCGGCGCATCCGTCTCAAGGATTGTTCAGATATGATTAAAGGCATGGCATTCCCTTACCGTCACCTGACGTTTGAAAAAAATCTTCCTCTCGATGTCCTCTCTTGTCATTGTTTCTGGGTTGGTCATTGCGCGGCCTCACTCTTTTGTTTGCGCCCAGGAACAACCGCACTTCTTTTTTCAAGCCATTTTACAAATTCAGCCACGGGATAAACAATTTTGCGCCCGCAGCGAATCCTTCCTTCCGGGCCCTTACCCGCGCTATCTAAATTGGCCAGGTATTTTTCGGAGATTAATCCGCCCGTAAATTTACCCGCTTCCGTCCGCGCCACAAAAGCACAGGGCCATTTCGCTGATAATTCTGAAAATAAATTTTCCATAAAAACCCCCAAAAGATTTTGTTTCCTTTTAGGGGTTATAATTTCACATAAGATAATAGATGTCCCAGCTACATGTATTTTTAGTCGGTGTTGTCTAAAAAAAATTAAATAGTTGAATATATTGCAGAATAATACTTTAAAACCGACTAAATAAATGGAAGGCACCGACAACTTTATCGATAATATTTTAATGGCTTATTTTATTTATATATCCGGAACCACAAATGAATTAAATAGGAAAAATCGACTATTCAAGAAATTGAAGAATAAAAATTTTATTTCTGGTTATGATTTGAAAATATTTTTACGCCGATTTTATATAGCCTTTGATAATTAGTTCTCTTGATGCCATTGTCTTTGACAATTATTTGGAGTAACTGGCCAATAAAATCACGCTTCTCTTGTCCGGGATTTAAAGTAAATAATTTTTTACTATTTAAATGTTTGCTTTTTATATAGTCATAGTTAGTATGATTTGTTTTTAACTCATTTTTCGCTTGATCCTTCAATTTACTTTCTATATCAAGCCCCCCAAATCCAACTTCCTTTATTTTCTGATAGAGACTTGTCACTTCTCGCCAAACTAACTTTACGATAGCTTCTTCTTCCCCTGGTTTTTGTTGCTTATGTTTTTTTATGGGTTCGGTTTCTTGCACTGCCTCGTTTTTCTTCCTGGATTGAATATTCCTCCAGTTGAGAAGTGCTTCCGGTAACAGCTCGGCCCTTGCAGGAGTAGCGGCAAACCATTCGAGGGCCTCACGGGGACAAAGCATAACGTTCGCAAGAGATCTACCTATCTCTGGGAATAATCTATATTTCCCCATTAGGTCACTGTTTGTCTTACCGTTTTTTTTAATGTGTGTCATGCCTGATAGAATATTTCGCCCTCTTCGGAAAAATGACTCTTTTCCTTGTGCTGCCTCCCAAAGAGCAATACGGACTTTTTCCTCTTCAGGATAGACATCATTAAAAAAATATGGTCCCATAGTTTTATTCGAGGAAGCACGCGCCGGCGCCGGGTTCTTTTTTTCAGCATCTACATATTCATTTACCTTATGAAATACTAATATTTCCACAAAACAAGGTATATCCATAACGGACTTGTCGAACCATCCCCTCCAATACTCACTCCCCGAAGAATCTGCATAGCTATTTTTAAATATTTCATTGCTTGAATAACGATGACAGACAAGATTATTTTTGAATATCGATAAGACGCACGTTAGTCGCTCCTCTTTGCTCTTTTCGCATATTGCTGAAAAATCGATATCGATGCTGACTTTGTCCTTTTTTGGCAGTTCCATTACTCCCGCCCCCTTTGCGGCCCCTGCTTATTATCGGGGGAAAGCGGCCAGGGTTTGCCGCCGTTCAACGCGGTTAATTACTCCGCGCCTATCCCCTTAATTTTTTATAAAAACACCTTATAACTGATATTTAATGCTTTCCCCAGGCGCTTTGCCATTTCTTTGCCGATGGGCCGCTTGCCGTTTTCCATCTCGCTGATATGGCGCTGCGGGATTCCGGTCATATCGGAAAGCTGAATCTGCGTCAAACCTTCCCGGTATCTTGCGCCGGCTAGCGACTTGCCGATTAGCTGTTCTTCGGAACATTCGGGGTAAGCCTCACGCCAGGGGATAGCATCGGACGTATCCAAGAATCCCAGGGGCTTCAAGGTTTCAATGGCCCGCGCCATGTTCACGATAGGGCCGATGAATTTAAGCTCAATTGTTTCAGTATGGTGCTTTTTCGTGTGTGCCTGCATATATCACCTCAATCAGTTTTATCTCTTTGTCCATAACCTCCCATATCGCCACGTAGGTAGGACGGCCCTTTTTCAAGTGGCAATGATAGCGGTTATCTGACAAGGCGCTGAAATTCGGCCAGTCGCCCCGGATAGGCCCGTTTACTTCCATATCCCTTTCCAAGGTTATGAGAAGATTCTGAACTTTCTCCGGTAATTTCCTGACCTGTTTATTCAGCGTTCTTTTTTCTGTGACCGTCCATGTCATGATTTTATCCTATACCAATAAATAGTATAATGCAAGTGTTTCTATTTCTTAAAGTTCACAACTTGCCCTTGATCCTTTTTATGTCCCGCTTTATTTATAGCCTTTTCCAGCGTCCGCGTGGCGTTCTGTAAGGTTTCCGGCGCTAAGTGGCTATAACGTTCTGTCATTGAAATATTTGAATGGCCTAGCAACGATTTGACGGCGTAAATATCCGTTCCCGCCGTGACGTGCCAGCTTGCGAATGTATGGCGTAAAGAATGAAAAACAACTTTCCGCCTGGGATCTTTGACGCCATTGTTTAAGCCTATTTCGTCAACAACGTCATGAAATACTCGCGGCGGATCATTTAATTTTTCGCCGTTCTGTATAAAAATATATTCGTCAAGTTCCCGGCGTTTCATTTTATTAAACATGGCTTTTACTTTTCCCGTCATAAATGCAATGCGCCCCTGGCCACCCTTTGGATCAACTATTTCAATCATTCCCTTGTCAATATCAATATGGCCCCATTTTAAAGCCGCGATTTCGCCGAATCGCAAGCCGCAATTTAATGACAATAAAGCCAGGTCATGCGTTAAGGTGTCCTTTTCTTTTAATGCGCTTAAAAGGGTTTCAGCTTCTTCATAGCTAAGAAAACGGACGCGCTTATTGTCCACTTTGGGAATTTTAATTTGTTTCGTCGGCGAATCGCTAATTACTAAGCCATTAAGCCGGGCCGTATTCCAGGCTTGCCGGATAGTCGCTAAAACATATTGAAGGGTTCGCGGCGTCTTGTCCGCGCCCAGGATATTCTTTTTTATTTTCTCAATAGCAAAGGGCTTTATATCTTTTAACGGCACTTTTCCGATCACGGGCTCAATCCAATTTTTAAAATGTTCCTGGCCTTTTCGTGTAGTGCTTTCTTTTCTTCCAATTTTATACGTCGGGAAATAAGTATTAATCCAATATTGGCCAAAAGTAATATTTTCTTTTTCCATGCGTTCTTTGTCCGCCGTTTGCGCTTGTTTCTGCTCTTTTAATAGTACCCTTTTTTCGCCCAGGGTTTGCGGGCCTTTTCCTATTTTCTGATTTTCTTTAAGTTCCCTTAAGCGGTCGTATGCTTTCGCCGCCGTCCAGCCCTGGGAAGCCCAGCCTAATCCTTCTTCAAGAATTTTATAATCATTTCCTTTGCCAGTTGACGCATAGCGCATAGTGAAATACTGGTCCTTCTTGACGCCGTTCTTTCTGGTTTCGTGCTCATGGTAGCGCACACCGCGAAAGTTTGTTTTCATCCACTTAGCCATATTTCCCCCTTTTTTTATTACCCTTCGGAAAAATCCCCCGCCCTTCTATCCCAGTTTTATCCCAGTTTATCTGTTGAAACTATGTTATTCCAAATGACGCCTTGTGATAGTACAATAATGATTAAATCCTTATCTGTCAATGGTTTTGTGTGGTTTATGTGTGATTAAATGAAATAAAAGGAAAGGCTAAATAAAGGGACTCAAAATCCCCCGTTCGCAAGGACATCTCGGTTCGATTCCGAGCTCCGGCACCAATTATAAAAAAGTGATAATTCAAGACCTATCCACTTATTTTCGTACAGATTAGTAAGAACTCAGAGGCATAAGAAAGACGTCTTGCATCATGAATTTAGAGAAGCTCCTTTGGAAAAAACTAGAGGGCAGATATTGAAATAAAAGATTTCAATATCTGCCCCTCTGGATTTCCTTACTCCACGTAATCACGGGTATGAATCCCAAAGCAAGCTTTGGAAATCCATACCTCCGCTTTGCGGGAGATCCCGCTGTGCTTTGCACATGGGATAATTCGATCAGCAAACTTCAGCGCACTCTGTTTCTGAAGTTTGGGTCTCATTAACTTTCTAATTCCGACTTTTGACCTCGTGTGACCTTTAGGTTATGCGCTTCGCTTTCGATTCCTTCTTTGGTTGAACGCCGAAATAAAAAAAATAACTGAATTAATCTTTTTCATGTCATAAGACTATTCAAAACAAGCAATTTTATGAAATGTTGATATTTCTCTTATAGGGATTTTTTTATTTAACAATTCTTTAGGAGACTTGTCTTTTAAACAATAAGATTGTTCCAAATAAATAAAGACCGGGGACATTTTTGAATTG
>PLMV01000039.1 GCA_003141615.1 Syntrophaceae bacterium
ACAAATAATAAAGATTCACAAAGGGATGTTTTTCCCGTTCCGCCGTGTCCGACTACCGCTAAATTTCTCAGGGATTTGGATTCGTACTTTGCCATGAAAACTCCTTTCAATATCTACTTGCTGTTCAAAAATGCAATTTCATTTGAATGCGCGCTTGTTTAGCTTATCCGGCAGGTAAAATCAAGACAATTTTAATCTTCAATGGTTAAGATGACCGCGGAAATGGGCAATGGAATTATTCAATATTACAATGGAAACAGCTCATCTAATCAGAATATTTTCCGGTAGGATTTAAAAATACTTTGGATATGCAATAGAAATTATTAAATGATTATAAGATAAATTATACCATTTCTAAATCAAAGATGATATTGAGGCGGCCAAGCGGAGGCGACGAGGCGTATTACTTACTAATACGTTGAGGAGGCCGACAACGACCCAGGCATGCGCCGGGCGTCGCTGCCAACAAAAATAGCGCTTTGATTTAGAATTGGTATTAGATATTGACTTGAACACGTGAGTATTTTCCGTTATAACCGCTGAAAAGTTAGTATTTACGTCTAGAAATGTTGCTGGTTAAATTAAATTAATGATTGATTATGAAAAAGAGCTTAATCCGGAGCAGTATCGAGTTGTAATGGAAAAAGGCGGACCACTTCTTGTTCTGGCCGGGGCAGGAAGCGGCAAGACACGCACATTAACTTACCGTGTAGCCCGCCTGTTGGAAAGCGGTGTTGCGCAGGAAAACATTTTACTGGCGACATTCACCAACAAGGCCGCGCGTTCCATGCTCAATCGCGTGGCAAGTTTGATTAATTCCGATACAAAAAGAATTATGGGCGGTACTTTTCATCATGTCGCCCATGTCCTTCTGAGAAGCCATGCTTACCTTCTTGGTTATAAAAGTAATTTTTCGATTGTCGATAGTGAAGATTCCCGTCAACTTATCTCCACCAGTCTGGCCGAATTAAAGATTGATACGAAACTCAGTAAATTTCCCAAAAGTAATATTATTGCCGAACTCATCAGCCTGGTAAATAATACACAAAACACTTTGGAAGACGTGCTTCAATCACGATATCCCTTCTTTCTTCATCTACTGGATGAAATAAACCAGATAGCTTCTCTCTATGCACAAAAAAAGAAAGAGCTCTCGGTAATGGATTTTGATGATCTGTTAAATAATTGCCGCGTTCTCCTTCTGGAGAATCCCGATATTTTAAAAAGTATTTCCGGAAGATTTCAGCATGTTTTAGTGGATGAATATCAGGATACTAATATTATTCAAGCCGATATCGTTGATTTACTGGCCTCCAGCCATAGAAATTTGATGGTGGTAGGAGATGATTCACAAAGCATTTACTCCTTTCGTGGCGCGAATTTCAGCAATATAATCAACTTTCCTGATCGTTATCCGGACTGCAAAATTTTCAAACTGGAAACCAACTATCGCAGCACGCCGGAAATATTGCATCTGGCTAATTTAAGTATAACGTATAACGAAAAACAGTTTCCCAAGGAATTAAGAGCGGTGCGCTCCAATGGTATGCGGCCGGTTATGGTTTCCGCTCAAAACGTGCTGAAGCAGGCGGATTTTGTGACGCAGAGGATTACAGAATTGATTCGCAGCGGTGTGCCGCTGAAGGAAATAGCCATTCTTTATCGTGCGCATTATCATTCCATGGAGATGCAAATGGAATTTGTCCGGCGCGATATTCCGTTTGATATTCGTTCCGGCATCCGTTTTTTTGAACAGGCGCATATTAAAGATGTAACTTCCTATATGAGGGTATTAGTCAATCCCGGCGATGAATTGGCCTGGCGGCGTTTGCTGATTATGTATCCTAAAGTGGGGAAGGTGACATTCAATAAAATTTGGAAATATTTAGCAAAGCAGGAAAATCCTCTGGAAGCTGTTTTAAAAAATGAATTCATGCAGATTGTGCCCAAGCAGGGAAAACCGGGGATAGAAGAATGCCGTAAAACCATCCAATTACTTTCGGAGCTTCCCGCTGGCGACCGCATACCGGAAAAGGTAATTGATGTTTTATTAAACAGAGGCGGTTACCGTGTTTATTTACAGGATAATTATTCCGACGCTTCCTCGCGGGAAGAAGACTTGATTCAGTTGGGAAATTTTTCCGCCCAGTTTATGAAAATGGAAGATTTTTTAAATGAGCTGGCATTATTGACCAATATGGCCAAAGAAGAAGGAGCAGGGGAAGAAGATGATGAGGACAAGGTGGCTTTAAGCACAATTCATCAGGCTAAAGGGCTGGAATGGTCTTATGTGTTTTTAATCTGGTGCGCGGACGGCATGATTCCGCTGCAGCGCGCGCTAAAAGAAGAGGGCGGCGAAGAAGAAGAACGAAGACTCTTTTATGTGGCGGTGACACGGGCCAAGGATCAGCTGTACCTGTGTTATCCTGCTCTGGATTACACCCGCTCTTCCGGCGTTTTAACTCTTGCCCCCTCGCGGTTTATCAGAGAAATAGCGCCGCTTTCAGAACACGATGACAAGCGTCCGTTTGAGCAATGGATGTTGTATGACGAGTGAGACTCAAATATTACAAACGTAGTGCAGTAATATTTGCTAGTCAAACCGTCCCGCAAGCGCAGCGACGCGGGATTAGATACACCTTATATTTTTGTTTCTGCAAAAGGAGGCTTTCTTTCTGAACTATAGTTTTCTATAATTTTGATAGACATCCACGCTTTCGAATAGTAATCCGTAATATACAGCGGACCGTTCCAGCAGGAGGATTATATGATAAAAAAAATAGAACATGCTTTAAGTGCAATTGATAATAAATATCTTACTGTAGATAAGATAAATTACGAACGAATGTTTCAATTCGAATTATATCATCAAATAAAAATGCAAAATATTGAACAAACAGATCTAACGCCTGAATTTAAAAAAGAATCAAAATATTTTAGAGAGAATCCGTTTTCTGAAACTATTGGTAACTATATACCAGATTTGTTGATACATAATTTTAATAATAGAGAAAATCAGAACATAGCAATTGAAATAAAAAGCATTAATAGAAACAATATGAATTCAATATATAACGATATAAAAAAATTAATGTGTTACTGTCATAATTCTGCGAATGCACTAAATTATAGAATTGGTCTTCTAATTCTATATGATGGTGATTTTATTAAAAAATATAATAGAGCACGAATTTATAAATCAAAAATTAAGGATCTTTTTAATTATACCTATAATCCTGTGGAAATTTGGTTGTTAAAGGAAAATCATTCAATTATAAAATATGCAAAAGAATATTTTCAAAGAGGATATACACCTAACAACTGATTCAACAAAACTCGCGGACAAGCCGTTCGCGAATTCCGGGGACAGTATACTTAATTATTATAATCAGCGGAATAGATCAGCATGTGTTCCGGTGCGTTCAAAAATTATCTTGTTTTCATCAAACCGATAAATTAAAAGCCAATCAGGCTCTAATTCCAATTTGCATTCAAGA
>PLMV01000001.1 GCA_003141615.1 Syntrophaceae bacterium
GTGGCCAAGTATCTCCATCTGTACGAACTTGTCGAGCACAGCGCCTATGCTGTTACTCTGGAGGACGATAAGATCATCCTGGCAGGTGACATCATTCCCTTTGCCTCGTAAGATCCATTGTTTTGTTCAGGTTTATGATGAGCATTTCTCACGGCAGTATGGGGTCTGGCACCCCTTCATACGCTGAGGAAGCCGACGACGCCCCAGGCATGCGACGGGCTGCGTTGCCAACAAAGTTAGCCAAAGACCGGAGAGCGCATCCCGCAGGGGAGCGCATAGTAAATTAATTTTACCTTACCGGTAATTACCACCTGCGAAGGTGGTAATGACAAGCGAATTGGTATTAATATTCAATTGACACACCAGATCATTCTCCATATACTCCCGCCGCGAAAAGGTATCATCCATTCAATGGAGGTTTTATGAGTAATGCGTTGATCGGCCCCATGCGGCCGAACTTTTTAATTTTAACACCGGCCTGCGTGCTGTTGGGGATTGCGATCGCCTTTTGGTCGGGAGCCTCGCTTAACCCTGTATTTATTGTTCTAATATTGATAGGCTCCCTTCTGGCGCATATCAGCGTGAACGCGCTCAACGAATACCATGATTTCAAAAGCGGTCTCGATCTCATCACCCAGGCCACACCCTTTTCGGGAGGGACAAAGAGTCTGCCTGAAAACCCTGAAAAGGCCTACATGGCCTTGATTACCGGTCTGGTCAGTCTGGTTTTAACGGCCTGTATTGGAATCTACTTCCTGATGGAACGGGGGCCGTGGCTGCTTCCCGTCGGCATCCTCGGGATTATAATAATCTATACCTATACGCCGCTTATTACGCGCAGTCCGCTTCTGTGTTTGATTGCCCCCGGTCTTGGATTCGGGCCGTTGATGGTGATGGGCACTGATTTCATGTTGACCGGCCATTATTCATGGACGGCGGCGATAGTTTCCCTGGTGCCTTTTTTCCTGGTCAACAATTTGTTGCTCCTCAATCAATTCCCGGATGTTGAGGCGGACAGGCAATTTGGCCGGAGCCATTTTCCCATAAAAATCGGGCGCAAGTCCAGCGCCATAATATATATTGTTTTTCTGGGTTTGACTTATGTAGCGATCATTGCCGGATGTCTTTTGAGGGTGCTTCCCCCGGGAGCTCTGATCGGGCTGTTTACATTGATTCTGGCCGTGCCTGTAATGTTTGGCGTAATACGCCATGCCGATGATATCCCCGGCCTCATCCCGTTCATGGTAAAAAATGTGATTCTCAATATCAGCACGCCTGTGCTGGTCGCCTTGGGATTGTTCCTTAGCCACTGGCTGTAATAGAAAATACGACCGGATGAAATGTTTATTGCGGCTTTGCGCAAACTAGTTCTGGCTTTGCATTCCCGCATCGTGGTCAATATTTAATTGACATACAAGTCCGTTCTTAATATATTTCCACCATGAAAAGGCAATATCTTATCAAAAACGGAGGGTAGAATACCCATTATACGAGAAAAGTGGAGAAATAATGCCAAGAGTATTTCTTAGCTACTCACATGAAGAACCTGGACATGACCAATGGGTTATGGACTTGGGTAAATTACTTCGGAAAAATGGTGTTGATGCCTATCTGGATAAATGGGATTTAATACCGGGGCAGGATGCTACCTATTTTATGGAGTCCCAAATAAGAGACTCAGATTTTGTGGTCCTTGTATGCACGCCTCTATATGCTGAAAAATCAAATATTCCTCGTGGTGGCGTAGGTTATGAAAGAACATTATTTCGGCAGAAATGTTGCAATCAAGTGACTTACGCCCGAAGTTTATCCCAATATTGAGGAAAGGTACGTTCGACAATGCCCTTCCAACATACCTTGGTAGCAAATATGCTATAGACTTTCGAGAGAATCAAAACCAGAATAGTTCTCTTAAAGAATTATTGAGAGCAATCTATAAGCAACCCCATCCTGAGAAACCACCGCTTGGGCAAAGTCCCTTTGATAACCATGACAACATAACGATTATCTCTTCATTAGCACAAACAGAAGCATCTATTGATAGACAGAAAATAGTTCAACAAGACCAAGACATTCAGGTGTGGGCAAAAGAAGCTTTGGGCCGCTTCGAGTATCTTTGCACAAACAGACTCAACAAAGAAAAGGAAAATCCTTTTAGTAACGGTTTTTGGCAAGCAAGCTTTATTCTTTTATCAAAGCTTGACATTACTAGTCTGAATACCTTCCTCGAAAAGTTAAAAGCCTCTAAGACAGGACGAACCGGGTGGGATATAGGGTGGGTTCCAACTCGCTCTGGAATTGCACCGTATCCATATCAAAGCGGAATTGAAGTCTGGCTGGCTGAAGATGGTGATAAAGGCCCTGGCCACTCGGATTTCTGGCGAGCGGAACAGTCAGGTCGCTTTGCATTGTTTAGGGGATATCAAGAGGATGAAATAGATTTCCGAAAACAATTAAATTTGCAAGAACGAATTATTGATTTCTCTCTAGTCCTATGGCGAGTATCAGAGTTTCTATTATATCTCGAAAGTTTCTCAAAACAGATGTCAGTCAAAGACTCTAAGGCAATTCTAAAGATAACATGGAGAGGTATAGAGAACCGAAAGATTGGGTACCATAAAGGTTTTGATTGGCCTCTATATGAAGACTATATTTGCCGCCAGGATACAGTCAATTCAACATATGAGATCACGACATGCGCTAACATAAAAAAGAATTTGATACATGATGTACATGAAATAACCCTACCACTTTTCGAAATGTTTAACTTTTTCTCAGTATCGGAAGAGCAAATCAAAGATCACATAGCGAAATTATTCGATCCGGAAAAAGAGTGCGTATAACCATGCCATGCGGCGGATTGCCGGTGGTTCCCGGTGATGCCCATCATTGATCGAAAATTTAAAACGCAAAGCATCAAAATAATTCAATAATCATTCTTGTTGCTTTGTAGATGAAACATAACAAAACTCGTAATACCAATTCTAAATCAAAGATGATATTGAGGCGGCTAGGCGGAGGCGACGAGGCGTATT
>PLMV01000047.1 GCA_003141615.1 Syntrophaceae bacterium
TGGATAATTCTCCTTTTTTAAAAATAGAGGCATCCAAATTTACTGAAGTTGGCTATGTGGGACGCGACGTCGAATCCATGATTCGGGATCTGGTTGAATTGTCCCTGAATATGGTTAAATCAGAAGAGCAGGAACATGTTCGAACGAGAGCGGCGGAAATTGCGGAGGAAAAGTTGCTCGATCTGTTGCTTCCTCCGCGGCCCAAAGAAAAAATGGTTAGCGATATGCTGACTAATTCCGATGAAACCGATGAAAAGGATCAACCTGCTGAAAATCAGGGACAGAAGCCTGATGCAACGCGGGAAAAATTAAGACACTTGCTTAAGGAAAATAAACTCGACAAGCGGTTAGTGAATCTGGAAGTTACCGAAACCAGAAGCGGTCCCATGATCGAAATATTTTCCGCCGCAGGAATGGAAGATATGGGGCTCAATGTCAGAGATATGTTAGGAAACGTATTTCCGCAAAAGAAGAAAATACGAACGGTAAAAGTACCGGAAGCCCTGGAAATACTGGCGGAAGAAGAAGCGCAAAAGTTAATCGATATGGACAAGGTGACGAAAACAGCGCTGGAAAGAGTTGAACAATCGGGTATAATTTTTCTGGATGAAATTGATAAGATTGTCGGCAGCGATGCATCACATGGACCGGACGTATCACGTGAAGGCGTGCAAAGAGATTTGCTGCCCATCGTGGAAGGTTCCAACGTTAATACCCGCTATGGAATGGTCAAAACGGATCACATCCTTTTTATTGCCGCGGGGGCGTTTAGTTCTTCCAAGCCTTCCGATTTGATTCCGGAATTGCAGGGACGTTTTCCCATCCGTGTCGAGCTTGATTCGTTGGGTAAAGAAGACTTTATCCGTATTTTAACTGAGCCCAATAATGCTTTGGTTAAACAATATACGGAAATGATGGCGACAGAAGGCCTGAAGTTATCATTTACAGAGGAAGCCATAGCTTCCATTGCGGAAGTAGCGACAGTGGTCAACGAAAGAACAGAAAATATCGGCGCCAGAAGACTCTATACAATTATGGAAAAATTGCTGGATGATATTTCTTTTGAAGCGCCGGATATGCAAGAAAAACAAATAATAATAGATGCTCAACATGTAGAAGAAAAACTCAATGAGATAATAGAAGATGAAGATTTAAGCCGGTACATTCTATAAATGGAGTTGAAAATGGGACATATAAAAAATTCGATGGAAAGGGCTGATATACTGCTGGAAGCCCTGCCTTACATCAAACGATTTTATAACAAGACAATAGTCATCAAATACGGCGGTCACGCCATGGTTGACAACGAATTAAAAGATAAATTTGCCCAGGATGTAGTCATGATGAAATATATCGGCATCAATCCGGTTATTGTTCATGGCGGTGGTCCGCAAATAGGGACATTGCTCAAAAAGCTCGGTAAAGAATCAAAGTTTATACAAGGAATGCGGGTTACTGATGAAGAGACCATGGATATTGTGGAAATGGTTTTGGTAGGTATGGTCAATAAAGAAATAGTTGGTTTGATTAATCGGCATGGAGGGAATGCCGTGGGATTGAGCGGTAAAGATGGCAACTTAATCAAGGCGGAAAAGTATTATTTAAGCGAAGAAAAGGTAAAGAACACGCCGCCGGAAATTATCGATATAGGTCTGGTAGGAAAAGTGAAGACCATCAATTCGGAATTAATTGTATCCCTGAGCCAGAATTCATTTATCCCGGTAATAGCTCCCACGGGAATCGGTGATGCCGGCGAGACCTATAATATCAATGCTGACATAGTGGCTGGAGAAATCGCGGCAGCCCTGCAAGCGGAAAAACTTTTACTATTAACTGATGTGCCGGGCGTACTGGACAAAAACAAACAGCTGATCAATACAATGACCAATAAAAAAGCTTTAAAATTAATTGACGATGGCATTGTTGAGGGAGGTATGTTTCCTAAAATTAAATGTTGCCTGAAGGCGCTTAAAGCAGGAGTAAAAAAGACCCATATAATTGACGGACGTCTGAAGCATGCTATTCTTTTGGAAATATTTACCGANNATGAAAGAAAAAGAAATAATGGCTTTGGCCGATGAAAATATAATGAATACCTACAAACGCTTTCCGATAGTTCTCGTGAAAGGTTCAGGCGTGAAGGTATGGGATGTCAATGGTAAAGAATATCTTGATTTTGTCGCCGGGATTGCCGTTTGTAACCTGGGACACTCCCATCCGCAGGTAATTGCCGTTGTAAAGGAACAGCTAGAAAACTTAACGCATGTTTCCAATTTATATTATACAGAACCGCAGGCTCAATTGGCACGCCTGCTTGTGGAGAATTCTTTTGCGGACAAGGTGTTTTTCTGCAATAGCGGCGCGGAAGCAAACGAAGCGGCAATCAAACTGGCGCGAAAATATGCCCATGAAAATATGGGGCTGGATAAATTTGAATTAATTACCATGAAGGATTCTTTTCATGGCCGGACCATGGCCACAATTACGGCCACCGGACAGGAAAAATTTCAATTTGGATTTACGCCGTTACTGGAAGGTTTTACTTATGTACCTTTTAATGATTTACAGGCTTTGGAAGCAAGAATCTCTAATAAAACTTGCGGTATAATGGTGGAGCCGATTCAGGGCGAAGGCGGCGTAAATATTCCTGATGATAATTATTTGGCCGAGGTGCGGGAAATATGCGACCGTCATGGAATTTTGTTAATCGTCGATGAAGTTCAGACGGGCATGGGCCGGACAGGAAAACTTTTTGCTTACGAACATTCCGGGATAAAACCGGATATAATGACTTTAGCGAAAGCGTTGGGTAACGGTTTTCCCATAGGCGCGATGTTGGCGACTAATAAGATTGCCAAAGCTTTTGTCCCTGGTAACCATGCTTCTACTTTTGGCGGCAGTCCTTTGGCGATGGCTGCGGCGAACGCAACTGTAAAAACGATGCTGCAGGAAGGCATATTAGAGCACTGTCGGGAAATGGGCGATTATTTTTTATTACAATTAAAGAATCTGCAACAAAAACATAAGATCATCAAAGAAGTTAGAGGAAAGGGCTTGATGCTTGCGGCACAACTCAATATCGAAAGCGGCGATATTGTAAATGAGTGCCTGCAGCGGGGATTGCTCATCAATTCTGCCGGCAGCAAAACTCTGCGTTTTGTGCCGCCGCTGATTATTACTACTCGGGACATCGATCAAGCGACCAAAGTGCTTGATGAAGTTATGGAGGGTGAATGAAAAAAGATTTGTTAAGCATTTACGAACTGGAAACAGCAGATTATGACATAATCTGGAAAAAAGCCGCCAGACTTAAGAAACTCTTAAAAGAAGGAAAAGAGCATGCATCCCTCAAAGGAAAAACTTTAGGGATGATTTTTGATAAATCTTCCACCCGGACAAGGATATCTTTTGAAGTAGGTATGTATCAGTTAGGCGGGATTGCATTATTTTTAAATTCCCGCGATACGCAAATCGGTCGCGGCGAAATTATTTCCGATTCCGCCCGCATGATGTCACGTTATTTGAACGGGATTATGATCAGGACTTTTGCTCAGGACAGTGTGGAAGAATTTGCCCGTTGTGCTTCAATTCCGGTAATTAATGGTTTGACCGATCTTTTACATCCCTGTCAAATCCTGAGCGACTTGTTTACGATAAAGGAAAAGAAAGGATCTTACGATAAGTTGAAGATAACTTATATCGGTGACGGCAACAACGTTGCCAATACATGGATTGAAGCTGCCGCCAAATTACCAATTGAATTAGCGTTAGCTTGTCCGGAAGGTTATGATCCTGATAAGCAGATTATGGCGAGGGGAACGAAAGAAGCAAAAGAAGGCATTACCCTTTATCGGGACCCATTGGAGGCCGCAAAAAATGCCGATGTTTTGTACACGGATGTATGGGCGAGTATGGGACAGGAATCCGAGCAGGAAGAGAGAAAAAAAATATTTAAAAATTATCAGATCAACAAAAGAATTTTAAAAGAAGCGAAAAAAGATGTAATGGTAATGCATTGTTTGCCGGCGCACCGTGGAGAAGAAATTTCTTCCGATGTCATTGACGGTCCGCAATCGGTGGTTATTGATCAGGCGGAAAATCGCTTGCACGTACAAAAAGCTATTTTGGAAATATTACTTTAATAAGTTAGAAATTATTTTCTGCTTTATTTGGCAGAAAATAATTTCGTTAACGCATTTATCCCGTTTATCGGGGGTAGGAGGAACAAAAATTGTCACGAGGAGTTAAGAAAGTTGTTTTGGCATATTCAGGCGGTCTGGACACATCGGTAATTGTGCGCTGGCTGATCGAAACTTATAAATGCGAAGTCATTTGCTTTGCCGCGGATGTTGGGCAGAAAGAGGAATTAACAGGTCTGAAAGAAAAGGCGATTAATACCGGAGCCAGTAAAATATATATTGATGATTTAAAAGAAGAGTTCGCGCGGGATTTTGTTTTTCCGGCGCTGCGCGCCAATGCCATTTATGAAGGCACATATCTTTTGGGCACTTCTTTGGCGCGGCCTCTTATAGCAAAAAGGCAGATAGAAATAGCTAAGCTGGAAGGCGCGGATGCTGTGTCGCATGGCGCAACAGGCAAGGGCAATGATCAAGTCCGATTCGAACTTACTTACTATGCACTAAATCCGGAAATTAAAATTATTGCGGTGTGGAAAGATGATAATTGGAAATTTAAGTCCCGGGAAGAAATGATTGATTATGCCGAAAAATATAAGATTCCAATTCCTCTGACTAGATCGAAACCATATAGCTCGGATCGTAATCTTTTGCACATCTCGCATGAAGGAGGAATTCTGGAAGATCCCTGGGCGGAAGCGCCGGAAGATATTTTTGTGCTGACTAAATCTCCTGAAGCGGCGCCGGATAAAACCACATATGTGGAAATTGATTTTGAAAAAGGAAATCCGGTAGCTGTAGATGGGGAAAAGATGTCACCGGCAAAACTCATGGATCATATGAATAAGATTGCCGGCGCCAATGGCATAGGCCGCATGGATATGGTGGAAAATCGTTTTGTAGGGATGAAATCAAGAGGCGTATATGAGACTCCCGGCGGCACTGTGCTCTGGGCGGCTCATCGCGCTGTGGAATCTATTACGATGGATCGTGAAGTGATGATCATGCGTGATTCTCTGATACCGAAATATGCCCAGCTTGTTTATAATGGTTTTTGGTATTCGCCGGAGATGAAAACTCTCCAGACGTATATCGATGCAACGCAGGAAAATGTTACCGGCACCGCGCGAATGAAGTTGTATAAAGGAAACTGTATTGTTGTAGGACGCAAATCGCCTTATTCTCTTTACAGTGAGGCATTTGCTACTTTTGAAAAGGATCAGGTTTACAATCAAAAGGATGCAACAGGATTCATCAAGTTGAGTGGATTGCGTTTGATAATCCAAAATATTTTAAGAAATAAACCATAACTATGCGGAGAAAATGCATGGCAATCGGAAAAAAACCGTGGAGCGGCCGGTTTCAAAAACCTACAGCCGGAAATGTGGAGAAATTTACTTCCTCCATTCATTATGATCAGAGGCTCTATAGTTACGACATTGAAGGTTCTATCGCTCATGCCACGATGCTCGCCGGGCAAGGCATAATAGCCAAGGCTGAAGCACAAAAGATTGTATTAGCCCTGAAAAATATTTTAAAGGATATAGAAAAAGGGGAAATTAAATTTAATGCGTCTGATGAAGATATTCACATGGCTATTGAAAGGGAACTGATCAGCCGTATTGGTGAAGCAGGAGGAAAACTGCATACGGCCAGAAGCCGCAATGATCAAATAGTTTTAGATGTTCGGCTTTTTCTGCGGACAGAAATTAAAAATATCCTGGCCCTTATAGATGCTTTGCAGACACAGTTGATTAAATTGGCAAAAAGTGAAATCAAGACGATCATGCCCGGCTACACGCATATGCAAAAAGCTCAGCCGGTATTGCTTTCCCATTATTTTCTTGCTTTCGGGGAAATGTTTGCGCGTGATGCCCAGAGATTAAATGACTGTAAAAACAGGTTCAACGTCTTACCTTTAGGCGCTGCGGCCTTAGCCGGTACGAGTTTGCCTATTGATCGCAAGCGGACGGCGAAAATATTAAATTTCCCGGCAGTAAGTAAAAACAGTATGGATACGGTTTCGGACAGGGACTTTATAGCGGAATTTATTTTTGCGTCATCAATGGTAATGATGCATCTGAGCCGC
>PLMV01000140.1 GCA_003141615.1 Syntrophaceae bacterium
TCCATTTTTCATGAAACCATAAAAAACAGAAAACATCCTACGATTAGATTTTACAGCTCGCGTCCGGCGGCAGTTTCTATCGGTTATTTTCAGGACATGAGAAAAGAAGTTAATATTGAAAAATGTCACAGGGCCGGAGTTGATGTTGTCAGAAGAATAACGGGAGGTAAAGCGGTTTTTCACTTCCATGAAATTACTTATTGTGTCGTAGCGGGAGATCAGGAAAAAATATTTCCTTCTGATATTTCGGAAACGTATAAGGTAATCAGTAAATGTATAGCCCGGGGCCTGGCTTATTTGGGAATAAGGGCGGATTTGGCTGAAGGCGGCCGTGTTGGGGCAGGAGAAGAACTAAAATCCTGCTGCTTTTCTGTTCCTTCTAAAAATGAGCTTTTAGTTGAGGGGCGCAAGATTTGCGGCAGCGCTCAAGTGAGGAGAAGAGGCGGATTTTTACAGCATGGTTCATTGCTTTTGGCTTTTGATCCGGGGGAAACAGCCTCTTTATTGCTGCCTGCGCGCACTCCTGTGCAAGTAGAAAAACTGAGAGAAGCAGTAACGGCGATCAACGAAGAGCTTGTTTCGCCGGTTGATGTGCAGGAAATTTGTTTACAATTGAAAAGGGGGTTCACTGATGAACTGAGTATAGAGTTCGTTGAAGAAACCCTGACGCCTGTGGAAGAAACACTGAAGAATGAATTGATGAAAAAATATATTGACGTGAACTGGAATATAGAACGGAAAAAACATTTTAAGACAGGTTAATCCCGCGAGACTTGGAATCCCCGGCTTCAGCCGGGGGAGGAATGCGCCGTAACTCGCGGGAGGGCGCATTATTATAGGGAGCCTCCGGCTCCTGCCGAAGGGAGCTCCACTTATTACAATGGTAATCAAGGATTTGGTAGAAAGGAGTATTTTTAAACAAAGCGGCTATATTGCGCCGGAGGTTACGGGCGCGATAAAAATGGATGCCAATGAAAATCCTATCAGTTTACAGGAACCCTTAAAGAAAAAGCTCATGGAAGAAATGGGCAGGATTGATTTAAACCGTTATCCCGCCGCCGGTGCTCCTGAATTACGCGACAGATTTGCTCAATATTACGGCGTGGTTAAAGATATGGTTATGTTGGGCAACGGATCTGATGAATTGATTCAAACCCTTTGTCTGACGCTGAAAGGAAAAATAAACGGCGTGCTGGTTCCCGTTCCTACTTTTTCCATGTACAAGATCATTGCGGTTAATACCGGTAATAAAGTGGTGGAAGTGCCTCTGGATAAGAACTTTGATCTCGATTGCGACGCCATCATTGGCCAGATAAAGGCAAATTTTCCTGCTTTGGTGTTCTTAAGTTATCCGAACAGTCCCACCGGTAATCTTTTCAGCCGGGATAAAATAGAAGCTATCATCAAAAAAACTCCGGGCATAGTCGTCGTTGATGAAGCTTATGCCAGTTTTTCCGGCCAGACTTTGTTGCCTATGTTAAAAAAATACGATAACTTGATTTTCTTAAAAACGCTGTCCAAATTGGGATTGGCTTCCATGCGCCTGGGTTTCTTGATCGGCAATAGGGATATTGTCGCCCAATTGGACAAAGTGAGATTACCTTATAATGTTAATTCGTTATCACAAATAGCCGCTAATTTTTTTCTGGATTATCAGGACGAATTTTCCAGTCAAGTCGCGGAAATAATCAAAAGACGTGAAGAGCTTTATCTGGGCTTGAAAGAAATTGCCGGAATTAAGCTCTACCCCTCCCAAGCGAATTTTATTTTTTTTAGTTGCGCTTTTGATTCCAATCGCATATATAACAAACTCGTTGCGGAAGGTATCATTGTAAAAAATTTGAATATACCGCCGCTGATGCCCAACTGTATGAGGGTTACCGTAGGAAATCGTAAAGAAAACGAAGCCTTCCTAAGGGCATTAAAAAGTGTTATTTCTAAGTAAGGAGCGTGATTTAAAATTAATTGAAAATTGCAGGGTAGTTTACGGCACAGAAAGCTTCTGTTTTTGCCGTACTGCCCTTTTTTTATTTGTGAAATTTATTAAAATAATATCATTTCGATTTTAGAGGATAACGCGGCGGCAGTGAAACTCGAATTACAGTTACGCAGTAAACTGGAATTCGTTAGTTGAACTGTCCCGCTTCAGTGGGGCAAGGAGGAGGCTCCGCAGGCGTATTACTAACGCGTGACCTCGTGTGACCTTCAGGTTATCAGGTTATACGCTGAGGAAGCCGACGACGCTGCCAACAAAGTTAGCCAAAGACCGGAGGCGCATCCCGTAGGGGAGCGCATAGTAATTTAATTTTACTTTGCCGGTAAGTTACCACCTGCAAGGTGGTAACTTACAAGCGAATTGGTATAAAATAAACGGTTAAAATAACAAAAATTAGGAGGAATTAACTTGGAAGTAAAGGTAATTGACAATGACGTAGAAAAAGCACTGAAAATTCTGAAAAACAAACTTTCGAAAAGCGGCTTGTTTAAGGAATTAAAAGTCCGTCGTGCTTATGAAAAGCCTTCAGTAAAGCAAAAGAGAAAAAAAATTGAGGCGCAGCGCAGATTAGCCAAAGTTCAAAGACGCCGCAAGTTTTAAGCTGGATAATCCGCTAATGCAGTAATTTTTGATTGCGGTTTCAATTTGTAGCCTCAGAGGAGTAATGCCGTATGGATGAAAAACAATACGTAATTGATTCACTATCCATTGAAGAATCGTGGCGGGTGTTTCGTATTATGGCTGAATTTGTTGATGGCATTGAAACTCTTTCTGAAGTGCATAATGCCGTCACTATTTTTGGTTCAGCCAGAGTTAAGCCTGATGACATTTATTACCAGAAAACAGAAATTATGGCCCGGCTTCTGGCTCAAGCTGGATTCAGTGTAATTACCGGCGGCGGCCCCGGAATTATGGAAGCGGCCAATAAAGGCGCCAGTGAAGCCGGCGGGAAATCAGTAGGACTGAATATTCGCTTGCCATTTGAACAAAAGCCGAATCCTTATGCGAATGTCCATCTCGATTACAAGTACTTCTTTATCCGTAAAGTGATGTTTGTCAAATATGCGGTTGCGTATGTGATCTTGCCTGGCGGCTTTGGCACAATGGATGAACTTTTTGAGGCGCTTACTTTAATTCAGACAAAGCGAATCAAAAGCTTTCCCTTAATCTTGATGGGGAGCGAGTATTGGCATGGGTTATTGGATTGGTTGAAAAAGACAATGCTTGCGGAAGGTAAAATTCTTCCTGCCGATCTGGAATTGATTCAAGTCGTCGATGAACCGGAAGAAGTTGTGAAGCTCATTAAGAAATACATTATAGTTTAATCTTCTAATTTAGTTCTTTAAAGCCATGGAAAAAATCTTCTCCAATTTGAAAAAAGGTATTGTTGCGCCTTGTTACCTTCTTTACGGGGAAGAAGAATATCTAATCAACGAAACCCTCAATAAAATTTTAGATATAATAGTGCCGGAGGGTGACCGGGATTTCAGCCTTTTTGATCTTGACGGCGAAAATACCGGCATGGATAGTCTGATTGAACATCTTTTAACACCTTCCCTTTTGGGCGACAGGAAAGTAATCGTAGTGAAGAACACTACTATTTTCCATTCCCGCGAAAATCTTGCCAAACTGATTCCAAAGATACGTGAAAATCTTGATGAAAATCCGGCTAAAGCGGCAAAATATTTTCTGACTTTCTTAAATATAGCCGGTTTTGCTCTGGAGGATTTGCAGGATTCCGGCTGGCAGAAGATAACCGATGAAGAGTGGAGTAAAATTGTGAAGGGGGACGCGGGAGAAGACCGCGAAAAATGGCTGCCCCGTATTTTGGAAATTTATTCCAGTTCAGGGCTCACCGGGGCATCCGGCGCTGATCAAACAGATCGTCTGGAAGAAATTTTTAAAAACGGTCTGCCCGGAGGAAATTGTCTGATCTTTACGGCGGAGGCCGTAGATAAGAGAGGAAAACTTTATAAGATTATCTCCGAACTGGGTGTTGTCCATTATTTTAGCGCGGCGCGGGGAGAAACCGCCCAAAAAGAAATTCTTAAAAAGGAAGCTCAAAAATTACTTGATGGTTATGAAAAGAAATTGTCACCAACCGCATGGATTGCTTTAGGTAAAAAAACCGGATTTGAATTGCGTCGTTCCCTTACTGAATTGGAAAAACTGATTTTCTTTGTAGGAGAACGCGGCACCGTTGAAGAAAAAGATGTCGAAGAAGTTGTCGGTAAAACCAGGGAAGATTCCATATTCGATTTAACGACAGCTTTAAGTGAAAAAAATCAGTTGGCNNGAAATCAGACTATTATTGCAGGCCAGAATTTTAGTGGATTCGACAAAGCTGCCCAAGTTTAATAATAACATGGAATATGGATGGTTTCAGAAGAATATCCATCCCGTATTGAGTGAATTTGCCGATACGATGTCAATGCCTAAGGATTTTCTGATTAACAAACATCCCTTTGTTGTTTTTAATGCCTTCCGTAACTGCAACCGATTTACAAGTCCGCGCCTGATCAACTTCCTTGATGACCTGCTGGAACTTGACCGCTCCTTTAAATCTTCCGCCTCCGACCCGCAATTATTGCTGGAAATGTTTTTGATAAAAGCCTGTTCAAAATAAAACATACCCCTCTGCCGCAAGCAGAGGGGTATCTGACCTAATATCTTACGCGTCCCTGCCAACTACGTTGGCGGGATTGTCCCGACAATCTTTGCTTGCGGGATCAATTCAGCCTGCAAATTTCAGGGCACTCTGTTTCTGAAACTTGGGCCTCATTAATTCCATTTGCGCTTCAAATTTCGTTTCACTCATTTTCAGCGAATGTCATTATCCCGCGTCGCTATGCTCCTGGGATAATTCGACCAGCAAGCTTCAGTACACTTTGTTTCTGAAGCTTGCTGGTCTCATTAAAAAAGCCGGCTTTTGGCCGGCTTTTCCAGATCACATCAAAGGTGAAGTTTTAAAGTTCAGCTAAAATATGTAGTGCGAGTCTAGCAGCTTGCATGTGGTCACCACACCATTAAGGTACACCACATCACCTTCCATAGCGGGCAGTCGGAAAATTATCTCGCCGACCGTTTCGGAACCCTGAACAAGCGTACTGGCGCGCATTCTGACGATGGTCCAAAGTGCGCTAGCCTTGGGGTAAGTCAGGTTGAAATCGGCCACACCGCTTGCATCAGTATATATATCACCCGACGGCAAGGCGCCGGCTTCCGAATTTACTGGAGTCAATTTACCATCCGTTTTCCCTCCAGCTACTGGAACGCCAGTTGCGTAATATATTCGAAGACCATCCTCACCGGGGTCGAGAATCAAGTTCGCATTAATATCTTCGCTCCGGAATGTCCCTATGTTTACGTTGTTATCAGGGTCGGGCATGCAAAATGTGCCTGTACTCCATGCTATTGGCCATAAACTCAGGCTGACGCGCGCTCCTTCCACAGCATGACCGGCGGAGTCGGCGACCAAAACGGACATCGGGTAAATATATTCTGACTTATTGTCGTTTTCTGAGATCACGGTGGCCTGGCCAAAAGCCACAGATCCCGCCGTACCGCCGATAATAATTGATGCATCGTCCCCGGAAGGCGACGTTCCGGTTTCCACAGATGGTGTCGTGCCGATGACTGATGCACGGATATGAACACCTGCCGGGTCGGATGACACCGACCCTGAACTGAACGATGTGCTCGCTTTTCCATCAATTCCGGTCAGCGCCACCACGGGGTAGATGGTTTCGCCGCCGCCGGTGGGATTGAGAATCGAGAACGAGACCGGTGCACCGGCTACGAGGTAATTGCTTGAGTCCCGCACCGTGGCGATCAAAGTCGAGGTACCGGTTGTAGAACCCACGCTTTTAGACACCACAGTGGATGTTGCCTGAAGCATGATGCTGTTAGCGTTTGCTGACGAAGTCATCGCTACCGTGAGAGCGTCACTGGTTACTATACTATCCTGGTCGTACACCTGAACATTGGCAATTCCGGCTTGAGTTGTAGTCAGTGTAGCTTTTGCCTTTCTTGTAACTAAGTCGACAGTTAGCGATATCGAAGTTGTCCCACCCACCCATGAACCTAGCGTTGTGGCGAATACCACTGTGGTGGTGGGAAGGGGAGCATTGACCTCAATGTCCAGTTGGTCGCCCATTTTCATGGCGGTGGGTTTCGGATTGCCGATATCGACACTGTTCAACCATTGCTTATCAATGGCAAAAGATGAGGCAGACGTGCTTACCGTGATTTCTTTCGTCGCCGTTGTCCCCAAAGCTGATGCGGTCAAAGTTACTGAACCAGCCGCCGCACCTGCGATTGTAGCCGTGAACTGGCCGGAGGAATCCGTCGTCCCCGATTCCGGCGTAATAGTCACATTTCCGGTGCCTGTCCTCGTCAGGGTTACAGGCGTGTTGGGCACAGGATTGTCGCCCGCATCAGATACTGTGACGGTCAATGTCACTGTCGGAGAGCCGCTAGCAGAAATTCCAATCGTTCCGGTTGGGGTCAGCGTGATCTTGGACCCTACAATCTGCACCAGGGTATGCGCTGATACCGCTCCGGCGGTCGCCGTGATCGTCGCGGTACGGTTAATCGGATTGTTGTTGTCGCAGGAAAATTTTACTGTTGCCGTACCATCGCTACCTGTGGTGATGGTCGCGGCCCCCAGAATCCCGGTATCAGCACTCATGGTTACGATTACGTCAGGTACTACGGCATGCGCAGCATTTAACGCACTGACGGTAATCGTCGTGGAAGTTGTGCCGTCAGAAAGGACTGTTCTGGGGGAAACTAAAAGATTAAGATAAGCGGCTGTGGTTGTTGTTGTATTTGTACCAGTACCAGTGGCCGCTGCATCTTTACTGCCGCCGCATCCGCTAAGACAACAAAATAGGGCAAAAAAAATCAGCAGCAATGCCGGCCGCGGGAATTTTGCCTTAATTGATTTTATCATTTTAATCTCCTTTTTTATGAGGGATAGATGATGTTTTTTTCTAATGGGTAAATTTTACCTGAATTATTATTAGTTTTCAACCTTTTTTTACTCAGACGCCGTTGCTTTTGTAAATTTCTGAAGAATTGAATTTGGTGCAGACTAATTATATTATTGTTTGTGAATTAAAAATTTTTCGCGGCAAGCCGCGGAGAGCTTTAATTTCCGGGAATCTGATTTCGACATATCCCGCGTCCCTGCCAACTATGTTGTCGGGATATCTGCTGTGCACACGGGATAATTCCATTTACGCTTCAAATTTCGTTTCGCTCATTTTCAGCGAATGTCATTGATTCGATTAACAGACATTACTGCGCTACGCTTGTAATATCTGAGTCTCAAATCCCACGTCGCTTTGCTCCTGGGATAATTCGACTAACGCTTCAAACTTCACTTCGTTCGTTTTCAGCGAGTCTCATTAAAAGGAAAGCCGGCTTTGGGCCGGCTTTCTTGAAATTACAAAATATTATCCGCGGAAATCTGATCGATTTCCTATGGTGTTACGGTGATATAAACATCGCCCGCGGATTTATAGCCGACGGCGGAGATTCTGGCTCTAATGGCATCCCACATGCCCGCGGTCGACCCCGCCGTGTAAGTTGTGACAACCTGGCCGTTGGCATCGGTAGTTCCGCCTGCACTGGACAAAGACCCACCGCTGTTGTTAGTTACTAATGTGAAGTTTACGGTCTGGCCGACTATCGGATTGCCAAATACGTCCGTCGCCGTCGCCGTCAGGGTGGAGTGCTTTCCTGTTGCCACAGAGGTGCTGCTGGCCGTTAAGGTCAGTTTCGGACTTTTTACTGTAACTGGAATTGTTGTAATATTCCCCTTGGGAGTTGTAACAACGATATCTAACGTTCCTGCCGGATACTGTTCAAGAGGATCATTAGGATCAATCTCGTGACTCAAACATCCTGAACCACCTGACACTGTTAAAGTAATTGGCGTGCCCCCATAATTGTTGGTATTTATAACAGGACTGCCTTCACTAATGCTTACATCTGCACTATAGGAAGTCGAACCGGCGGTGCCAAAATTAACGCTATAATATACAGTATTGTTCGCTATTGCTAATGCGGTTTCCGCCGGCATGGGGTTGCCGTTTTTATCCTTCAACGTTAAAATAAAGTTTGCTGAGCATAACGAAGCCATATCAACGGTAGTCGGGGTTATGCGAGCAGAGGAGTCGGAAAGAACTATGACAGCGTCGCGTCGCACATAGTTAATCCCCCATGTAGCGGTGCAGGTATTTTCCTTACTGGGCACGTTAGCGTAACTAGACGGCAGGGCTGTTGCACCAGGTTGAGTTAGACATGCCGAAGAACCTGTCGTAGAAGAAGCAATATATTGCTCACCGGAATCCCATTGCCCGTTTTCATTGGCGTCAATGTAGAGGTCGCCGAGGTCATAAAATGTTTCTCCGGTATCATAACTATTATTGCCGTTTGCATCAACAAAACTTTTTTCACCCACGGCGTAAGCCAGTATTGTCACCCGGCCGTCTGTAGGTCTGGATTGAGCGCTCGTGAAGTTAACCGAACAGGTTCCGCTTGGGTTTGGTGGCCCTGTTGTACAGGACGCCGGTGTAATTTGACAACCCTCAGTGATAAAGTTTATCGCTGTTCCGTCAGGCACTGGATTGCCCAGACGATCAGAAGCGATAACCGTTAATGCGGATGTAATTCCGTCATATTTCCAACCTTCAATATTGTAAGTCTGGACGCTGAGCGAGAAAAAGTCCTGCGTGGGCAGGCCTGTCGTTATTGTCAAGGTGTTGGACTGGCTTTTAATTGATGTCCCATCCACTGTTGCCACAACCCAGAGGGGTGTCGGCACCGTTCCCGAAGTAACCATAGTCGTGACATATCCATCGGCGTCAGATGTCGCCGACGCGGGGGAAAAAGTAATTCCGCCCGGGGCGCTTTCCGGCAGAATACTAAAATCAACCAGCACTCCAGCTTTGCCGTTATTACTGCTGTCCACCACCTTGAATTCCACTACAGAACTTTTCGGTAGTGTTGCGGCGCCCGCTGTCTGGGTTCCGATTATAGCCGGTGTTGCCGATACAAATTGGATATTGTTGGTGGCAGGGGGAACAACAGTTATTATTGCGCTGGCATGAGCACCGCCTATTACAGATGCCGTTATCAAGTCTGTTCCGGAATTACAGTTGTTGTCCTTATAGGTGGAATTTGCTATGCCCGTGACGGCGTTACTCGTAACCGGGCTGGAAAGCGTTGCCTTGCCCGCACTGACGCAGGCGGAAGTAAAGGTCACTGAGATGGGCACCGTGGCAGGTGAACCGGATATCAGTACCGGTACGCTTACGCTGCTCGTGCCGTAAGAGGAAATTGATGACTGTCCCAGAGTAAGCGCGCCCAGGGTAACCGACGCTCCATTAACCGCTATGCCAACCGGCTTGCTGGTAATAGTTGTAGTAGTATCTAACTGCGCTGAGGCCGTAATACTTGAAGCTCCTGTAGAATCAATGCTTGACGCATTCAAGGTGACTGAAGCGACGCCGCTGGCGTTTGTCAACGCTGTCGCGGAGGCAGGAGTAAACGCGACAAGACCACTCGATGCCGCGAAGGTTACGATAGCATTTTGTAATAGGTCGCCATCGGCATCCCTGAGTGTCGCGGTCGCAGTTACCGGAGTTCCGAATGTTACAACACTGGAAGAAACGCTTAAAGTAAGAGAACTCAAGTCAGGTGTCCCATGAACCGCTATACCAACCGGCGTGCTGTTAATAGTTGTGGTAGTTCCTGCCGTAGTCACCGGCGCTGACGCCGTAATGTATGTAGCGCCTTCGGAAGCACTGCTCGCTGCATTCAAGGTGACTGAAGCGACGCCACTGGCGTTTGTCAACGCTGTCGCGGAGGTAGGAGTAAACGCAACAAGACCACTCGATGCCGCGAAGGTCACGACCGCATTTTTTACCAACGCTCCATTGCCATCTCTGAGTATAGCTGTAACAGTTGCCGGGGTTCCGAACATTACACTGGAAGGAACGCTTAAATTAAGAGAACCCAGGTTGGTGGTAGTTGTACCAGTACCAGTACCAGTTGTTTCACCATTGCCGCATCCGTTAAGACAACAAAATAGGGCAAAACAAATCAGCAGTAGTAATGGCCGGAGGAATTTAGTATTGATTGTTTTTACCATTTTACTCTCCTTTTTTTGATGGACAGATGATGTTTTTTAGAATGTGCAATTTTTACCAGAAATATTATTAGTTTTCAACCTTTTTTATTCCCGCCGCCTTCACTTCGTTCGTTTTCAGCGAGTCTCATTATCCTCTGCCTGCGGCGGGATAATTCGACTAACAGATCTTACTGCACTGCGTTTGTAATATCTGAGTCTCATTATCCCACATCGCTTCGCTCTTGGGATCAATTCCATTTGCGCTTCAAATCCCACATAGTTTCACTTAGGGGATAATTCGGCTTATAAACTTCAGTTCACTTCGCTCCTGAAGTTTTAGTCTCATTATTTCGTTTCACTCATTTTCAGCGAATGTCATTGAAGTTTCTTGATTTTGGTTTGCGCCTGCCGTTTAGCCCGCGGGAGTCTTCTTGCAGGGCCCTTCTTTTTGGATTGACGATCAGGATTTTCATCTTGTTTTTCTGCCGCAGAGTTGCCTCCAAACGATGGAGAAATAACCTTATTCATGATTACTTCAAATTCTAAGGATGTCAGAGCGGTTTTGCCGCACCGGGTGATATAGGAGACTATTTCGCGATCGGAAGAAACCACGAGGGTATCTTCCGCGGTATGAGCCGCTATCCGTTTTATGACGTCATCAGCTTTTTCGCCGTGGCGTGAATAAATAATATTAATTTTTCCGGCCCGATCGCGTCCTTCATCTGCTGAACCGTTTTTCCAACCATCGAAAACAACGGTAATTTTATGTGCCCTTCTTTTTTCGTATTCAATAAGTTNNTGTTTTTTCTGTTGGGGGTTTTCCCTTGACTTTGGCGCATATAGTTTGTTAGCTTTCAAAAGAACTACGATTATTGAAATATAACTGGATAATTCGACCTGCAAGCTTCAGTGCACTCTGTTTCTGAAGCTTGGGTCTCATTAAAATACTAATTAAAGGGGAAGTGAAAATGGAAATCAAGAAAGTTTGTGTGTTGGGCGCCGGTTTGATGGGCAACGGAATTGTACAGGTTTGCGCTCAGGCAGGTTATGAAGTAACCATGCGTGATATTGAACAGCGCTTCGTTGACGGAGGGATGAACTCGATTAAGAAAAATCTTAACCGCGATGTGGAAAAAGGCAGGATTACAAAAGATCAAATGGATGCAATTCTTGGCCGCATTAAGCCCACTCTGGATTTGAAAGAAGCGGCAACCGGCGCGGACATAGTGGTCGAAGTTGTTATTGAAGTTATGGATGTGAAGAAAAAGGTTTACGCGGAACTCGAAGAGATCGTTCCCAAGCATTGTCTGTTCTTTACCAACACTTCAGGACTGAGCATCACGGAAATGGCCTCTGTAACCAAAAGGCCGGAGCGGTTCATTGGCACTCATTTCTTCAATCCGGTTCCCGTTATGCGGTTGCTGGAAATAATATGCGGTCATCAAACTTCCGCTGAAACACTGGAAGTAGCCAAAGCCTGGGGTAAAAAAATCGGCAAAGAAGTTATTATTGTGAAAGAAGCTCCGGCATTTGTCGTTAATAGAATACTTTGTTCGATGATCAATGAAGCTTTCTTCGCTCTGGATGAAGGCTTGGCTTCCGCAGAAGATATTGACAAAGGCATGGTCTTGGGTTGCAATCATCCCATCGGGCCATTGGCCCTGTCTGATTTAGTTGGTAATGATACGCTGTTGCGTGTTATGGAGGGTTTGCACAGAGAGTTAGGTGATAAGTATCGCCCGGCGCCTCTTTTGAGAAAGCTTGTTCGCGCGGGCAATTTTGGGCGTAAATCAGGCCGGGGCGTATACGACTACAGTAAAAAATAAGAGCCGGAGAATTTACGTCTTATAATTAGTACTAACAAATTTTATGGAGAATTTCTATTTATGAAAACCAGAATTACAGAACTTTTTGGAATTAAGTATCCCATTATTTTATCCGGCATGAGCTGGATCAGCGTACCGAAAATGGTTGCGGCTGTTTCCAACGCCGGAGGTTTGGGAATTTTAGCAACAGGACCCTTTAATGCCGAGCAAACACGTCAGGCAATCAAAGATATTCGAAGTCTTACAGATAAACCCTTTGGAGCTAATGCCACGCTTCTTTTTCCAGGTGCGGCCGAAAATGCCAAAGCATTATTGGAAGAAAAAGTGCCGGTAATTAATTTTGCCCTGGGCAAAGGTGACTGGATCGTAAAGCAGGCGCATGCTTACGGTGGGAAGGTTATCGCAACAGTGGTCAACGCGCGTCATGCCAAACGCGCGCAGGATTATGGTGCGGATGGTGTAATTGCCACAGGACATGAAGCCGCGGCGCATGGCGAGCATGTAACCTCTCTGATACTTGTTCCTTCCTTGGTTGATGCTGTGAAAATACCGGTTATTGCTGCCGGCGGTTTTGGCGACGGGCGCGGATTGGCAGCGGCGCTGGCCTTAGGGGCGGAAGGAATTGCCATGGGCACCCGTTTTATGACGACCAAAGAAAGCCCTCTGCATGATGTCTATAAAAAACTGTCCATCGAGAAAGACGTGGAAGATACTTTATACTCGGATAGATTTGACGGACTTCTCTGCCGTGTCATGAAGACAGACGCCGCGGCAAAAGCCATTAAGCGCGGCCTGAATCTGCCGGCGGCATTTTTCAACGCGCAGGAAATCGCCAAACAACTGAAACTTCCCTTTTATAAATTATTTGTAGGAGTTCTGATGTCCGGATGGAAAAACGCCCGGCAGTTAGCCTTTATGGCTAACGGATTCAAAGCGATAAGAACCGCCACGGAAGACGGCGATTTGAAACAGGGCGTTCTTCCCGTGGGACAGATTACAGGTTTAATTCATGATGAGCCAACGGTAGCTGAACTTATGGAAAGAATTGTGGCCCAGGCAAAACAGCAGCAGCAAAAACTTAATGCTCATTTTTCTTAAACAGCTCAGTTGGATAAAATATGTTTCAGAATAAAAAAGTGGTAGTGGTCATGCCGGCTTATAATGCTGAGAAAACCCTCCTCAAAACGTACGAGGAGGTTATGGCTCAGGGCATTGTTGATATGGTTATTCTTGTCGATGATGCCAGTCCCGATAATACCGCGAAAGTGGCGGCGGGCCTTCCCCGGACAAAAGTTTTTGTTCATGAACGCAATCTCGGCTACGGGGGCAACCAGAAAACCTGTTACCGGATGGCGCTGGAAGAAGGAGCGGATATTGTAATCATGGTGCATCCCGATTATCAATATACGCCCAAGCTGATTCCGGCGATGGCTTCGTTAATCGGCAACGATCTTTATCATTGCGTACTCGGTTCCCGGATCCTCGGCGGCTATGCTCTAAAAGGCGGCATGCCGCCGTGGAAATATATTGCCAATCGTTTTTTAACTTTTGCGGAAAATGTTTTAATCGGAGCGAAACTCTCTGAATATCATACCGGATACCGCGCGTTTTCCCGTGAACTTTTACTGCGATTGCCCTTGAAAAATAATTCCGATGATTTTGTTTTCGATAATCAAATGATGGCTCAAATCGTTTGGTTTGATTATACTGTCGCTGAAGTAAGTTGTCCGACAAAATATTTTGCCGAAGCATCATCCATTAATTTTATCCGGAGTATTGAATACGGCATTGGATGCCTGAAAACAGCGTGTGCTTTTCGCCTGGCTAAAATGAACTTAATAAAGTCTGTCCTGTTCCCCACCCATGGATAAAAAATATAGATATCTTATCGTAATATTACTTATTATTGGCGGCAAGTTTCAATGAGGCGATTGTTTTTTGATAATCGTCAGTGCCGAAAATCGCGGCGCCGGCGACGATGACATCGGCTCCGGCCTGGGCGATATCGCCGATATTTTTCAGATTCACCCCTCCGTCAACTTCCAGCAGAGGTTTGCGGGGCAGTCCTTCCAGCATATTATTAGCCCGGGCGATTTTTGACAAGGAAGTAGCAATGAACTTCTGTCCGCCGAATCCGGGATTGACAGTCATAATCAACAGAAGATCAATATGGCGAATAACATCTTCTACTTGCGCAAGCGGCGTCGCCGGATTTAAGGAAACACCAACTCGCTGACCGAAACTTTTAATCAAGTCAATTGTCCGGTAGAGATGATTTGTGGCTTCCGCGTGAACAGTGATAATATCGGCGCCCGCATGAGAGAAAGATTCAATGTATCTGTCTGGATTTTCAATCATCAGGTGTACGTCGAAAGGAAGTTTTGTTGTTTTTCTCAAGGCCGATATTATTGACGGTCCCATGGTGATGTTGGGGACAAAATTGCCGTCCATTACATCAATGTGAATCCAGTCGGCGCCGGCTTTTTCTACGGCGGCGATTTCCTCGCTCAGTCTGCTGCCGTCGGCGGAAAGGATCGAAGGGGCAATTATTTTCATTGATTATTTTCTCCCCAGCTTGTTTATGAAGTTAAATATACTAAAGAGCGGCCGTTGTCAATCACGGGTATTTATATCCCTACTATGCAGGATCAATTCCATTTGCGCTTCAAATTTCGTTTCACTCATTTTCAGCGAATGTCATTAATTCGTCCAGCAAATTTCAGCGCACTTCGCTTCTGAAATTTGGGTCTCAAATCCCGCGTCGCTTCGCTTGCGGGATAATTCGACTAACGCTTCAAACTTCACTTCGTTCGTTTTCAGCGAGTCTCATTAAAAGTTCCTTGACACTAAAGCAGAAAAATCTAAAGATAGGCACATGTATATTTTATACAATATTATTTTATTTGCGGCCGCGATTATTATTTTACCCTATTTTTTGCTGAAAACAATATTTACCGGTAAATATCGCAAAAGCTTAGTCCAGAAGCTGGGCGGAAGGCAGGAGAAAATACTGGCTGATTTGAAAGACGGGCGGAGAGTCTGGATTCACGCGGTCTCCGTCGGAGAGGTGACCGCTGCCGCGCCGATCGTTGCTTCTTTAAAAATTAAAAGGCCGGAAGTTCAGGTTATTTTTTCCACTTCCACGGAAACAGGACAGGAAATGGCGCGGAAGTTTATCAAGGAAGCCGACGCTTTTATTTATTTCCCTATGGATATTCCGTATATTGTGCGTAAAATGATCAAATTAGCCAAACCCGATGTTTTTGTGCTGGTGGAAACGGAACTCTGGCCTAATTTTCTTCGAGTATGCGAATCCCGCCGGATAAAAACATTGATGGTTAACGGCCGGATTTCACCTCGTTCTTACAGCAAGTACCGGCTGACGAAGTTATTTTGGAAAATAATTCTCTATAATTTAAACGCCGCCGGAATGATTGCCGAGATTGACGCGGTACGTTTTAAAAATATCGGCATGGATTCCGCAAAAATAAAAGTTCTGGGAAACGCGAAATATGACGCGCTGGCGGCGCTGGCCGCTCCTGCCTTACAGGAAGAAATTGTCCGCCGGTTAAACGCGCGGAAAAACGAAAGATTTTTTGTTGCGGGCAGCACGCATGAAGGCGAAGAGAAAATTGTCATTAATGTGTATCAGGAACTCTTGAAGCGCTATTCGGATTTTAAGCTGATTATTGTTCCTCGGCACATTGAACGAACCAATAATGTTATCGGCCTTTTGCGGCAGGAAAATTTTAACGATGTCGTAACGCTTTCGGATATAAATAACGGGCGCAAGCGAAAAGATGAGCGAATCATCGTTGTTGATGTAATCGGGGAACTATTTAAGATTTATTCGCTGGCAACTATTGTTTATTGTGGCGGAAGCCTTGTTCCCAAAGGCGGGCAGAATATCTTAGAGGCAGCGGCCTGGGGCAAGGTGATTTTTTACGGACCTTCGATGGAAGATTTCAGTCAGGAAAAAGCACTGTTGGAAGATGTGGGTTGCGGCACAACCATAAAAAGCGCGGATGAATTACTGCAAGGAATTCTTCAGGCGCTGAAAAACCCCGAAGAACTCCAGCGTCGGGGTGACAGGGGTAAATCCGTTGTTTTAGCCAATATAGGTGCTGCCGCCCGATATGCCGATTTAATCAGCAGACATATTTAGGAGACGATTTTATTGTATTGAATTTTTTAAGATGAGAGCTTAAAACAGGATACAGGGGGGCTGTTCAAAAATGTTCAGATGCAAGGCGCGCAAAAAAAACGAACCGCGAGGCGTACATGGATATACGTTGAGCGGTGCGGTTTGCAGCGCAACACAGCAGATGAGCGTTTTTCAACAGCCCCACAGGCTGTAATTATCAAGGAGGTATTTCTTATGCTGAAAAAATACGAGGAGCTGAGCAAACAGGTCAACCTGACAAGGGCTTTCACGGCAAGGTCAGTTATCTACAGGTACCTCAACAGAACAAACCTGATACGCTATCCGGAACTCTCCAGACTCATAGGCTGCGAGGCGTTCATCAAGCATGAAAACCACAATTCGACCGGATCATTCAAGATCAGAGGGGCGCTTAATTTTTTTCATCACATGTCGAAAGAAGAGCTGGAGGCCGGTATCCTCGTTGCCACCAGAGGTAACCACGGCCTGGCTATGGCTTGGGCGGGACAATGGTTCCATGTGCCCTGCACTGTTGTTGTGCCGGAGGGCAACAATCCTGAAATCAACAGGACCATAGAAAGTTACGGCGCGGAACTGATTGTCCACGGGGAAGACTTCTATGACGCGCAATCGTATTGCGAAGAGCTCGTGGACAGTGCTGGTTATTACTATGTCCAGCAGGGCAACGAACCTGAAATCTTAAACGGCCTTGCCACCATGGGACTGGAGATCATTGAAGACCTGCCGGAAGTTGATACAATCATTTGTCCCATCGGCGGCGGTGCAGGCTGTGCTTCGCTTTTAAAAACAGCACGTGCATTAAAGCCTGATGTCGAAATAATTGGTGTAGAGGCTCAGAATGCCCCATCATTTTATAATTCCTGGAAAAAGGGAGAAATTGTAACACTCGATGAAGCCCATACGATCGCGGAAGGCCTTGCCGCAAGAAGTGTATTCCATCTGCCATATACCATTCTCAAGGACACTATCAGTGATGTTGTCCTGCTGACCGAAGACGAGATACTCGAAGGAATTAGAATGGCGCTCACCACCACACATAATCTGGCCGAGGGCGCAGGCGCCGTTTCTTTGATAGCCGCTTACAAAATAAGGGACCGCCTTGCAGGCAAGAAAGTGGTTATGATCATGTCCGGCGGCAACCTGAATATGGATACTCTGAAAAAAGCTCTTGGATGCTGATGCCAAGGCGTAATGACGTGATGAGGAGGGACGAGAGTGTGTGCAAAGTTGTCACGCCTTAAATTGTAAATTGTGTGTTCAAATTTCCTTGACTTACCAGATCATTATTCCTATGCTTTTAATATCGAAAATGAAGTTCTTATCAAGAAAGTGTGAACTATCCTTTGGACGCTATTCTTTTAATGAAACAAAATCTCCAAAACCGTCGTTGTGTAGAGAAGCTTCCTGCTTCATGAGTTTACTGACAAACAACAACCAATAACTTAAGAAATTTCTTTAAAATTAAGCTTTTAACAAGTTTAAATAAAAAAATTCGATAGGGAGGTTTAAGTTTATGGCGATTTTTGAATACGGTGAGTATAAGAATACATATGAAGCACCGGATAATTTGGTGGATTTTTTCGAGTCCAGCGCGTCGAGATACGCGAATAATCCGTTAATCGGCGAGAAAGACGCCGCGGGTGTCTATCAATGGGTAACCTATAGTCAAATCGCCACCCGCGTGAATAATTTGCGGGCGGGATTATCAGCGATAGGGGTTAAAGCAGGAGACACCGTCGGGATTATAGCAAATAATCGGAAGGAATGGCTGATCGGGGAGATCGCTACCCAGGGCTTAGGAGCCGCATACGTACCGATGTATGAAAAAGAATTGGTCTCGATGTGGAAGTATATTGTGAAAGATGCCGAGGTCAAGATCTTGTTTGTATCCAAACCTGAAGTGTTAGAAAAAGTGAAAAATTTCCCCGGCGAAATCCCCACCTTAAAACAAATCATACTGATTGAGGGTTCAGGGGAAAACTCCATGGAAGGATTAGAGAAAAAAGGCGCGCAAAAACCGGTCCCTTCTCTCAAACCCAAGCCGACTGATGTTGCGGTCCTGATTTATACTTCTGGCACCACGGGCGAACCTAAAGGAGTTCTTCTTTCTCACGGCAATCTGGCGGAAAACGTCAAAGCCGGCTTGGCCTGGTTTCCGAACCTGACTGAAAAGAGCCGATGTATCTCCATGCTTCCCTGGGCGCACTCTTTCGGCATTACGGCCGATTTACATGCTTTTATCCTGAGAGGAGGTTCCATTGGACTTATGGGGTCGGTCGAGACTTTAATTGATGATTTGCCCAAAATCAAACCCACATTCATGATCACCGTGCCCCGAATCTTTAATAAAGTCTACAATGGTGTTTGGGCCAAAATGAGGGAAGAAGGCGGGCTAAAATTAAAGCTTTTTGAAATGGCGCTTGCAGCGGCGAAACTAAAACGGGAAACAGGCAAAGTGAGTTTGAAATACAAAATCTTAGATAAAATCGTCTTGAAAAAGATTAGAGCCCGCTTTGGAGGGTGTCTGGAAAACGCGGTCACCGGCAGTGCCCCCATGAACGTGGAAATTGCCAAATTCTTTATCGATGTCGGGATTCCAACCTATGATGCCTATGGCTTGAGCGAAACATCACCGGCTATTACCATTAACTCCCCTTTAATGGGGAATCGTTTAGGTTCGGTCGGAAAACCGATCAATAAAACCAAAGTCGTTATTGACCGGTCACGAACAGGTGAGACCGGCGACGATGGAGAGATTCTTTGTTTTGGACCACAATGTATGATCGGATACCACAATAAACCCGATCAGACGAAAGAGGTGATTGTGGAGATGAATGGCATGCGGGGTGTGCGCACGGGGGACCGTGGACGCTTGGATGATGATGGCTTTTTATTCATCACTGGCCGATTCAAGGAAGAATATAAACTTGCCAACGGTAAATATATTCATCCGGATACCATTGAACTGGAAATGAAGGTTTTACCCTGGATTTTAAACGCTGTGATCACCGGGGCAGGGCATGACTACAATGTGGGGCTAATTGTGCCCGACATGAAATTATTACAGAATTTAGCCACGGAACTGAATTTGTCAGTAGAACCGAAAGATCTTTTTGATCCTGCTAATCCAGCGGGCCAAAACTTCAAGGATTTGTTAACATCTAAGGTTCAAAACCATCTCAAAAAAACAATAGGATCCTACGAAATTCCCCGCAAATTTGCGTTTGTTTTAGAAGATTTTACCCTGGATAATGGCATGCTTACCCAGACCATGAAACTAAAACGGCGGGTGGTCATGGAAAAATACGGGGACATGTTGGAAAATCTCTACAAAGAATAATCTGCAGTGGTAAGGAGGGGCAGTTGTCCCTCCTTACCATACCAAGCCGCCTGTAAGTTACCATCTTGCAACTGGTAATTACCGGTAAGGTAAAAAATTTTATTTGTTATGCGCTCCCTTGCGGGACGCGCCTCCGGTCTTTGGCTAACTTTGTTGGCTGCGTCGTCAGCTTCCTCAACGTATAACCTGAAGGTCACACGTGTACAATACGCCTCGTCGCCTCCTCCTTGCCGCCGCGTTATCCTTTGAAGGCGACTTGGTAGAAGGCGACACAGATATAAAGCTCTTAATCACTTCTTCCTGTTATCAGTAAGCGTCAACCTCGATAAAAATGCTGTATTTCAAACGCTAATCATTGATCCTGATAAATTATCATTGCGGGGCATTTGCTGATAGCTGGACAAATTTCCCATATATTACCAACAAAGCTTTTGGTCGGTATTACCACAAAATACCTCGTGGTAATAATTCTCTTGCTCTTAATTTTATAAACTAATTTTCTCTTTTCATTTTTTTTTAATTAATGTAGGTTTGCACAGAAAATCGGAAATTACCAACTTGGTATATTAATTGTTGTGTAAAATAAACCAAGAAACCACCAAGAATAAGGCCAATAATATTTCCAATAATTTGATAAACTATCATTTTAACGTTTAGAGGTTCTCCATGAACAGTAATATTATCGCTGCCCTGATCGGCGTAATTGGTGCTTTGATCGGTGCATGGATCGGTGGGATTATCAGTAAAAGAGCTTCTATCGAAGCTGTAAAATCTTCCAATGATAACGCCATTAAGATCATGCAAAGGCAAGAGTTTTTTGTTGCCGCCTCCAAATTCAAGGCCACTGTTATTTATGAACTCATTGGCTTCTATCCCACCGACCAGATTTGGGATGAAAAAGAGTTCCCTCGGTTTCATCAATCTATCCCGAAAATAAAGAGTGCCGCCGCTGAATTCAGATACTTCGTCAAACGCAAAACAGAATTCGATGCTGCCGTAAAGGAGTACCACGATTATTGTCAGCAAAGAAAATATAAAAATGCGTTGTCGCGGACTTATTTTCCAAATTCGCCTAGACCACCCAATGAAAGTGGAATCAACCCAGTCGAAGAATTTAAAAATATAGTTGAGCATCTTTTGTCCTTTGCAAATGAAAAATGAAAATACACAACAAGTCAATCCACGCGACCGCTACGCGTCGCGTGATTTCTGCGTTCGGCGGGAACGAAAAGACAAAAGACTGTTCCCGCCGAACGGAGCGGCGCTGCTCTAACGTTCAGCGCCGCTCCGTTGGCTCTTACTTGGAACGAAAGTACGGAAAGGCGGAAGCAAGTATGGGTTTGAAAGATTGGTGGGCCGGGAACGTCGCTGGCCCAAAAAGCTATGGCGACTTCATGGGCCGCCAGGCCAGGGAAGGCGGCGCATCCTTGGCGAACCTTGTGTTCATCAGTCATGGAGCGCGACTCACGGGAGGCCCAACCACCATTTTCGATACGCAAGCCGAAATGGAGGCGGCAGGTTACAGAGCCCGTTTTTCGGAAATTGTCGAGATAGATTTCGCTTCACTGACCAAAGACGAGCAGTTGCTTTTCAGAAGCCTTCAAACGGCAATGATCTCTTTTGCTTTCATAATGAACTCGAATGCCGCGCTACAGAATATGCGACGAGAAAACACCTCAAAGTTTCGGAGCGGACTGGGTCCATCGCTGCTGAGATCAATGGTGAAGTGTGGCTTGTTCGACAGACTTGAGAGTGCACAAACCGAGGTCTTATCGTATGCTAATGCTGTAGACTCCACTTCAACCGCAACCGTTCTAAATATGGATAGACCCGCTTCAGGAGACATTCTAGAGCAATTCATAGTCAGGGCTGTTGCGATCTCGGGATCAAAGCCTCATTATAGTTTCACCAGAACGGGGTTAACTGGGTTTGACCTTATAGCTCTTCCACTGGCGCAGGAGACCGTAAAAGCAATTTATGAAGCAGCTACCAAATACGGTTGGTGATATACGATAAGTAAAAGAGGAGCCAACAAGCCGCTACAGCCGATCGCGTCCCGCTGGGCCGCTCCGGCTGAGCTTTTCGTTATGCTCAAGATTATAAAAGATATTTCATATCTTTACTACATGTGATATTCTATTGAAGAAAGACCAAGCTTTAGGAGGTTGTAGTATGGAAACAAAGCTAAAAATGATTTATTGGAAAGGCGAAAAGTTCTGGGTCGGAAAACTCCTCGAACATCCGGAAATAATGACACAAGGAGAGACATTGGCAGAACTTGAAGAAAATATGAGAGATGCTTATGCATTGATGACCCTTGATGATGTACCGGCACAGCATGAAATCAAAGAACTTGCCATGAATGTATGAAAAGAAAAGATTTGCTGAAAAAAATCTTATTCGTAGGGTGTGTGCTTGTGCGTCACGGAGGTCGTCACGATCTTTATATAAATCCAAAAACGGGCAAGAAACAACCTGTCCCAAGGCATGGCGAAATTGATGAGATCCTTGCAAAGCATATACTAAAAGAATTGGCATAACAAATCAATCCAGCCGATCGCTACGCTCCGGCTGATTTTTTCATTGCACCTTTCTTCTATCAGCAATCCTCAAAATATTTAACCCACCATAATTGCTGCTTTGTAGGTGAAGTCAACAATTCCGCCTATTCATAAATTTTGAAAAATCGGTAATTGAAATTTTTTGTTTCTTACTTCCTGTTATCAATAAAACGTCAACCTCAATGAAAATGCTGTATTTCAAGCGATAATCATTGACCATGTTTGCACCATAATTATGACCATGATAAATTAGTATTGCGGGGCATTTGATGGTAGTTGGGCAAATTTCCCATATATTACCCACAAAGCTTTTAGTCGGTATTACCACAAAATACCCAATGGCAAAAGTTCAGTAATATTTGATTTTAGGACATATTTATTTCTTTTTATTTTTTTTGAATTAATATAGGATTGCACAAAATATCGGAAAATACCAACTTGGTATATTAATTGTTAGGAGAAAATAAATGACAGATAAAATCGTAACTCCGTTGGAACAACATAGCTTTTATATGCTGCTTTTTAACCTTATTTTCCGTCATAATGATCGTCTCCGTCTTGATGCGGCTGAGGCAATTCGATTGATTGTATGCAATCCCGATTCACGAGAGTCTCTTTCTCCTGCTGTACTTGACGAATTGCAATCATTGCGCACTTGCTTGCTTGAGCAGCCACAACCAGAAATTGTTTCAATGTTCCTAAAACCACCCGTTTCCTTGGTTGGCAAAAACGATAATGAGAAAAAAACATAAAAACTCCTAACAAAAGGAAAATATAATCATGGATAGCCAAAAGGAAGATATAATTAAAACACTTAAACCTTTGTCATCCAAAGAAGCACGCGAAGCTATCTATTCTGACAAAATTTATTCCGGTGCTCCAGGCGAATACAATCATGAATTTGCCCTTGGCATAGTAGCTGCCAAAGAAGCGGAAGAACAAGCAGAAAGAGATATCCGCAGTTTGTCTATTGCAGAAAGAGCTTTACGCAACTCAGAGCGTGCAACTATTATTGCAACCAGTGCAATGATATTAAGTATCGCTACAACAATATGCATAGCTATATTCCAATGGCTGTATAAAAATTGAAAAAACATAAAAACCCTCCTAACAATGCGCTGCACTGGATTGCCGATAAAACCGGCAACCAGTGAGCTTTAGCGTTATGCGACGAGGAAAGGAAACAAATCCGTGAAGAATTCAACTATTTTTGTCAATGAAAACACGAGTGGACGACCGAAGTTCAGCAGTCTTGTCATAAGTGTCCGGCACACTCAAATTCGTCAATGCAATGTGGTTATCGGCTACCCAGGGCTGCCGAACGTTGTCAAAGAGATGAAGAACGGCGACGCAGTGCTATTTCAGACGCCTGAGGACGGCACACTTGAGGTTCGAGCAACTTCCCTACGCAGTAACAGTGCGGAGTTTCTCATTACACAAGTCGCACCACAGATCGGCCTCGCAGCAGCTCTGATCGATGAAGATCCAAACAATTCACCATTTTCCGAACCCGAACTCAAACGCATTTTAGAAAGCGTTGCAACCCTCAAAATCGAATTGCATCAATCTTCCGAATTTGCTCCAGAACAGCTTGATCTCATCTATAGAAAACTCGATGAAATACAGGTTGCGTCACAAAGACTAGGACGAAAGGACTGGATCAACTACGTAGCTGGAACGATTACCGCAATGTGTATTTCAGCATCGTTTGCACCAGAGGTCACCAAGAGCATTTTTAAGGCTCTTGGCTCCGCCTTTGCGTGGCTGTTCGCGAATGCTCCGGTGCTGTTGCAATGGTGTGAGTAAACTGGAAGATAGGTAACATTGTTCTGTGTATATGGGTAAAACTATTTATTTGAAAGCATAACAAAGTCAATACAGCCGATCGCTTACGCTCCGGCTGATGTTTTCGTTATAACTTGGGATAAATGAAAAAAAGAAATCCATATATTGGTAAGTGGCGAATCACAGAAATGGAGATGTGGGATCAAGAGTACATCGATATGGAAACTGAAGGCCATTTCCTATTCGAAAAAGATGAATTAGGATCTTTTCAATTTGGTTTGGTACAAGGTCGAATCGACTATAGGATAGAAAATGTGGGCGAAATTGAACGGCTTGAATTTTCCTGGGAAGGCCAAGATGAAAATGATGAGGCATTAGGTCGAGGATGGGCTGTAATAAAAAACGATCACATCGAAGGTCGATTCTATTTTCATTTGGGAGATAATTCCTGGTTTAAAGCAAAAAAATACAAATAAGTTTGTTATAACAATTTTCTCACCTGACCGGTATTCCGCTGCGCTCCTTACCGTCAGGTGAGAAATACGTTAGATCAACCATTACAAACGCAAATCCTCAAAATATTTAACCCACCATAATTGCTGCTTTGTAGGTGAAAGATGCAATTTGATAAATATGTCCAGCATCTTATATTATTAATTACCTAACCATCAAATTCACAAAGCGCAGGTAAGGCCGCAGGGATGGTGTTCCGCCACCCTCCGAGATAATCTGCATGACCCGCGCGGAATCGGCGACGACCGCTCCGCCCAGATGTGTCACAGGTGTTTGGCGGAAAATAGCGGGCATGAGCGGAGTGGATGGCCCCATGATGGCCACAGCGTGCGGCGTTTCCAGCAGGTTAATGGTTTCCTCAAAAGTGTTGTTGAGCAGTGTGGTTGCCGTAATGATGGCGACATCGCAGGATTTTAGAATATCTTTCTTTTCCGTATCGCCTACTATTTCCATTCGCGCCGAATTTTTTTCTATGACGGTAAGTTCGGCGCCGGTGGCCCGGATGCGGGCAACCAAAGGAGCAAACAGCCCGACCATGGCAACTTTTACTCCTTTTTGCAGATTGAGGTAAGTTGTCGCTTCGCGGTCATCCACAGCATCCGCAGGCGGCGGCTTGATCAGAGCATTGGCGGTGGCCATACCCATAGCGATTTCGAGATGATTTTTTCCGGCAACAAGATATTGCAACAGATCTGTCGCGGGTGAACCGGCAAAACTGCCTGCGGCGGGCACAACCGTGCAGCCATGCGGCAGGGCATCAAACAAAACGGCGGCAATCCCCGTGGAGTCATTGTCCAGCCTGACACCGATGTAACCTAGCCCGATCCGCAGATCAATAACTTCCCGGTTTTTTGCTTCCGGTGTAATACGCTCGTAGAGATCAGCGAGGATGGTTCCTGTTTTCAACATTTAAATCCCACTATTTCTGAAACTGCTATGCGTGTTACTTTGTTGTTTTAATTTTTGATACTTCCGTATAGGGCGTCTCTCCCTGACAGTTCCGGCAGCTCGCACCGTCTTTTGACGGGTAGGCCTCACCGCAGACCGGACAAACACCCACCGGCCCCATTTTCTTGCGGCGAACTTTTTCCGGCTCAACATGCACGCGCTGCACGCTGAGCAGTCCGTGCCCCGCCTCTTTGATCTGCGCCATCAGAAGTTCAAAATTCTGTTCGTTCTTTTTCTTCTTTTTCAAATACCAGTCGCGCACTTCCGGCCAAGCATCAAGTTTCTTTGTATCCAGATAAACCCGCACGCCATTGCCGCTGTATTTTTCATACAGGGTAACGGCAAACCGGCCGAAATTGACAATACTCAACCAGCCATTGCCGATAGTGCAGGGCGTCAGAATCTGCACAGCATCGGGCAGGCAAACCGGGGTTTCACTGATGGCATCAAAAAATTCACCCTCAGGCAAATGCTTCATGGCCAGATCAACCATAAAACCGCCGATAATCAAGCCGGGCGCAAGATTCCCGTGGAAGGATTTGACCAGATGTAAATACTCTTCGTAAGAATAGGTGCAGATGTTCATAACTATTGTTGCTCCTTCATATTCGTTATCGGATTAAACTGTTGTTACGTCTAATACACGAGCGCCAATCTTGGTTCCCGCGCCGCCCTAATTGAAACTTCCGCCGACGGCTCGCGGGCAATCATCCGCTGCATCCATTGATCGTCGTTTTTGCCCTCAACAACAGGCAGAATTTCATCGGCCAGATATAATGCTTCCGTTATATCATGTGTCACGTAAATTATCGGGAAAGACATGTTGCCTTTTAAATTTTTCAATTCTTCGCGCAGGCCGCGTCGCGTGATGGCATCAAGCGCGGAAAATGGTTCATCCAGAAGCAGTATGCGGGGATGCCTGGCCAGTGCCTGACAAATCGCGCAACGCTGCCGTTCGCCGCCGGAAACCATGTGGGGCTTGCGTTTTTTTAAATGACCGATTTTGAAAAGCTCGAAGAGTTCATCGACTTCCTTTTTATCCACAGCGGCAAAGGCCGCATTGTCAAAAAGATTGAGATGCGGAAAGAGACTATAATCCTGGAAGACATATCCCAGGCGGCGTTTCTGCGGCGCAATGTTTATTCCTCGAAGAGAATCAAACCAGACTTCATCGCCAAAAATCACTTTGCCTTCTTTCGGAGTATCTAGACCGGCGAGCATACGGATGATGGTTGTTTTGCCGCCACCGGAAGGACCGATCATCACCATCATATTCTTCTTCGCAAAAGAAAACGATATGTCCAGATCAAAATATTTCAATCTCTTTTTGAAAGAAGCGGCGATGGTCATGTTCGGGAACCTTCATTGAGTTTGTTAATCAACAATAAAAAGGCGTAACTGATTGGAATGAAGCTCAACGCTATCATCCCCGCGGCCTGATAATTCATCATTTCCACGGCTTCATAAATCGCGATGGAAGCAACTTTGGTTTTGCCCGGGATACTGCCGCCGACCATCAGCAAAACGCCAAACGCTCCAATCGAATGAAGAAAAACCAAAACGGCGGCGGCGGCGATACCGCTTATGGAGTTGGGAATAATCACGCGGAAAAATGCCGCACGTTTCGACAAGCCAAGCACATAGGCTGATTCCAGCAGGCGGCGGTCTATTTTCGAAAAGGCCGCTTTCATCGGCTGTACGGCAAAAGGAATAGAATAAATAATGGACGCGATCGTTATTCCAAAGAAGGTAAAAAGAAGAGAATCACCGGTAAGCATCCCCCATGTCTTACCTATAAAACCTTTCGGCCCCATCATGATGATCAGGTAAAATCCGATAACAGTGGGAGGCAGAGCCATCGGTAAATAGATTAGCGCTTCCAACAGTGATTTTCCCGCGAAACGGTAATAAGCCAGCAGGTAAGCGACAGGCGCGGCAATAACCATCAAAAAGATGGTCGTCACCAGCGCCAGTTTTAATGTCACATAAAGCGCGAGATAATCCATTTAACGATAACCATATTTAATTTTAATTTTTTGCGCCGCAGGCGAAACTAAAAATGCGGTGAACTGCTCCACAGCAACGCGGTTTGTTGTTCTTTTCAACAGACAGGCGGATTGAATAATGTCCGGGGCTTGAGCGATATTGAAGAAACAACCGTTTTTCCCCTGAAATGCTGCCGTTACTGACAAGGCGCAGAAACCGGCGTCAGCGGCTGCTGTTGAGGCATATTGAAATGATTGCGCTATATCCTGCGCGTTGACAAGCTTGGGCTGTAATGCTTCCCACAACTGTGTTTTTTGCAGGGCATCCTTAGCTGCCGCTCCGTAAGGGGCAGTCTGCGGATTGGCTATCGCAATCTTTTTAATCTGGTTATTTTTCAGAGCGCCCTGCCAGGTTGCAGCCTTGCAAAAATCCTTATTGGCCGACCAGAGAATCACTTGGCCACTGGCGTAAACGAACGGTTTTTCCGCCACACCATCTTTGTGCAGGCGGGCAGGCCTTTCCTCATCGGCGGATAAAAACAAATCATAGGGCGCACCGTTTGTTATCTGACTGTAAAGATTCCCCGTTGAGGAAAAAGTGCCCTCAACTTTAATCTTCGTTTTCGCTTCAAAATCAGCCGCCAGCTCTTTAAAGGTCGAAATAAAGTTTGCCGCTACGGCAACAGAAATTTTTCCCTCGGCAAAAACGTTTAACGGGCTTGTTGAAAAAATCAGGACAAGCGCAATAATCATTCGATAAATTTTCACGGCGGCAATTTCCTTGTAGTGTTTTCTTGTGTTATAAATAACATATTAATTTGCAAAAAAACATCCCCCTTTTGTCGCGGAATTAAATATAAAACTCCCCGACACTTAAACAATATGCCGGGGAGTTTTATGGAAGCTCTCCGTTGCAAGCTGCGGAGAATCTTCGATTCTTAAGGAATAATATAATTCAGTATTAGCTCACTTACCCCGCAGATCGCTACCGAATTCAAACATTCTTTAAAAATAATTGATGAGAAATTTTATTGACATTTTATGATTATCTTCTCTATAAGTAAAAGCACGTCAGCGCATTAGGGAGACACCTGATGGAAATCAAGTATAAAATCTGGATTGAAAAAAATGGGAAAGTGGTTTTCGGCAAGGGACGAGATGATATTCTCAAGGCCATCGATGAGCAGCGCAGCCTCAATGCCGCGGCAAAAAAACTGGAGATGTCCTATCGGGCGGCATGGGGAAGGCTCAGGGCATCCGAAGAGCGTATGGAAATGAAGCTCGTTGAGATTGGCGTCAAGGACAAATCTATGCAATTGACACAAAAAGCCCGGGCCATCATTGACCGGTTTGAAAAGCTGGAAAAAGATGTGGAAAAACTTTTACACACGGCTGATCATGACTTTCAGAAATTGATTCGAAGTAGTGGGAAGTAGAGCTACATGACAACAACCGCAACTCGAAGAAAAATCTCTATACGCTTTAAAGATGTTTACAAAGCTATCTTAAAAAATATTATGCTTTCAAACCCTCTATAAAAATATTCAAACTATTTCGAACAGTAGAATGGATTCTCTCCGTACGTTTTATTGGATTACCCGTGAAGAGATAAAGAGAAATAACGCCATTTAACATACCCCAAATTGCATTTTGCATCTGCCTGATATTGCCAATTGGAGAGAATTCACCGGAATCAATACCCTTTTGAATGATTTCGGAAATGATCTTAATATTTTCATTGGTCGACCTAATGAGTTCATTATTTTGCTTTTCTACTAGATTCATCTGGCCTGTTTGCATCATGAAAGTCATAAGTATTCTAAATAGTTCATTATCATTTAAAAAATAATCAACATAAATCCTGGCAAATTCCAGTAAGAGTTGCGCAGCTGATGCTTCTGTGGCTGAAAAATTCTTTATTCTTTCATAAAGCGCGATATTATCGGAAATCAGGATTTGGGCGTATATTTCTTCCTTACTCTCGAAGCAAAGGTAAATTGATCCTTTGCTGACTTCAGATTTGGCAGCAATATTATCAACCGTTACGGCTTTGAAGCCTCGATCAAAGAAAAGTCTTCGCGCTGCTTTCAAAATTGCATTTTTTCGATTTTCTTTTCCTTTTTTCCTTTTTTTCTTTTCTTCCAAGGCCAATCAGTTATCCTTATTTATTATGAATATTTATTTCCGATACAAACTAATGTTAAATTTAAATTTTATCAACGTTTTTAATTAATAGATTAATATCAGTATTGTGTCAAGAAAAATCAAAGATTGGTAGTGGGTCGGTTTGAATAATTTAGTTCTTTACATGCTTGAGCGGATAAGCTATAATATAAGGCATGCAAAAGAATAAACCTCGTGACCTTAATAAACTTGCCGCTTCTATTGTGGCAGAAGCTACGGGCGAATCCCCAAAAGAAGATACCCCCCCGAAAAACCGAGCCGCCGTTGAATTAGGACGGCTTGGCGGTTTAAAAGGCGGCAAAGCGAGAGCGGAAAAACTTACAGCTTCACAGCGAAGAAAGATCGCAATAAAAGCCGCTCATGCAAGATGGAAGAAAAAATAATCCTATAAATTAAACTCATCTTCAGCAAAAGGTAATTCAAGTGTCGCCCCCATCCTTGGTAATACTTTATCAACCATTTTGAGAAATCTATTCCATCCATATCCATTAGTAATAGCCAACCTTTGAAACATAATTAAAGAATGGTTCTCCTGCCGTTGTATCTTTCCGTATCGTAATATTTTTTTACGTCAACCAGTTTTAATTTATTGATAATTTCTTCCAGGGAAGCAGTGGCAATTTCACCCCGCTCCAGACTGACCATGCGTCCGAAATCATCATTGACAATCATGTTGACGGCGGCAATGCCAAACCACCTCGCCATCAGGCGATCATGGGCAGAAGGGGTTCCACCACGCTGGAGATGGCTCAAGGTAATATGACGTGATTCCAATCCTGTTTTTTTTTCAATCTCACTGGCAACATAGCTGGCAATCCCGCCTACAGAAACATGTCCAAAGTCATCAATATGGCTGTCTTTCAGAAATTCCTGCTGTCCTATAGGTTTAGCACCTTCGGCAACCACAATGATGGAATATTTTATTTCCCGGCCCTGCCGTTCACACAGAAGCTCACAGACCTTCTCCATATCAAAAGGATATTCAGGTATCAGAATGATATAAGCGCCGCTGCATTCGCCGCCGCGAAGAGCAAGCCAGCCGGCGTTACGCCCCATCGTTTCCACAACAAAAATACGGTTGTGGGAACCAGCGGTAGTCCTTAAACGATCTATTTCTTCCATGATAATATTAACCGCCGTGTCAAAACCCAGCGAATACTCGGTCCCGGTGAGGTCATTGTCAATTGTCTTCGGGATGCCTACCGTTTTAATGCCCAACTTATATAATTTATAGGCAACGCCGAGAGTATCCTCCCCGCCAATAGCAACGATGGCATCAATACCGAGCTTTTTGATGTTATCAATCAACTTTTCCGAACGATCATTTTTCGGATTAAAGGGATTTGTCCGCGATGTTCCCAGATTTGTTCCCCCATAGCGATCCCAGGTCCGAACGACTTCTTCGTCTAAATGTTTGATGTATCGGACACAACTCTTCTGATCATCGGGATCAACCTCTAATATGCCCTTCCAGCCTTCGACAAGGCCGACAACTTCAAAGGATACGGAACGGTTCGCCGCCATTCTGGAATCAAGGGCGCTTTTTGTGACCCATTTGATCGCTCCGTTTAGACCGGGGCAATCTCCTCCACCCGTTAAGATTGCTATTTTCATTTTCATATTTTTTTCTCCAAAATCCTGGAAACTTAAAATACGTTAACTTCGCTGAATATCATTTTTCTCTGTAGCTTTGTTTTGTTGCTTGTACTTCGAAGGTCGTTAATGATTTCCCTCTTGTCTGGGGACAATATAAGAAAAACGCTCTGGCGTGTCAACAATATATTACCGCAAAATTCGGCTTAATTTCTATTTTTGGTTCATTAAGGCTACTTGAAATATTACCGAAAAGAAGCTATACCTATTTTCAAGATTAAGATAGGATTATTTATGACAGAAAAAGAACCGGAAAAGTGGCTGAAGATTGAAATATCGGCTCCTTCAGAGCTAATGGACGCCTTGGGAAATTTTCTCACCGAAACGGGCGCTCAAGGCGTGTTTCAGGAATCATTGACTCCTCAGAACACTGCCGCGGACTTTCCGGAACCTGTAATTGAAGAAATACTCAAAGCCTATTTTCCGCAAGATATCCGCAGCGAAAAAAGAATTGTTGCCGTGCAAAAATATATAGACAGTCTTTATGAAATATTCCCTGACTTTGAGAAACCATCATTTACAACCGAAATCATCTGTGACCCGAACTGGGGCGAACAATGGAAAAAATATTTTAAGCCCATACGGGTAAGCAACAATATCATCGTCAAACCAACATGGGAAAGATATACGCCCTCCAGTCGCGATATTGTCATTGAAATTGATCCGGGAATGGCCTTTGGCACCGGTCAGCACGCCTCCACCAGAATGTGCATCGAAGCAATTGAAGATGTCATCATGACGGACCGTTCGATCAAAGAATGGAAAGTTCTGGACGTCGGTTGCGGTACCGGTATCCTCGGCATCACCGCCGCAAAAATGGGCGCTCAGGATGTTATCTGTGTGGATATTGATAAAAAGGCTGTCGAAATTGCCGGTGAAAACGCGGCTATTAATAATGTAAAACCATTCTTGCGCGTTCTAAATAAAAACGCCGCTGCCATTGAAAAACCGCGCAATTTAATCATCGCCAATCTTACTGCCAAATTGCTCTTAACCCTCCGCCCTCATCTGGTTGAACTGCTTTTGCCGGAAGGATACATGATTATCTCAGGCATAATTGAACTAGANNCCTTAAGGATGAAGCCTTGACCATTCCCCGAATATACAGCCCGGATGCTTTAGAAAATAAAACAACCTGCGAACTGGGACCGGACAATTTAAAATATTTAAAACAGGTAATGCGCCTGAAGCAGGGCGATAAGATTAATATTTTTGATGGTTTCGGTCGTGAGTTCGAAGCCGTCATTAAAAGCTATTCCACAAAAACAGTTTTTATAGAGTTAGGAAAAATAATCCCAACGGCAGATAAAAAAATCCGCGTCACACTGGCTCAAGCCATCCCCAAAGCCGGGAAATTGGATACTATTGTGAAAAGCGCCGCTGAATTGGGAGCGGATGTAATTATTCCTTTTGATGCCGCACGGTCAGTGGGCCGGATTGCCGATGAAAAGAGTTCTCTAAAAGTCGCCCGCTGGCAAAAGATAGCTGGGGAAGCGGCGCGCTCAAGCCACAGCAGTCATATAGCAAAAGTATCGAAAGTTACGTCTTTCGCAGACATGATTTCTTTGGCTTCGGGCGATGCTCTGAGATTAATTTTCTGGGAGGAAGAATCTCAAAAAACCATTAAAGATATTTTGAAGGATAAAACCATTACCGCCACGAAAGATTTTTTTATTGTCGTAGGTCCTGAAGGCGGTTTTTCCAAAGACGAAGTAACCATAGCCAAAGAAGCTGGCTTTGTTTCGGTGAGCCTGGGCAAACAAATTTTAAAAGTGGAAACGGCAGCGGCGGCAATAATATCCATAATCCAATATGAAAAAGGAATTTTCGGCAACAGATCACAGAAGGGGGGAAAATGACCATTTACAAATATGCTGGTTTCTGGCGGCGTCTGGTAGCATACGCCATTGATAGCACAATCATCTCTTTTATCTTTTTTATTCTGGCCACAATCGCAACGCTGGCATTTTTCTCCGGCACTATTTCCGGAAATAACAGCGCCTGGCTTGCCGATTTAGCCAACGCGATGTCAGGACTTTCTTCAGCTATAATTTTTATATTTATATTTTATACTTCCATTAACATCGCTTATTTTACCTACTTTCACGGCGCGACAGGCCGGACGCCGGGGAAAATGCTTTTTGGTTTGCAGGTAGTTTCCGCCGACGGTACGCCTATCTCCTTCGGGACCGCTTTTTTAAGAGCGGTAGGCTATCTGGTTTCAAGCGCAATGGGACTTAACCTTGGCTTTATCTGGATTGCCTTCGACAAAAGAAAACAAGGCTGGCACGACAAAATAGCCGGTACAGTCGTTATTATCAGAGAACCGCAAAATGAAACCGCAGGCATATCAATTCCCGATAATCCCCCTAAAGAATCGATGAACCAAGCAAGTAAACCACCGGAAAATAATGATGATTAGACGGAAAATAACAAAAGCAAGCGGCCAAAAAAGACCTTGACAAAAGAAACCTTATTCTATAGACGATTGCCTTGTTTTACAGGATTAAATTAATCCGGTGGGCCGGTAGCTCAGTCGGTAGAGCATCGGACTGAAAATCCGAGTGTCGGCAGTTCAATTCTGCCCTGGCCCACCATGAAAATTAAGGGGTTAACCAATTACGGCTAACCCCTTATTTATTTTCTAAATGATTTTCTCCCCACTCTTTTAAAATGAACACCTTTTATCAGCTTTTATTCTAGCCGGAAAAGCACAAGCTGCCCGCATCCATATCATACTATGATCCGCTTATCGCTTACCCTTCCACTGTTTTCTTCAATGTCCAGGTTGAATTATCCGCCGTCACTTAAGAATCTCTCTTTCTAAAAACGGGGGAAAAGAATGCTTTTCCGGAGACCGTGGGGAGACCTCTTTTTGTAAACATGCCCACCCATAGAGTCTCATTATGGCAACCGTGTGTGCATTAGGCCCTTGGGAAATTTTCCTCAGCACCTCCCCCAGACGTTCAAAAGTTACATTGCTATATCAAATTTGATCCCCGAAAAATTTCAAAAAAAAGTTCCCTTCCAAGCTGGAAGTTGGTTATGGTAGAAAAATAGCCAGTACAGATAACTTCCTGAAAGAAACAAAACGCCAATCCTAATTAAAATACAACCTTTCAACCTGAAATAATCAAAAAATGGCTGAACTCTAACTTTATATGTGGTACAATTATCAAAGATAGGTCAAAAAATTTAATGATAGGAGACTATGTAACGTAGAATTTAAAAACTGCATTGCCACTTGCAATTCAGAAGGCGATTCTTCATCATCATTGCATTATTGTTGGTCTCCGTCAGGTAAATGATTAAATATACATTAATTAACACAGTCTGCCACACCGAATGTTATGAGTTAGCTAATGAAACTTTTAAAAATACTTAAAAGGTTATTTAGTTCTCGGCGATATCATCGTTTTTCTGTTGATAAAGGAGTATTGGTGGTAATCGAACCCTATGCCGGCCAACAGGTGCATGTGCTGGATGTCAGTACACTTAGACAAGTGCAGATGCTGAATATTAGTGAGGGCGGTTGCGCTTTTATCTATCAAGGTTCCAGAAAAGACTTGGAAGCATCAGGTTTTCTCAGCCTTCAGTTCAAAGACATTCCCTATCTTGAACGCATAGCTTTCGTTACCAAATCGGACAGTCTTCTTTCCGATTCCAATGATAAAAAAGAACAGCTCCGAATAAGAAGTGTTGAGTTTCAATGGAAAGGTGTCTTAGACCAGGAAAAGCTCAAGGAATTTATCAAACAAAATGCCATTGCCCGTACATAATAATCTTTTCCAATTAGTTTTCCGGTAGCGATTTTAAATGTGGATTATTTTTATAACTATCCTGAAACAAGCACAGTAATAGTTAAACAGGATATCTTCCTGTAAGTGGGCGTACGGCAATTTTGACTTGCCTACTTCCTTTCAAACTGTAATCAATATTTAATTGACATACAATATTGCTGAACTATAACTTAACTTGTGGTATAAATATTAAGGGCAGGGTTAAAGGATCTTTGTGACTAGGATTTAAGTATTAATAAAAATAAACCCCCTATAACTTACTTTTTTAAGAGGGAGGGAAAAGGAATGCTGCCAAAATATTACGAAGATATAAATCATGTTGTTCATGTTGACACTCATACTACAACTAAATGCGAGCTTTGTGATTTTTTTGTTGATGAAGGACACCCGATAGATAAATTTATTAATCACTATATAAAGCATCATGGTTATAAAATCCTTTATATCGGCCCTGAAGGTCATTACGATTGTGTAACTATGACTGTAGCTGTTCTAGGCAAATAATTTTAAGCTCGAGTCACTATACAAGCTTTAACAGTAGTAGTGTATAAGGTGAGTTCGGTAGATAGCGATCTTTAAATTTTTTTACCGGGTTTTTATTGATAACTTCCGTAATATTGTTTTTCCAATTCAGACAGTTGATACAACATTTCAAATAGACATAAGCAATACTGGCCAAACAATGTGGCCAATTTGAGGCAACAAATTTTTCCATTGACAGCTCATTCCCCAAGAAGTGTTTATCCCCTGTGGCAGAACCATAGCGTTAATTTTTTATATACTTGTTTTCAGATAATTTTTCATCATAAATGGTCTACCATGACCGGGATAGACCATTTTAATATTCATTTTCTTCAACATGTCGATACTGTTTTCAAGCTCCTGCAAATTTTCGATGATCTCTGCACTATCAGGTTTGTTTCTGTTCACTAATGTATCCCCGGCAAACAAATCGCCTTCAGCAGTTAAAATGCCTATAGAACCTTTGGTGTGTCCCGGAATGTGAATGATTTTCGCATCAAAGCCATATTCTCCCATGTTTTGTCCATTTGCCAAAAGTATGTCGGGTTTGAATTTATTAAAACTTATTTTGTTTTTCTGTAGTTTCATCATTAGCATCCTAAACCTAAAAAAGATTCTACGGGACAACGTCCTTATTTTGCGTTTGAGGAACACTTGGCCCTCTGCCATAAAAGCGTCAGCGGAATGCATAGCGATCTTAGCTTTATATTTTTCTTGCAACATTGAACAGTTGCCCGTGTGGTCCCAATCGCCGTGAGTTATTATTACAAGTTTTAATCTACCGGGTAAACAACCGGCAGATATTAATTCCTCATCCAGTTTTTCCCACTGCTGGGGCAAACCGGTATCAATTAAAATATAGCCATCTTTAACCTTTATTAAGAATACATTTACAAAATCCAAATTAATAACTTTAATCTTATCGCTCATAGTCATTACTCCCCATTTACAAAGAATCAGTAACTTCTTCCGAAGATTCAATTCCTGCTTCCATTTCCGGGGTGATTTCCTTTTCCTCTATAGGCATCACATCCTTTGCCAGCCGGATATCTCTAAAGAGAGCAAAAGCGCCTAGAATACACAGAGCGCCGCCAACCAGAACGGTGTTTGGCGCTCCTATGAGCCCGGCAAGGCTGCCCGCAAGCAAACTCCCGAAAGGAACCATACCCATGAAGGCCATTGCATAAAATGCCATTATGCGACCTCTCTTATCATCGTCTACTAAAACCTGAAGTAACGTATTACTTGAAGCCATTTGAACCATCATTCCCCAGCCAGCAATTAAAAGAAGCAATAAAGAAAGCCATAAACTTCTCGAAAGTGAAAAGGCTATTAACCCAATACCGAATAAAGCTGCAGAGACTGGTATAAGGTTCCATATATCTTCATTACTTTTTCTTGAAGCGAGGTACATCGCACCAATTAATGCTCCAAGACCCGTTGCACCCATGAGGAATCCAAGGGTATGAGGCCCGCCTCCCAGAACTTGTTTTGCAAATACAGGCATTAATACCTGAAAAGGCATTCCTAAAAGGCTTATCAGGGCCAATAAAAATATAGTGGAGCGCATAGGAACAGATTTGTAAATATAAATAAATCCTTCTTTAAAATCATTGATTATATGCGTATTTTTTCTTTTCTTTTTTGGGGAAGTAATTTTCATTGTAAGCAAAGCTATTATTATTACCAGGTAACTTGCGCTGTTAATGAAAAACAAACGCCTTCGCCTGCATATGCTATCAATATTCCTGTGATTGAAGGCCCCAATAACCGGGCTCCATTTACCATGGATGAATTTAATGCGATTGCATTACTGAGATCAGCTTTGTTCTCAATCATATCAACTACGAAAGATTGTCGTGCGGTGATATCAAAAGCGTTGATTAAACCGAGACAAACATTTAAGAAAATTATCCAGGACACCGTGATTGTGCCTTCTACTACGAGAACCGCAAGGACGAGGGCCTGAATCATAGCCAGAACCTGGGTTACGAGGAAAATATTTTTCTTATTCCATCTATCAGCGATTACCCCGCCGAGAGGCGAAAGTATAAAAGTCGGAATTTGGCTGACAAATCCCACCACTCCGAGCAAAACCGCCGAATTGGTAAGCCGGTATACCAGCCAGGCTGTAGCAACACGCTGCATCCAGGTGCCTATTAAAGATGTGCCCTGTCCAAGAAAGAATAGACAGTAATTTCTATACTGTAAGGCTCTGAATGTTGATCTTATAGACATAATTCCAATTTAAGATTTTTTGAGTTAACCATAAACTCTATGGATAATTTATTTGCGAAATGCAAACGAAAAAGATTGTACGATGTTCCATATTTATTTCTAACAGATTTGTGCTTCTTCAGCAAGCATGAGACACAAACGGCTCTTTTTTAGTTTGCAGTTTTTACTATGCCTGGTTGGATCTTTGCGACTGGGATTTAAGGATTAATAAAATTAAATCCTATAACTTACTTTTTAAAGGGGGAGAAAAAAAGGATGCCACCGGTTAAGCAGGAATGTAGTCCCCATCAGTTTGTCCAGTTGGGGCGTCCTTCCATCCATGTCTTTACTGTCTCTCGTAACCATCCCTCAAGTTTTGGAACGATGTAAAATATCGGGAAAAGCAGATTATCTTCCGAAGAAATCAAACCTTCAGTGACAGCTGTTTTTGATAAAGCTGTGTTGGGATAAATACGAATGCCAATGGTAATTTTCATAGCATCCAGATCCAATGAATCAGCAAAAGCCAGGCTTTGTTCGGCTGATTCTTTGGTTTCTCCAGGACCCCCTAACATTAAAAAGCCCATTTGCTTAATTCCGCCTGTCCTGAGCATTTCTGATGTACAGCGAATGGAATCCAAATGGAATTTCTTATTCATTATCTTTAGAATCTGCTCACAACCACTTTCAAATCCCAAGGAAATTTCCCTGCAATCAGCCATTGCTAATAGATTGACTAATTCTGTATCAACTATTCCTGGGTAAAAAATACACCTCCAGGATATTCCCAATTTTCTATCTATGATTTTACGGCAAAGATCTTTGGCGTAGGACAAAGGCATATTAAATACATTGTCAACGAAATAGAATCTTTTGTATCCGGCATCCACGTGGCGCACAATATTCTCAATGACAAGTTCTGGACTTCGTTTTCTAATAGTGCGCCCTTCTATGTCCGCGGTAGAACAATAATTGCAATTCATGGGACAGCCGCGCCTTGTTTGGATAGGTATTCCAAAATCATCACTGCCAGGGCTTGATATTGACCACATTTTTTCATCGGGTAAAAGCAATTCATCCAAGATTTTTGCAAACTGCCTTTCCCCTTGAAGTCCACGTCCTCGTAAATAAAGTCCTGGCGTTCCCCAAAGATCTATACCCCGCTGCATCCGGTATAAAAGAGCAGGAAAAGCTACTTCCCCCTCTCCTTGTATTCCCATATCTGCTTCTAAATATTCTAAAGCACTTTCCGGGAAGATGCTGTAACCAGCTCCGCCTAAAATTATGGGAACATTTGAAAGGGTTCGACAGTGGTTGATGATTTTTTTTACCTTATCCAATAAGAATATAGGCTGGTCCATGCTTTGGTCATCAATGTTCCTCACAGAGACACCTATGACTTCGGGACGAAATGACTCAATTGCATCTGTTATAGCCATGTTGCTATCTTTCTCCGCCATGAGATCTAACAATCGCACGTCGTGCCCTGCATTTCGCGTCGCTACAGCTACACAATTCAGCCCCAGGGGTAATGGTAGAATATTCATATGTTCGGTATTAGCGGAAATAAAAAGCACTTTCATGGCTTTTCCTTTACCGGCTTTGATTTCTTTATTCATTATATCTCAATAAACTAACCATATGCAACGCAAAGATGTTTTCAGCAATTACTCCTTTCTGAAATAAATGATCGACAAATCCAGACTATTAATGTAACTTTTAACAAATAATTTAGCATGAAGAAACATGAATATCCCCGTTTTTAACCTTATGTTGGGTGCATACTATTAGTTGTTCCCCCGGAAAGAGAATTTCAATATGAATAGCAAAAGAAAAATTATTCCCAAAGAGACAGCAATCTTGTGTATGGATTATCAAAAGGACATTGTGAACTCATATGCAGCGAAACAAGAGTCCTTGTTAAGGCAGGCCGCCAAGGTACTTGACGTTTGTCGTCAAAATGAAGTCCTTGTCATTTACGTTGTTGTTCAATTTAGAAATGGCTACCCCGAGATCGGCAGTCAAAATAAAACATTTGCAGGAGTTTCAAAGACTGGGCGCTTTGTCATCGGTTCCAGTGGAACAGAGGTTCATGAATCTGTCAGCCCTAAAGACGACGATATTATTGTCACCAAAAGGAGAGTAAGTGGATTTGCTGGATCGGATTTGGACCTTATTTTGCGAGCTCGTCAGATCAAAAGATTGGTGCTCTTTGGTATTGCCACCAGTGGGGTTGTGCTTTCAACATTGCGCCAAGTGGCTGATATGGACTATGAGTGTATGGTACTTGAGGACCTATGTGCCGACCAAGATGCCGAAGTTCATCAATGTTTAGTTGGTAAAATTTTCCCGCGACAGGCTGAGGTGATGACTTCAATGGAGTTTATAGGGTGTTTAGCTCAGAATTGAGATTGACTGCACGAAAGCTTTCTTGAGTTGTGTTCTTATTATTTCCACTGACAGTCGGCCCACTTTAGGCTCGTCATCGGCATACCGGTTATCTACAAACAGGCTGCTGCGCACCATATTTGGTAAGTACTATCTGCCAGAGCTGCATTTGACGCGCCCGGAATGCTCCGGCACAGGAAAGCAGATAGTATTCAAACATGCGCCGGAACTTTTCATCATATTTATTTTTTAGCTGAAGCCAGGCATTGTTAAGATTTTTATGCCAGGCAAGCACAGTTTTTTCATAATGTTCACCCATATTATGCCAGTCTTCCATCACAAACAGGCCTTCAACAGCGTTGCCTATTTGGGCAATGCTGGGCAATTTGCCATTGGGAAATATATATTTGTTGAACCAGGGGTCGCATGAAACTTCGGTTTCATTGGATCCGATAGTCTGCAGAAGAAAGACGCCATCATTTTTTAGACAGTTATGAACAGCCTTCATGAATGTTTTATAATTTTTCGGGCCAACATGCTCAAACATTCCAACTGACACGATCTTGTCATATGAACCAGTAAGATCACGATAATCTACCTGTTTTACTTCCACCGGCAGATTTTTACAAAGTTCCCGAGCATAACTGATTTGCTCTTCGGCGATATTGATCGCTGTTACTCTGCAATTATAATGCTCAGCTATGTACTTTGCCAGTCCACCCCAACCGCAACCTATATCCAGAACATTATCATCGCTACTGATGTTCAGCTTCCTGCAAAGGAGGTCAAGTTTCCGGAGTTGTGCATGATTCAGATCATCCGTTTTATCAAAGTAGACGCAACTATACTGGACATAAGGATCAAGCATTAACGTAAAGAGTTCGTTGTCGAGGTTATAATGTTGTTCGGCTACCATGCGGGAGCGCAGTCTAGATTGCAGATTGAAAATTAATGCCTGTAAGTTCTTCAGACGCAATAATTGGCCGCCTTTAATTTTTGCATCCAGCCCAGCCTTCAGTATCCGGCAAATAAATTCATCTAATTGCGAACAGTCCCACCATCCTTCCATGTAGGCTTCACCAAGTCCCAAATTCTTGTTACGCAGGACCTGGGTATAGGTTCGTTCGTCGTTGACCCTTATATCCCAAGGACTACTACCATTAATGTTAATTCCGATACTGGCAAGCATATTTTCCAGTACAGCAGCGTATTTAGGCATAACGATAATCGAGATGAAACTTAAACCTAAACACGGTAGTTAAACCGGGGTATGGTCTGAGCGAATATTTCCGAAACGTTGTGACTCTTGGCGAAATGAAGCGTCAGACAGCCGAACTGTTTGAACCCGGAGGGTGAGTTTTCGGCTGTCGCGTAATGAGCCTTAGAGCCACAGTTGCAGGGAATTCTGAGCGATGAAATGCCCCTTCAACTGCCGTATTCAGGTAATAACGCGGGAGTCCGCCTGGATTATCCGGTCAAGTCGGATAATGACAAAATGGAAGCGCTATTCATCTTTTTTATAATAACCAGCCCACTTCGCATCGATCTGACTCTGGATGTCGGCGATCTGCGCGTCGGTAAGAATCTTGAACCGTGACTGCGCGCGGAAGTATTCACGCACCGGTACCAGCTTGCGTTTTTCCACAAGTTTTTCGGATGCCGCCGTAAGTTTGAACTCACCGTTCACTATCTCGTAGAGGTCATAATATCCTGTTTCCACGGCAAGCCGGCCGATCTTGATTCCGTATCTCGGGTCATATCCCCAGCCCGACGGGCAAGGAATGTGAATATGGATGTATTTGGTTCCCGGCATATCAACGCACTTTCTGATCTTGTCAAAAAGGTCCAGCGGGTAGGCAGCAGAACAGGCGGCCACATAGCTTAAGTTATGCGCCGCCATGATTGCCGGGACGTCTTTTTTTTGCTGAAGCTTTCCCTTAAACGGCGTGTTTGCGGTTATTGCGCCGATAGGGGTCGTGCCTGATCGTTGAACACCGGTGTTCATGTACCCTTCGTTGTCGTAGCATAGGTAGATGAAGTTTTCGCCCCTTTCTGCGGCGCCCGATAAAGCCTGCAACCCGATGTCGCTTGTCCCGCCGTCGCCTGCCCAGGCAGCCACTTTGATCTTATCCTTGCCTTGTACCTTCAAAGTTGCCAGTAACCCGGTGGCTGCCGCTGCTGTGGAGGCAAACGTCACATTCAGACAGGGAAGCTTCGTCGAGGCAATCGGAAAAAGCCCCTGAAGAACCGTAAGGCAGCTCGGTGGCACAACAAGAATTGTATCTTTTCCCAGGGCTTTAAGACCCACCCTGTAGGCGATAGCCAGGCCGCAGCCGGTACAAGCTCTTGTCCCCGGATGGACAAATTCCTCTTTCGGTAAACTTAAAATAGTAGTCTTCGCCTGCATTTGATTCTCCTATAACTTAAGCCCTATCCATACTGGCTCCTGCGAAACCCTGCCTTTGGTCGCAGCCCGGAGGGTTCGTGTCAAGTCTTCTGTCCTGATATAGCGGCCGCCGATTCCCAAAATAAAATTCTGGACAACCGGCAACGTGCCTGTGCCCGCAAGATGTTCATAAAGCGCGGACTTTAAATCCGATGCCAGCGCGCCTTCATAACCGTAGCTCAGCGCCTTTTCAAAGACGATAACGCCTTTTTTCCCTTTCAGGGCATTGGCAATAGCAGCGTCCGGGAAAGGACGGTAGAAGCGAACACCCATGACGCCCACCTTGATACCCTCTTTTCTCAAGGCATCAACGGAAACCCGCATCTGATACGTCAGAGAGCCCAAGCCCACGGCAATATATTCCGCATCATCGCAAAGATACGGCTCTACATATGGATCTCCGCTTCGGCCAAATATATCGGCAAACCTTTTTTCCGCTTCGAGAGCTACCGTAAGAGTTGTTCGCATTTCTTCATGAAGCAGATATCTGATTTCCATATATCCGTGGGCAAGTTCACCGCGAACATCCATACGTACATCAGGTAAGGTCACAGTATTGAGATTGGCGGGCTCCTCAGTGTTAAGTGCATAGTCCGGCTTAAATGGCGGCAGAAAGGCATCAACCTGTTCCTGATTGGGCACATCAAACGGCATGTATGTGTGAGAAAGGATATATCCGTCATAGCAGACCATAATCGGAATGCTCACCTTCTCCGCAATCCAGTAGGCTTTGATGACCGAATCAATGATCTGCTGGTGGTCGGAGCAATATATCTGTATCCAGCCGGTGTCGCGCTGCGAAATCGAGTCCTGCTGGTCATTCCAGACATTCCAGGGGGCGCCTACAGCCCGGTTGACAACGCACATCACAATGGGAAGTCTTGCGCCTGCAGCCCACTGGATTTGTTCATGCATGTAGAGAAGCCCGTTAGCGCTTGTCGCGGTAAAAGACCTGGCGCCAGCCGATGATGCGGCAATACATACGGCAAGGGCGGAATGTTCGCTCTCGACCGGTATGTACTCGGCTTTCATTTCACCTGATTCCACATACTCGGAGAGTTTTTCTGTAAGAGGGGTCTGCGGTGTGATGGGATAGGCGGCGATGACATTGACATGACAAAGTTTAACGCCCAGAGCTGCGGCGACGTTTCCGTTTTCTATAATATGCATGGGGTCTACTCCTTGTCCTTGTCTTCATCTGAGAATTGTGCCTCGTCCACCATGGTGATGGCCTTGGTCGGGCATTCTTCAGCGCAGATGCCGCATCCCTTGCAGTATTCCAGGTCGATCTTCGGCGGTATAGTCCGGGAGATGACAACATCCGGACAGAACAGCCAGCAGATGAAGCAGGCCTCGGTATTCCTTTTGCAGGGGATGCAGAGGCTTTTATCCAATACCGGCCTTTCCACCCTCCATGAACCAGTCCTTCCGCCGTCACCCGGCCCGTGTTCGCTGTGGGAAGTTTTTCTCCTGTAATTTCTGGTACCCATTTTCAACCTCCTGCCACAGTTCTTTCAAAGGCAATCTTTGCCGCCAATGAGTTCTTTTCCGGCCTTCTTGTGCGGAATTCCTCTTCAATGCCTTTGATCAGGATATCCATTCCTACAAGATTTATAGCCCGCTCGAGCGATCCGATTATCCCTGTGTTGACCATGCCGTGAGGAAGGCCTGCCTCAATAGATATTGCTGTAATATCTGCGGTGGCAAACCTGTAATCTTTAAAGTTGTAGGATTCAAAAGCCTTTGGTGTATTCAGGACGATGATTCCGCCGGGTTTGAGGCCGTGCGTGACATCCGCCTCGGCAAGCAGCAGGTGATCAAGGACGACGATGATGTCCGGTGTTTCGATGGGCGATAAATCATAAATTTTACGCTTGGATATCTTCAGGGATGTCATGACCGGTGCGCCCCTGCGTTCTGTGCCAAAGCTTGGCGCCATGACAACTCCCGGGTAGCCGGAGACGAAGGCGGCTCCTGCTACAATCTTTGCCGCCGTTATGGCTCCCTGACCGCCCCGTCCGTGCCAGCGGATTTCAATAAATTCCTTGTTCATAAATGTATCCTTAATTTATTCGTGAAACTCCAGTTTGCTCATTAGCATAAAATTAACGGTCTGAAAAGGGATGGTTGCCGGCAAGCAGTGATTCTATTTCTTCCATTAATCCGAAGAGCGTACTTTTATCCAGCGCCGAAACAGCAACGGCGTTCAACCTTCGACATAGGGTTTGGAGTAAATCTTTATCGGTAACGCAATCGGACTTGTTCAATACTCTTATGGTTGGTTTGTCATTAATTTCCAGATCTTCCAGAATTTTTTCCACTGCGGCAATTTGGTCTTCAAATTGGCTGTTGCTGACATCAATCACATGCAAAAGTATATCCGCTTCGAGCAGTTCGTCTAATGTCGCCCGAAAAGCGGTGAACAGTTCGTCCGGCAAATTGCGGATAAAGCCTACCGTATCGGTAATAATCGCTTCGGTATCCTGAGGAAAGCGCAGCCGGGCGCTTTTTGTATCCAGTGTGGCAAAGAGTTTATCTTCAACCAAAACGGAGCTTTTGGTGAGAGTATTGAGGAGTGTGGATTTGCCGGCATTAGTGTAGCCGACGATGGAAATGATCGGCAGGCCTGATTTTTCTCTTTTGCCGCGGCGTTGCCGCCGTGATTTTGTTATCGCTTTTAAATCTTTTTCCAAACGATGAATGCGTTCGCGAATACGGCGGCGGTCAATTTCCAATTTTGTTTCGCCGGGACCGGTGCCGCCGATGCCGCCAGCCAACCGGGAAAAAGAAGTATCCAGATGCGTCAGCCGCGGCAGCAGATATTTTAGTTGCGCCAGTTCTACTTGAATTTTCCCTTCGCGGCTGTGGGCGCGCCGGGCAAAAATATCCAGAATAATTTGAGTGCGGTCGATAATTTTTAAGCCGGTGAAGTCATTGATGGAGCGCACTTGCGCCGGCGTCAGTTCATGGTCGAAGATGAGCATGTTGGCGCCGATTTGCGTGGCCCGCAAGTCGATGGCAGATAGCTTGCCACGGCCCACCATGAATTTGGGGTCGGGTTGCGGACGGTACTGGACAATAGAATCGAAAACTTCCACGCCGCAGGTGCGCGCCAGTTGGGCCAGTTCGTCAAGCGATGTTTCCATACTGGACAGCGGATTCTTTTCCACACGCAAAAGAATGGCTTTATCTGTCGCCTCCATTTTGCGCGATTTTTGTTTTTTGGCAAATTCATCTTCCAGCGCCTGGATAAAGGAAAGAAAATTGATTTGGAGCCGGTGAGGCTCCGCGGGATTCATGATTAACCAGTAATCTCCCGCCTGATTTTCCGGGATGAGATGCGCCCAGTGCAGTAATCCGGGAGAACCATCCTCACGTACTTCCAGCGCGCCGATGAGATCGAGCCGCAGATGTGATAAATCGGTTAAATCTTCGTCGGATAATTCTTCACTGTTTAAATGTGTGTGAATCAGCCGCAAACCTTTAAACCGCAGTGAAGACGAGCGAAACCCTTCCAGGTTGGGGATTAATATGCTTTTGTGGTCGCCGATTATTGCGGTGCTGATTTCTCCTTTGCGGTTGATGAGTAAACCGATTTGCCGGTTTATATCGCGGGAAAGAAAGGATAATTGCCGGGCCAGATCATGGGTGATAATATTTTCCGGCGGGATGCCCCTGTGGCAGAGGCGTTCTATTTGTTTGATTTGCGCGGCGCGCAGTCCGGTTGTATTTCCAAAAATTTTATTGATAGCCGTTTCACCTTTTTAATTTGCCAATACGCGTCCATCACCGGTCAGGTTGCCGGATGACACCTCTCGGAAATTCTCCCGACTTCGCGCCAGCGGAGGACACGCATAGTTTTTATCTACCACATTTTATCCGGATTAGTCAAAACAGCAAAAAGTTAGGTACAATTTGAGCTTTAACAAAAGGCATTTTTATAAGATCTGATAAACGCATTAAGTACCTTATATTTAAACAGGCTTCTCAATATATTTATCCTGATCTTTTGAATTAAGCGTGACTATTAATGCTTTCGGTTCCTACAGAGGTCAAGGGTTGATATTTTCATTTGGCGATTATGTGGTGAAATAATTATCTGGCATTAACACATGACAAGAATATCATTGACATAAAATAATTATTTTAGTACTAAAATACAACATTTATTGAAATGTCGACATGTAAATATTTATCCCCCAAATCAACTTAATTAAAATTAGGACGAAAGGAGAGCATTATGAAAAAAATTGGAATGTTAGTTTTTATTATAATGATGATGGCTGTCGTCACGGCAGTTCAGGCAGAAGCCAGGGCAGGTGGTTTACCTGCCTTGATTATCGATAATAATATTAAAGACTGTAGTTGTCCCCCCTGCTGTACTCCTCCCGTAGTAGAACAAAGGGTGGAAGCTCCGGCTCCAGTTTCAGAACCAGCTCCCGTGCAGGAGAAGGTCTCCATTATGCTTAATGTGAAATTCGATACCGCAAAGTCCGTTGTTAAGGGAAAATATCATAACGACATCAAGAGAGTAGCCGATTTCATGAAAACGTATCCCGAAACGAATGCTGCAATCGAAGGACATACCGACAATGTCGGCAATGCAGAATACAATGACGGGCTTTCTAAGGACCGGGCTAACAGCGTACGGCAATACCTGATCGATAAATTCGGGATCGACGCTTCCCGCCTCACCGCTGTCGGTTATGGACTGAATAGGCCTATCGCCGATAATAACACGGAAGAAGGACGGCAGAAGAACCGCAGGGTTGAGGCTGTTATCGAAACGGTTCATACAATCAAATAAGTTTGTAAAATATTCATAATTTTAAAAAGACTTATGGCCCCATGACCGTTGTAAAGTTATGGGGCCTTATTCTTGTGATGTCCTATGTAAAGGGATGATATTTTCACTTGGCGATTATGGGGTGAAATAATTATCTGGCATTAAAAATGATAAGAATACCATTGACATAAAATATTTATTTTAGTAATAATAAACAAGATTCGTTGGGATCCTATATTAATATGTAAATTGTTTTTTTAAGAAATCAACTTATTAAATGTCGGACGAAAGGAGAGTACTATGAAAAAAATTGGCATGTTAGTTTTTATAATAATGATGATGGCTGTTGTCACGGCAGTACAGGCAGAAGTCAGAGCCGGTGGTTTACCCGAATTGGTTGTGGATAGTCGTATTTCCGACTGTCCCAACTGTGAAACCCTCGTCACCATCGTGCTTAATGTGGAATTCGATACTAACAAAGCCGTTGTCAAAGATAAATATAGAAATGAAATCAAGAAGGTAGCCGATTTCATGAAAACGTATCCCAATACTACTGCTGTGATTGAAGGCCATACCGACAATGTCGATACAGCAGAATACAATCAAAAGCTATCCGATGAACGCGCAAACAGCGTCCGGCAATACCTGATCAACAACTTCGGGATCAAGGCGTCCCGCCTAACCGCTGTAGGTTATGGACTGACTAAGCCGATTGCCAGCAATAACACCGAGGAAGGGCGGCAGAAGAATCGCAGAGTTCAGGCTGTTATCAAAGCGATGAAGAAAAATTAATTTTGTAACCAGTTTCAGAATTATGAAAAGACTTTAAGTCCCCATGACCACGGCAAGGTCATGGGGACTTTTTCTTGAGATGACCTTATGGTGACGACAGGCAGGTTGATGTTTGTCATCGGGCGGTGACGCATTAAAAATCACTAGTTTCGCGTTTAGATATACTCCTCGAAGGCCGGGTCGTACATGGTTGATTTGATATGACCGAGCAGATCAGCAGGTTCCGGCATCGAGGTAAGCCCCCGCTCGAAGACGATTTTTGCCACTGCCAGCGCAATGTTGGACGATACCTCGCGAATTCGTGAAAGCGATGGGAAAATACGTCCTATTTTCAAATCCTCCACGGTAACTTGTTCATCCAGCGATTTGGCGGCCGCGGTAAACATTTCATCCGTGACGCGGGAGGCCTCCGAGGCCAGTACTCCTAATCCGACACCGGGGAAGATGTAGGCGTTATTCGCCTGTCCCGGTACAAATGTTTGGCCGTCTATCACGACAGTTGGGAAAGGACTGCCGCTGGCAAAAATGGCGCGCTTGTCCGTATAGCGATAAGCCTCTTCGGCGGTGCATTCCGCTTTGGATGTTGGATTGGAAAGCGCGAAGACAATCGGGCGTTCGTTTATTTTGCTCATTGCCGTAAGCACCGCAGGTGTGAAGGTATTGGGTTGACCCGATACGCCGATGATCGCGGTAGGCCTTACGGCCTCGACGGCCGAGAGCAGATCTTTGTGAAAAGGATAATCATGGGCATAGGGGCGCTTATGTTCCGGCAGATCGGTGCGGCCGCTGGCGACGAGACCTTTGGAGTCCACAAACCAGCAGTTGCGGCGAGCCGCCTCTACCGAGAGGCCTTCTTTAACCATTACCGAAGAAACGAGATTGCCAATACCGATGGCCGCCTCACCGGCGCCCAGAAACAATATCCGCTGCGCGGAAAGTTTGCCGCCGGTAATTCGCAACGCGGAATACAATCCGGCCAGCGTGACAGAGGCAGTTCCCTGCATATCATCATTAAA